>JANNJO010000130.1:0-3894 GCA_031395755.1 Acidobacteriota bacterium
GCGCCGCTGACGACATTCGGTGCGCCCGGAATCCCTACGCCCTCACCGCGGCCTTGCGCACCGGGGCCGGGCGCTCCGCCCTGGCGGGCAGGACCAACCGGCGCGCCGCGAGGCGGTCCGCCGCCGCGAGGTTCCACCGGAATGCCCTGCCCGGGCTCGCCGAGCAAGCTGCGATACCCCTGCTGATTTCCTCGCCCGGCGGGCGGCGGCGCGCCCGCGGGCACTGTCGGCGGGGCCGCCCCACTCACGATGCGCGTTGGCGCCGCCGGGACGCCTCCGCTGCAGGCGCCCGTTTGCGCCGGCAGCGGACCGTCAAACGTGCGCGACCAGATGAGGTACCCGGTGTCGTTGTCGAGCATGTACAGCTTGTTCGAGCTGCCAGCGACAATTGACGCCGGCACGAAGAGCGTGACCCCGCTGGCGGTTACTCCCTGCGTGAGGCCGCGGGGCCCGCGGCGCTGGTTGTCGAGTTTCGACGTCCACTGCAACGCGAACCCGGGCTTCGATAGCGACCCGACCGTGATGTTCGGATCGGTCTGCAGCCAAGACGTGCGCTGGGCGTCCGCGTAGGGTGTGGGCCAGTCCGACCAGCCGCGTCCGACCTGGGCGAACGTCACACCGCCGGCGATGAGCGACGCGGCAAAGAGGGGAACAATTCGGTGAGCACGCATCTGCATCCTCGATCTATCTGACGCCAAAGGCGTAGAGCATCCCGTCCCACGTGCCGATGTACACGCGCCCGTTGGCGACGGTGATGCCGCTGAAGTGATTCCACGAGGTAATCGTGTCGCCACTGTTCCACAGCTCCTTGCCGGTCTGACCGTCGAGCGCGTAAAGCATCGCCTTGCGCCCGTTTGGAATGCGCCGCGCGGCACCACTGGAAAGGGCGCCGCCGTATACCGGTCCACCCGGCTCGTTCCAGGCGACATCCTGCACGACCTGCGTGCCGTCAACGCCGCTCGAGTACGCGAAGACGATCCCGTTCGCGATGACCGTTTCCTCCGCAAGATCCATGTCGCGCGACAGCCAGGCCGGGGTGAGCTGCCACTTGCCAGCGGCTTCTTCGAGCTTGAGCGCTGCAATGCCGCCGCCCTTGGGGCGGCTATGTTCGATCGGCGCCTTGAACTTGGTGCTGACCGGGCCCCAGAACGGCGCGAGCACCCACTGCGTACCCTGCGGATCCTGCCAGGCGCCCAGGGCACCCCAGATGCCGACGTTATCGAACGCCTGCGAGTCGGCGCAAATGAGCGGCGTGGTGTGGAGCGTGGTGCGATGGTCCTCCCCGCCGAGGCTGTCGCGGTCCAGCAGCCACAGACGGCACTCCTTGCTCGTCGCGACCAGGAACTTCCGCCCTCGATAGTCGATCGCGACCGGCGTGACATTGATGTCGAGGTCACGGCGCCACAGCCAGTTCGCGTTCGGCGCGCCGAAGAAGTCGACCAGCTGGAGCTGCTTGTTTGCGTCGATCTTCACCCCGACGATGCCGTTGCCCAGGCGCCGGTTTGCGGGATCGAAGATGGCGTCGCCCGTTCCGAGATAGATGCGGCCCTCGGCATCGATCGCTGCGCCACGGCGGCCCCACAAGCCGCCGCCTGCCGGAATGAACGTGCTCGCGCGGCGTGACGCGAGATCGAACGAGTGGAAGGCATTGGTCAGGCCGCCGCAGCCCTGCGCCGTCGCCGTGTAGATGACGCCGTCCTTGTAGTTGAGCGCAAACGGTTTGCCGTTGCCCGGAATGAACTTCTCCGGCGGCGCGACGTTCTCGCCGTCGCCGAGGTTGATCTGGTGCAGCCTGCCGTCCCAGGACAGGGCATAGACCGTGTACTTGCCCGGTGCCACCTGCACCAACGCGGGCGCTGCCACCTGTCCCCCTGGGCAGAGCACGTTGTTCACCGGCGCCTGATTGACGAGCCTGTTCTCAAACCTCCGGCGCCAGAGCACCTGACCGTCGGCAACGTTGATCGCGAAGAGGTCGTCGGTGACGCCGGCGACGAGGCCCACCTCGAGCGGCCCCTGCGGCGTCGTGACGTTCTCCGCGATGAGCGGCGGAAACAGGTTGTGCATCGAGCGAGGCGTGCTGTTCAGTTGCACGCGCCACAGCAGCTTCGTCGAGCCGACGTTCGCGAGCGTAAAGAACTTGTCGTCCTTTACCCATCCTGTGCGTTCCGTGTCGACGCCCTCCATCAGGACGTCGGTGGCCGAGAGCGTTGCGGCCCACGAGAACAGGGCGGCCATGACAAAGAGTCTTGCTACATGCACGCGAGGAGCTCCTTCCGCGCTTCGATCTTCTTGTAGTCGAGACCTGCGATCTTCTTGAGGTCATCCAGCTTCTTGCAGGGACCGTTTTTCTCACGGTGCGCGATGAGAGCAGCCGCTTCCTTGCGCAGAAGACCGGCCACGCTTTCCAGCTCGATGGCCGTTGCCGTATTGAGATTGAGCGCCTTCTGCGCCTCGGCGGGGAATTGTGTCGACAGGTACTGGAAGACCGTCTCGAGCTCCTGCTCGGTGCCCTCCGCACCTGCCGCCACCATTTTCGCAATCACGTCGCGCCAGCCTTCGGGCGCGTGCCGCACGGACGCCACCGTTTCCGCCGCATGGCAGTTGGCGCAAACCTTCACGGTGATGTCTCGTCCCGGCGCGTCAGGAAGCACATTCTGTGCGGCAAGCATCGAGCCCGGCGATCCAACAGGACCGCCGAGCACAAGGATCACAGCTATGGCGACGAAGAATACGCGCATCCACGGATCATAACTGTTTCAACCAGATGTTGCGGATCTCGATCTTCATCGGAGCGCCGACATGCATCTGGAAGCCGATCAGTCCACCAAGCGATCGATTCTTGGTGTCGTCGTCAATCACGATGCTCGTGACGGCGCCGTTGAAGATTTGCAGGATCGTATTGCCGCGCGCGATCAAATGCACCTGGTTCCAGTCGTTCTGTTTGATGATCGCTTTGAGCTCGAACGGTGGACCTTACGACGAAGTCGTGAAGCGGTGGGACACCGTCTCCGAGATCCTTCATAGTGTAGATGAATTGGATAAAGCCTGGCGCTTAGTGCTTGGGTTCGATTGTGGCCGGAAAACCTTCGTCCACGGTGAACTTCCAGTTTTCGTTTGCCGACTCCACCTTGATGTAAAACGTACGCGGCTCCTCGCTGACGTACGCGACGTCGCGACTCGCGCCTTTGCTGTCCACCACCACCTGGATCAAGCGTCCGCTGATCGAGCTTCCCAGGGTTAGCTTGAACCTGCCTTCACCCGGCTTCGTCTCGTTGCTCGTCTCCCAAGTAAATCGGAGATATCCGCTCGAGGCGGGGAACGAGTGGCTTTCCAAATCCCCGCGGCCGGACCAGGACCCGGCGTGCTCCCAAATTATCGTCTGTTGAGCTGGTTTGGGTGGCTGCGAACACGAGGGAAGGAGCAGAAGAGAGCAGAGGGCAGAGAGCAGAGGGCATTTCATCCTCTTTGCCCTTTGCCCTCTGCCTTCAGCCCTGATCAGCGAAGTGTCCCTACACGTTTGCCGTGAGCGGGAACTGCCCCGGCTTCTTGGTGTCGAGCGCTGTGACGATGTGATCCAGCAGAACCGGCGAGCGGACGAACACCTCGTCGCCGAGCGCGTCTGCAATCGCGTTCAGCACCGAAGTGCAAGCGGCCGCTACCGGGGGTTCGCCGATGCCTCGCGCGCCGACTGGCGTTTCCGGATCGGGTATGCCGACGGAGTCCCAGGCGGTGTTCAGCGGTATATCGAGAATAGTCGGAGGGCTGTTGTTGTAGAACCGCCTCGCGAGCCCCACTCCGTACCGCTGGTCGTAGATCCACCGGTGACCAATCGCATGAGCGATGCCGAGATTCGAACGGCCCAGCACCTGGCCGCCGAGCGCGGTCGGGTGAATC
>JANNJO010000132.1:0-27315 GCA_031395755.1 Acidobacteriota bacterium
TATCTGGATGAAGCGTGCTTCACGACCGCCGCTAAATGTAGCCCCTGACCAGCATCGCACCCCACGCACCTTACGCACCCAGGATTTGCTTGGCAATCGTCTGCAGCTGCAAGTTCGACGTGCCTTCGTAGATCTGGCCGATCTTCGCGTCCCGATACAGCTTCTCGACCGGGTAGTCCTTGACGTACCCGTAGCCGCCGAACAGCTGGACCGCGAGCGAGGTGACGTGCTCGGCCGCATCGGCCGCGAACAGCTTGCACATCGCGGCGGCGGTGAGGAACGGCTCGCGGCTGTCGCGCAGGCGCGCGGCGTTGTAGACGAGCAGTTGCGCGGCGTGCAGCTCCGTGGCGGCGCGCGCGAGCTGGAACTGCACACCCTGGAAATCGGCGATCGCCTTGCCAAACTGCTTCCGCTCCTTCGTATACGCGATCGCGTGGTCCAGGGCGCCTTGCGCCAGGCCAATCATTTGAGCGCCGATGCCGATGCGCCCCTCGTTGAGCGTTTCGATCGCGACCTTGTAGCCGCGGCCGATCTCGCCAAGCACGTTGCCGCGCGGGATGCGGCAGGCGTCGAGCATCAACTCGCACGTGCTGCTGGCACGGATGCCGAGCTTGTCTTCCTTCTTACCAACTGAGAAACCCGGGGCGCCTCGCTCGAGGATGAAGGCGGTAATGCCCTTGTAGCCGGCCTCCGGGTTCACCGTCGCAAAGACCACGAAAATATCGGCCTCGTTGGCGTTGGTGATCCAGAGTTTGCGCCCGGTGAGGATGAACTCGCCGCTGGACTCCACCGCACGCGTCGTCAGGGCAAACGCGTCGCTCCCGGAGCCGGCCTCGGACAAGGCATAAGCGCCCACCGAGCGCGCCGCCAGCTGCGGCAGGTAGCGACTTTTGAGCTCGTCGCTTCCCCAGCGAACCAGGGCGTTCACGACGAGCGTGTTCTGGACATCGACGAGCACGCCGACTGACGGGTCCACGCTGGAGAGCGCTTCGACGGCCAGCACCGAATGGAAGAAGCTGCCCCCGGCGCCGCCGTGCTGTTCGGGGATCTCGATGCCCATGAGGCCCAGCTCGAAGAGACGGTCAACGAGCGGGCGCGACATTTTGGCCTGATTGTCCATATCGCGCACGAGGGGCTGAATCTCGCGCCGGGCAAACTCGAGCACGCTGCCGCGAAAGAGGGTCTCGTCCTCTGTCAGGCGGGTCAGCGGCGCCGGCGTTTCAGTAGGCTTGTCCACGGCGCCAGAATGTTATCATTCGGAGTCGTGCATCAGGTCCGCCTTCGCCTCGGCTACGGCGTGATGGCCGCCGTTCTTGCGGCGCCGCTGGCGCTGGCCGTGCGGGCGCAGAATGCGCCGGCTCAGAACCCCGCGCCGCCCACCCCTGCGCCGGCTGAACAGACGCCGACCTTCCGGGCCGACATCAACTTCGTTCGGGTCGACGTCATTGTCTCGGACAAGCAGGGCAACCCCGTGCACGACCTGCGGCAGGAAGATTTCGAAGTGACGGAAGACGGGAAGCCGCAGGTCATCCAGACCTTCAAGCTGGTGAACGTCAGCGAGAACGCGGGCGTCGGCAGCGATCCCCCCCGGGAGGTCCGGAACGTCATCGAAGAGCAGAGCGAGGCGGCGCGGGACGATGTGCGGCTGTTCGCAATCTTTCTCGACGACTATCACGTGCGGCTCGAGAACAGCATGCGCTCGCGCGAGCCGATCGCCCGATTCATCGAAAACCAGCTGCAGCCGGCGGATATGGTCGGCATCATGTACCCGCTGTGGTCGATCAGCGACGTCATGCTGACGCGCAATCGAAAGAGCCTCGCCAGCGCCGTCCGCGGGTTCGTGGGACGCAAATACGATTACACGCCGCGGAATTTGTTCGAAGAGCGCTACGTCCATTACGTGTCGACCATGGAGGCGGAGCGGATCAGGAATCAGGTGACGCTCTCGGCGCTCAAGGGTCTGATCACCCGGCTCGGCGGGCTGCGTGAAGGGCGAAAAGCCATCATCCTGATCAGCGAGGGGTTTACCAATTCTCTGCCGTCGCAGGTGCAGGATCCGATCGCGTCGATGCCTGGCTCCGGCGGACGAACCCGCCCCGATCCGATCTCGCCCGGCCCCGCTCAGAGCCGCCAGGAGGCGCAGGAATTTTTTCTTCAGACCGATCTGCTGTCAGATCTTCGGATGGTGTACGAGCTCGCGAACCGCTATAACACGGCGATCTATGCCATCGATCCACGCGGGCTGGCGCCCTTCGAGTTCGATTTGAGCTCGCAAGGGTCGGCGAATGTGAGCCTGACGAAGGACCGGGCCATGCTCGACACGACGATCGATACGCTGCGCATCCTTGCCGACGAGACCGACGGCCGGGCGATCGTCAACACGAACGATCTGGACAGAGGGCTCAAGCAGATCGTCCGCGACTCGAGCGCGTATTACCTGCTCGGATACACGTCGACGCTCAACCAGCCCGACGGGAAGTTCCACAAGATCAACGTCCGCATCAAGCGCCAGGGCCTTCAGGTGCGCGCGAGGCCCGGGTATCTGGCGCTGAACGCCGTGGAAGTCGAGCGCGCGACCGAGGTGAGAAAGCCCGGGCCGCCCGCTGCCATTACGGAAGCGCTCGGCACGCTGGCGGCGTCGAGCCGGCGAAGCCTCATTCGCAGCTGGATCGGCATGTCCCCAGGTTCCAACGGCAAGACGAAGATCAGTTTCCTGTGGAATCCCACGCCTCCCTTGCCCGGCGTGCGCACGGAGGCGCCGGCGCGCGTGTCGCTGATTGCCGGCGGCGCGAACTCAGATTTGTATTACCGCGGGCGATCGCTGGCGCCGGGCCGTGTCGAGTTCGAAGTGCCCCCGGGACCCGTTGATCTGGAAATTTCCGTCGAAGACGCCAGAGCCGACGTGCTCGATCGGGAAACGCGGAAGCTCAATGTGCCCGGCCTAGGCCTGGGGCTCACCCTGAGCACCCCCGAAGTGTTTCGCGGTCGCACGCTGCCTGAGTGGCAGAAGATCTCGGCCGATCCCGTCGCCGTGCCTGTCATCGAACGGGAGTTCCGCCGCACGGACCGCTTGCTGCTGCGCGTGGGCGCACAAAGCTCGAGCGGGGCGCTCGCGATCACGGCGCGCATGCTGAATCGCGACGGGGCGGAGATGTCGCCGCTGCCCGTCACGCCGGCCGGCTTCGGCAGCCTCAGCCATATTGATGTCCCGCTCGCCGCGCTTCCCGTTGGCGACTTCCTCATCGAGGTCACCGCCAAGGACGGCGCCGAGCAAACCACAACGCTCGTGGCTATCCGAGTCACCCCGTGAGTTCCCTTCGAGCGATGCGGTGGAAGGGCGCCCTGATTGCTATCATGGCGCTTGTCTGTGTCGTGGCCGCCGAAGCGCAGTGGCGCGGCCGGTATCGCGAGGGATCGTTCGCGCCACGTTACGCGCCGCCCCGCATGCCTGACGGCGATTTCACGATTTGCCGCCTCGAGTACACCCGCGTCGTCATCGAGGACATGGGCGTGGGCTGGCAGACTGACTACCCATTCTCCGAGCGCAACCTCATGACCCGGTTGTCGGAGCTCACCAAGACGAGAATCAGCCGTGACGAGCGCAACGAACCGAATACGTGGGTGGTTCGCGCGACCGATCCGCAGCTCTTCAACTGTCCGTACACCGTTGCCTCGGATGCCGGCACGATCGGATGGAACCCCGCGGAAGTCCAGGGTCTGCGCGCCTATCTGCTGAAGGGCGGTTTTCTCTGGGTCGACGATTTCTGGGGCACCGAGGCCTGGGAACGGTGGTCCAGCGAGATCGGCCGCGTGCTTCCTCCCGCCGAGTTTCCGATCACCGACGTGCCGCTGACGGATCCGCTGCTTCGCAGCCTCTTTACGGTGACCGAGATTCCGCAGATCACCAACATTCAGTTCTGGCGGAACTCGCGGGGGGAGAACACCTCGGAGCGCGGCCTGGACAGCCTCGAGGCCCACCTGCGCGCGATTCGGGATCACCGGGGCCGCATCATGGTGCTGATGACGCACAACACCGACGTCGCGGACTCGTGGGAACGGGAGGGAGAGGATCCGGGGTTTTTCTTTCAGTTCTCGCCCAACGGATACGCGCTCGGCGTCGATGTCCTCCTTCACGCGATGACGCACTAGGTGTACAATGGAAAATACCGCTCCATTTAATGTGGAGCGCTGAAAAAGGCCGTCAAGCCATTGCCTGATGAGGCCTTGCAACCTTGCAAGGTCGGAAGGGCGCGTTTCTTACAAGGCCGCGGCCGGGAGGTGCCCAATATATGGCTAAACCGTTGGTGATCTGTTCGTAGCACGTCTTCGAGGGCCCGTCGCACGCTGGTGCGGCGGGCCTTTGTCGTGTTGCCGTCATGAAAGCCGCCACACCGTCTCTGCGGGAGCGCGACGTCCCTTTCCAGACAGTTTCCGGCCGGCCAATCGAGCGCCTCTACACACCGGAATCACTCCAGGGCTTCGATTACGAGCGCGAGCTCGGAGATCCCGGCACATTTCCCTTCACCCGCGGCATTCATCCAACCGGCTATCAGGGCAAGCTGTGGACGATGCGGCAGTTTGCCGGGTTTGGGACCCCAGAAGACACGAACCGGCGGTACCGCGAGCTGTTGGCCGCCGGCGCCACCGGGCTGAGCGTCGCGTTCGACCTGCCAACGCTGATGGGCCGCGATCCAGACCACCCGCTTTCGCTCGGCGAGGTGGGGAAGTGCGGCGTCAGCGTGGCATCCCTGGCCGACATGGAGGCGCTCTTCGACACCATCCCGCTCGGCGACGTCACTACCTCGATGACGATCAACTCGCCGGCGGCGATGATCTTCGCGATGTACCTCGTGCTCGCAGAACGGCAGGGCGTCGACTGGCAGACGATCTCGGGCACGATTCAGAACGATATCCTCAAGGAATTCATCGCGCAGAAGGAGTATATCTACCCGCCTCGACCTTCGATGCGCCTGATTACCGACATCTTCGCGTTCTGCGCGGCGCACGTCCCTCGCTGGAATACGATCTCGGTGAGCGGATACCACATCAGGGAGGCGGGCGCGACGGCCGCGCAGGAGCTCGCGTTTACGCTGCGCGACGGCGTGGAATACGTGCAGGCGGGGGTGGATGCGGGTCTGGCCGTCGATGCATTCGTGCCCCGCATGTCGTTCTTCTTCAACGCGCACTGTGATTTCTTCGAGGAAATCGCCAAGTATCGTGCCGCGCGCCGCATCTGGGCGCGCGTGATGCGTGAGCGGTTCGACGCGGCGGACGAGCGCTCGCTGAAGCTGCGGTTCCACAGCCAGACCGCCGGCGTCTCGCTGACCGCGCAGCAGCCGTTGAACAACGTGATGCGCACGGCGCTGCAGGCGCTGTCGGCCGTGCTCGGCGGCACCAACTCGCTGCATACGAACTCTCTGGACGAAGCGCTCGCGCTGCCGACGGCGGAGGCGGCGACGCTGGCGCTGCGCACGCAGCAGATCCTCGCGCACGAAACAGGCATCACCGGCGCCATCGATCCCTTCGGCGGCTCCTACTTCGTCGAGCGGCTGACGAACGACTTCGAGGAGGAAACGGAGCGGTATTTCCGGACAATCGACGGCATGGGCGGCATGATCGCGGCCATCGAGCGCGGTTATCCGCAGCGGGAGATCGCCGACAGCGCATATCGCTTTCAGCAGGACGTCGAGCGCAAGCGCCAGATCATCGTCGGCGTGAACGATTACGTATCCGAGGCTCAGGCCGGCGTGCCGATTCTGCAGATTGACGAATCTGCGGCCCAGCAGCAGCTCGCGAAGGTCGATCGTGTGCGCCGGAAGAGAAACAAGGTGGCCGTGACGCGCGCACTCGACCGCCTGCGGCGGATTGCGGCGGGGACGGAGAACATCATGCCGGCGATGCTGGACGCCGTGCGCGCCTATGCGACCGTTGGCGAGATGTGCGACGCGCTACGGGATGTGTGGGGGGAATATCAGGAGCAGGCGATAATCTAGTCGACAGTCGTCAGTGATCAGTCGGCAGTCCCAGTCGGCAGTCAGCGGTCTCAGTCATCAGGCAACTGACGACTTCTGACTGAGACTGACGACTTCTGACTGAGACTGATCACTTCTGACTGAGACTGATCACTGACGACTGGCGACTGCCGACTAGACTCATGCAAACCAACCGCATCCGCGTCGTCATCGCCAAGCCGGGCCTCGATGGGCACGATCGGGGCGCGAAGGTGATCGCGCGCGCGCTGCGTGATGCGGGAATGGAGGTGATTTACACCGGCCTCCGGCAGACGCCAGAGCAAATCGTCGCCGCGGCCCTCCAGGAGGATGCTGACGTCATTGGGCTGTCGATCCTGTCGGGCGCCCACAATTCCATCTGCACCCGCCTCATGGAGCTCCTTCACCAGAAAGGCCTGAACGATGTTCTGGTCGTCCTGGGCGGCATCATTCCCGACGCCGATTTGCCGGGTCTGAAAGCGATGGGGGTCTCCGCCGTCTTCCGGCCGGGCACAGCCATGCAGGACATCATCGATTTCGTCCAGACCCACCGTGACCCTCGCCTTCCGGCGGGCGCTAAGGCTCCGGGCGGATCCAGCCGATAAACACCAGAACGGGTTTGATTCTCGACTGATGACGCATAAGCTTCTCCTGGCCGACGACAGTGTCACCATTCAGCGGGTCATCGAGCTCACGTTTGCCGACGAAGACGTGGAAGTCACGACGGTTGGGGACGGGCAGCTCGCGATCGAGCGCCTGGATATCGATCCCCCGGACATTATCCTGGCCGACGTCGACATGCCCAAGCGCGACGGGTACGAAATCGCGGCGTATGTTAAGAGCCGCCCGAAGCTTGCCCACATTCCCGTGGTCCTGCTGACCGGCGCATTCGAGCCTATCGACCAGGCACGCGCGGCCGCGGCCGGGTCGAGCGATGTGCTCGCGAAGCCATTCGAGCCTCAAATGGTTATTAATCGAGTGAAAGAACTCCTCGGCAGGAAGCGGCAGGACGAGCCGGGCCAATACGACGTGCCGCCGCGGCAGGGATTTGGGCCGGAGCCACCGCAGTCCCTGGTCGGTCAACCGACGCCGGCCGGCCGTCAGGCGCCGGCAGACGGCGGACAGCCCGTGTCGCTGGACGATTACTTCGACCAGCTCGATGCGGCGTTTTCCACTCTCCAGCCGGGCGCCTCGCCGGCGCAGGATGCTCAGGATCAAATGGACTGGGCCGTCGACGCGCCTGCCGCGTCTGTCGCACCGATGGCACCACCGCCTCCGGTTGCCGCGGCGCTGCCACCGCCTCCGCCTGTCGAGGCGTTGATCACGCCGCCGGTGCCACCGCCGGTCGTGGAACAGACGTGGGCGGCGACACCCATCCCCCCACCTGTCGCACCCGTCGCACCTAAAGCGACGGCGAACCCGTTTGCGAATCTGTCGGCTGCCAAAGCAGAAGCCGCCGCGCGTCCGGCTGCTCCGGCGATCACCGACGAGATCATCGAGGAAGTCGTCGCGCGCGTGCTGCAGCGGCTGAGCGACAAGGTCGTGCGCGAGACCGTTACCGCGATCGTCTCGGAGACGGCCGAACGCCTCGTGCAGGAAGAAATCGATCGGATCAAAGATCCAGGAACTGGGGAGTAGGGAACCTCGATCCCTGGCCCCGAGAGACAACTGTTCTGCAGTACCATTGTGCGCAATGGACGACACTGCAGCGCCTCGCGTTCCCGACAAGCCAGCGCTCGAAGGTCTCGAAACGAAATGGCAGGAGCGGTGGGACGCGGACGGCACATTCACGTTCGACCGCAGTAAATCGCGCGAGCAGATTTATTCCATCGATACGCCGCCACCCACGGTCAGCGGCTCACTGCACATCGGCCACGTGTTCTCCTATACGCACACCGACGTCATCGCGCGCTATCAGCGGATGCGCGGCCGGGAAGTGTTCTATCCCATGGGCTGGGACGACAACGGCCTGCCGACCGAGCGACGGGTGCAGAACTACTACGGCGTGCGGTGCGATCCCTCGCTGCCGTACGACGCCGGCTTTCAGCCGCCGCCCGAGCCGCCGAAACAGCCCATCTCGATCTCGCGGCCGAATTTCATCGATCTCTGCGACCGGCTGACCAAGGAAGACGAAAAGGCCTTCGAGCATCTGTGGCGCTATCTCGGGCTGTCGGTCGACTGGTCGATGACCTACGCGACCATCGACAGACGGTCGCAGCACGTTTCGCAAATCGGATTTCTCCATCTTTTGAAGGAAGGCCTCGCGTACCAACTTGAAGCCCCGACGTTGTGGGACATCGACTTCCGCACCGCGGTGGCACAGGCGGAGCTGGAAGATCGGGAGCGCGAAGGCGCGTATCACCGGCTGCGCTTCGACGGGCCGGACGGCCGCGCGGTCGAAATCGAGACGACACGCCCCGAGCTGCTGCCGGCGTGCGTAGCGCTCGTCGCGCACCCGGATGATGCGCGATACCAGCCGCTGTTCGGCAAGGATGTGCTGACGCCGCTGTTCCGCGCGCGCGTACCGGTCCTGGCGCACGCGCTAGCCGACCCAGAGAAGGGGAGCGGCATCGCAATGATTTGTACATTCGGCGACATTACCGACGTGACCTGGTGGCGGGAGCTGTCGCTGCCGGTGCGTGCCGTGATTCTGCCGAACGGCACGCTGCGGCCCGTCACGTGGGGCGAACCGGGCTGGGAGTCTGAAGAGCCGGCCGTTGCGCAGGCGTCCTACGATCAGATCGCCGGCCAGTCGATCGCCAAGGCCCGTTCTCGCGTCGTCGAGCTGCTGCGCGAGCAGGGCTCGATGATCGGCGAGCCGCGACCGATCATGCACAACGTCAAGTTCTTCGAGAAGGGCGATCGCCCGCTCGAGATCATCACGAGCCGCCAGTGGTTCGTCAAGACGATGGACTCGCGATCGTCCCTGATCGAACGGGGACGGCAGCTGCACTGGTATCCCGATTACATGCGCGTTCGATACGAGAACTGGGTCAACGGCTTGAGCGGCGACTGGTGTATCAGCCGCCAGCGGTTTTTTGGTGTGCCGTTCCCGCTCTGGTATCCGATCAGCAGCGCCGGCTTGGTGGAGTACTCGCGTCCGATTGTGCCCGACGAGTTGCGCCTGCCGATGGACCCCTCGACGGATGTGCCCGATGGCTACCGCGCGGAGCAGCGCAATCAACCGGGTGGATTCAGCGGCGATCCGGACGTGATGGATACGTGGGCCACATCCTCGCTGTCGCCGCAGATCGCGGGTGGCGGGTGCGGGGATGACGATCTGCTCGCGCGTGTGTGTCCCATGGACCTGCGGCCGCAGGGGCACGACATCATCAGGACCTGGCTGTTCTCCACGGTTCTGCGCGCGCACCTGGAGCACAACAGCTTGCCGTGGTATCACGCCGCAATCTCCGGCATCGTGACCGATCCGGATCGCAAAAAAATGTCGAAGTCGAAGGGCAATGTGGTGACGCCGTTCGCCCTGCTCGAAGAGCACGGATCCGACGGCGTGCGCTATTGGGCCGCGAAGGGAGGGCCCGGCGTCGACACGATTTTTGACGTGGGCCAGATGAAGGTTGGCCGGCGGCTCGCGATCAAGGTGCTGAACGCGGCGAAGTTCATCCTCGCCAAGCCAGAGGCGCTCGGTCCCATCACCACGCCCGTGGATCGCGCGATGCTGCAGAATCTGGCGGTCGTCGTCGAGCAGACGACGCAGGCCCTCGATGCGTACGAATACGGGCGCGCGATCGATCTCGTCGAGCGGGAGTTCTGGGGGTTCTGCGACGACTATCTGGAGTTCGTCAAGGGAAGACGGTATGGGGACCAGGGGCCTGCGGGTGCTGGTTCCGCCAACAGCGCGCTGATCGCGGCGCTGTCCGTGTATCTGCGGCTCCTCGCTCCGTATCTGCCGTTTGCCACCGAGGAAGCGTGGTCGTGGTGGAAGACCGGATCGGTTCATCGCGCGCCGTGGCCGACCGGTCGGGACGTGACCGCGGAGATCGGGAAGGCCGACAATGACGATCGGGCGACGTGGAGCTACGCGCGCGATGTGCTGACCGAGGTGCGGAAGCGGCGATCCGAGGCGAAGCAGCCGCTGAAGGTGCCGATCGTGCGGGCCGTCATAGCCGATGCGCCCGAGCGGTTGCGGCGGCTCGATGCGATCGAGGCCGATCTCCGGTCTGCCGTCCGGATTGACGCCATTGAGCGGAACCCACGGCCGGGCGAGCTCTCAATCGAGGTTGAGTTTGGCGCACTTCCCGCTTGATCCGGTTCACTACCGGGAGCTCGTACGGGCGGCCCTCGAGGAGGACCTCGCAGAAGGCGACCTCACGACGAACGCGATCGTCGGTCCGACCGATCGCGCGCGCGGCACCCTGATCGCCAAGTGCGCGTGCACGCTCGCCGGCCTCGCGGTCGCGGTCGAGGCGTTCACGCAGCTCGATCCTGCCGTCTTCGCGAATGTGCGGTTTAAGGATGGCGACCAGTGCGGTGCCGGTACGCCCATCGGGCAGATCACCGGCAACGCGAGGGCGCTGCTTTCCGGCGAGCGGACGGCGTTGAATTTCCTCCAGCATTTGTCGGGCATCGCAACGCTGTCCAGCGCGTTCGTCCGCGCGAGCGGGGGGGCGATCACGATCCTCGACACGCGCAAAACGATACCGTTGATGCGGGTGCTGGAGAAGTATGCGGTGCGTACTGGCGGCGCCACCAACCACCGCATGTCGCTCAACGACGGAATCCTCATCAAGGACAATCACATCCGCCTTGGCGGCGGCATCACCAGGGCTGTGACGCAGATGCGCGCGTCCGGCGCCAAGCCGCTCGTCGAGGTCGAAGTGGAGACGCTCGAGCAAGTGGATGAGGCGCTCGCGGCTGGGGCGGACATCCTGCTCCTCGACAACATGACCGTCGAACGGCTTCACGAGGCCGTGCGTCGATGCCGCGGGCGCGCGAAAACCGAGATTTCCGGCGGCGTCACGCTGAATCGGCTCCCTGAGCTCGCCGCGACGAAGGCAGATTTCGTCTCCAGCGGAGCGTTGACCCATTCCGCCCCCGCTATCGACATCAGCTTTGAGATTGAGCCCGCCTGACGATCTGCGGGACGCGATGGAGGTCCCCGTCGATGTCCGCCGAGAGCTGGGCCGCGTCTCGCCTCGACTCGGCACGATTGGCCATCGGGTCCATTGGCTCGGGACGACCGGATCCACAAACGACGTGGCGGCGCGTCTGGCCGACCTCGGCGCAGCCGAGGGGACGACTGTGGTCGCCGAAGCGCAAACGTCCGGGCGAGGACGGCATGGCCGTCCGTGGTTTTCGCCAGCGGGCGCGGGGCTCTACGCCTCGGTCATCCTGAGGCCCCCGAATGCGCCCTCGCCTGAAAGTCGGGAGAATCCGAATGCGCTGCTCACGCTCGCCGCCGGCGTGGCCATCGCGGAGGCCGTGCGGGCCTCAACGGGTCTGCCGGCCGAAATCAAGTGGCCGAACGACGTGATGATCGGCCGCCGCAAGCTGGCCGGAATTCTTGCCGAGTCGGCCGGGCACGCGAGCGCGCTGCCGTTCATTGTGCTCGGCTTTGGGGTCAACCTGCAGGAGACGGCCTATCCGGCGGAACTCGCGGCCCGCGCGACGTCGATCGAGGCCGAGATGAGCCGTCCTGCCGATCGTGCGCAAATCTTCGCCGAAATTCTCGCCTCTGTGGCGGAGCGTTATGCCGATCTGCGCGCCGCGAAATTCGATGCTATTCTGAGCGACTGGCGGCGGCTCGCGCCGTCGCTTGGTTCCGCCCCCATCGAGTGGGATTCGCCCGCCGGTGTGGTGCGCGGCCGCGCGGAAGACATCGACGCTCGAGGCGCATTGCTCGTACGGATCGGCGATCGCATCGAGCGGGTGATCGCCGGCGAGATTCGGTGGATTTAGGCAGAGGGATGAGGGCAGAGAGCAGATGCTATTAGCCATCGACGTCGGGAACACCAATATCGTGCTCGGCGTGTTCGAGGGCGAGAGGCTGGTGGAGAGCTGGCGGCTGGCGACGCTGCGCGAGCGGACCTCTGACGAGATTGGCATCTGGGTGGCGCAGTTGTTTGAGCATCGCGCGCTCGACGCCAACAAGGTGTCGGGCATCGTGATGGGGTCGGTCGTGCCGCCGCTGACGAGCACCTTCATGGCCATGGCGCAGCGCTATTTCGGCATGAAGCCGTTGAATGTGGACAGCAGCGTCGACACCGGCATGCCGATCCTGTACAAGAACCCCGCCGAAGTCGGAGCCGACCGTATCCTCAACGGCGTGGCCGCGTATCGTTTGTATGGGCGCGAGCGCCATGCGCCGCTGATCGTCGTGGATTTTGGAACCGCGACGACGTTCGACGCCATTTCGGCTAAAGGTGAGTATCTGGGCGGCGTGATCACGCCCGGCATGCAGATCTCGGCCGATGCGCTCTTTCAGCGTGCCGCGCGTCTGCCGCGCGTCGACATACGGAAGCCGTGCGAGGTCATCGGCAAGACGACGGTCAGCGCGATCGAATCGGGGTTGTACTACGGGTACGCCGCCCTTGTTGACGGCCTCGTGCGACGGATGCGAGGCGAGCTCGGTCAGAACGCCGTCTGCATCGCCACGGGGGGCCTCGCGAGCGTGATCGCGCCGGAAGTCGATGTGATTGAGCTCGTGGATCCGGACCTGACGCTGCAGGGTCTTCGCATGGTGTGGGAGCGGAACCGGCCGAAGTGACGAAAGAGGAGTACTGCCGCGAGATCGAATCCTACCTCTGCCGCAAGAACGACGGGCACCTGATCAGAATCGTCGGACCATCTTTCGAGCGCGTGTGCAGCTGGGCCTCGCAGGGGGTTCCGTTCAAGATCGCCTGCCAGGGCATCGATCAGTACTTCGTGCGCTATTACGCGAAGGGCCCGCGCCGCCGGCCCGTGCAGATCGATTTCTGCGAGCACGACGTAATGGCCGCGTTCGATGCCTGGCGGCGAGCCGTCGGTGTGCGCCTGCCGGGTGTGGGCTCGGCTGAGGAGGACGAGCAGGCCAGGCAGCGGAAGAGGAGCTTGCCCGATCATCTCGACAGAGTGTGCGAGCGCGTGACGGCGCGCCGCGCCGGGATGACGCCGCCGCCCGCAGGGTTTGATGCCGTACTGGAGACCGTGACAAAGGAAGCCGCGGCTTTCAGGGACCTGCCAGGCCCGCTTCGCGGTGACGTGCGTCAGCGCGTGACGGCACGCCTTGTGGAACTCGATCGCCTGATGCTCGACGCCGCCCGGGCTCACGCCGATCCCAGCTTCGTTCAGCGTATGCGCGCGGAAGCGATGGATCAGCTGCGGCCGTTTCGCGATCGCATGCCCGCGGAGGCGTATCATCGGGCGCTCGAGGGTGCGGTGGATCGCCTTCTGCGGGAGCATGAAAAGCTGCCCAGCGTGTCTTTTGAGTAAACCTTTGCCCCTTACCTCCCACGCCTCGTCCCTGACGCCCGGTACCGAGGTCACGCTGACCGCCGAGAAACCCGTAGCCGGCGGCCGGATGCTCGCTCGTCATGACGGGCAGATCGTGTTTGTCGCCGGCGCAATTCCCGGAGAGCGCGTGCGCGCGCGAGTGGAGCGCGTGAGCAAGCAGCTGGCGTTCGCGGAAACGGTCGAGGTGCTCGAGGCCAGCGGGGATCGGCGTCCGGCGAGCGCCGATTGGGCATGCGGCGGTTCTCTGTACGCCCACATTACCTACGAGCGCCAGCTGGGGCTGAAATCAGCGCTGGTCGCCGACGCGTTCGCGCGCATCGGAAAGATCCAGTTACCGGGGCCGGTCCCGGTGATGGCGTCCGAAGAGCAGGGATATCGCATGCGGGCACGGCTGCATGCGCAGGACGGTGTATTCGGGTTCTTTCGCGAAGGGACGCACCAGCTGTGCGATGCCGGGCCGACCCGGCAGCTCCTGCCTGCGACGATCGCTGCGCTCGGTCAACTGCAGATCGCCTTGAAGGAGGCTGCCGTCGCAGGCGTGACGTCGTGCGAGATTTCTGAGAACGTCGGTGCGAGCGAACGCGTCGTGTTGCTCGAACTCGACCCCTCGCTGCGTGCGCCTCTGCACATCGAGCCCCTTCCCGGCGTGACCGGCCTCCTGTTCGCCGATCATCAAAGCTCCAGGCTCACCGTCGCGTACGGCTCGCCATATGTCATCGATCGGGTTGAGGTGGCCGGCGGCGCGGTCACCCTGACGCACCACGTGCAGTCGTTCTTTCAGGGCAATCGATACCTGCTGTCGCCCCTCACCAGCCGCGTGCTGGCGCAGGTGCCGGATGGGAGCGTCACGGATCTGTACGCGGGTGTCGGGCTGTTTGCTGTTGCCCTGGCGGTGCGGGGGGGCTCGCGGATTACGGCCGTCGAAGGCGATCGCTCGAGCGTTCGCGACCTGGAATCGAACGCGGAGGCGCACGCGGCGGCGATCCGCGTGGAGCACAGGTCGGTCGAGGACTGTCTGACCCGTCGCGGATTGGACAAGCCTGACACGCTCCTGCTCGATCCTCCCCGAACAGGCATCTCGTCTGAAGCGATGTCGGGCATCCTCGGCCTCAAACCGCCGCGCCTCGTCTATCTCTCGTGCGACCTCGCGACGGTTGCTCGCGACGTGCGACGGTTCGTCGAGGCCGGGTACTCCCTGGCCCACATCGAGGCGTTCGATCTGTTCCCGAACACGGCGCACGTCGAAACGCTGGTGGTACTCAGTAAATAGCGTCGAAGAAGAGTGCGTAAGGTCAGTACGTAGTGTCCGGCTTCAGCCGGACCGTGGCAACGCACGGCGAGTATCTTGCCCATCTCGCCGCATGCTCACCGGCAAACAAACAGCCTTTTAGCGGTCAGCTCTGGCAACGTTACGGCTATGAGCGGACTCTCCGCAAGGAGGAACAGACCGTCGTGGTAGCCAGATACATTCTTGAGAATCCTGTCCGCGCAAGGCTAGTTCAGAAAGTGCGGGACTATCCGTTTGTCGGATCACTGGTGTGTGAATTGAGCGATCTAGTTGACTCTCTCGGGTCCGGCTGAAGCCGGACACTACGTACTACTTCGTAGAGGCGGTGACGAACTCCTCGAAGAGGGCTCGGAATTCGCCGGTTCTCCAGAAATTCTCCGGGTGCCACTGTACGGCGATGCAGAAGCGCGAGGTCGGTCGCTCGATGGCTTCGATGATGCCGTCCGGGGCGGTGGCGGACACGGCGAAGCCCGAGCCGGTCTGCTTGATCGCCTGATGGTGCCGGCTGTTCACCTGCAGCACTTCGCCGTCGGCGAGCTCCTCCCGCATCGCGTTGGACAGCGCAGATCCGCGCGTCACCCACACTTCGTGGGCGAGCGCGTAGAGCGGAGTGTTGACCTGATGGCCGAGGGCTTCGTTGACGTCCGATTCGATGTCCTGAATCAGCGTTCCGCCCGCAGCCACGTTGACCACCTGCAGGCCTCGACACACCGCGAGCATGGGCGTGTTGCGGGCAAGAGCCAGCCTCGCCAGCTCCAGCTCAAATGTGTCCCGTGCCGCGTCCACTGTTTGCGTTCTCGGATGGGATGATTCCCCGTACTGCGCAGGGTCGACGTCGTCACCGCCCGTAAACAGCAGACCGTCGATTCCGTCCAGGGACGCCGGCTCCTCCATCGAGAGCACCCGCGGTTCTCCACCGGCGCGTCGCACCGATTCGACGTAGTCCGGGAGGCGGTTGCATGGCGTGATGCCGATGATGGGCATGTTCAGCGTGTTCGGATCTTACATCCGGGGCGGCACGGCGATGCCCATGAGGTCGAGCGTCCGCGTCAGCTGCGCGCGGAAGTACGCCACGCCGGCGGCACGCCATATCCGGGCGTCGGCCTGCTCCTCATGAAGGATCGGATACCGGTGATAGAAGCCGTTGAACATTTGTGCGAGACCAAACGCGTATTTCGCGAGCACCGAGAACTCCAGCGTTCGAACGACTTGCTCGACGATTTCATCGAGGCGCGATGCTTCGAGAACGAGCGCCCACAGATCGTGACTGCCGCCTTCGCCGGCGAGCTCGCCTGCAGGCACGGCCGACAGCCGCTCGAACACCGCGGCTTCGTCCAGACCTTCGCGCTCGCGCAGCTTGGCGAAGATGTTCTGGGCGCGTACGACAGCATACTGTAGGTAGGGCCCGCTTTCACCCTCGAACGCGAGCGCTTCGTCGATATCGAACGCGATAATTTTTGTGCGCGAATACTTCACCATGAAGTAGCGAACGGCTGCCACGGCGATCATGTCGGCGATCCGCCGGTGCTCGGCCGGCGTGAGCTCAGGGTTCCGCCTTGCCACCTCGGTTTCGGCCCTCGCAATCAGCGTATCCAGCAGGTCGTCCGCTTTCACTCCCTGACCTTTCCGACCGGAGACGTCGACGAAACCGCGCTTATCGTCGGGCGCATCGGCCGCCAGATACCCGAGCGCCCGCGCCGTCGGATTGGACAACGCCACCATCTCATACGAAAAGTGCGTCGCCCTCTCGGCCTGCTCCGCATACCCAAGCGTACGGAGCGCCTGCTTGAGCAGCTTCTGCAGATACGACTGACGGACGTCGATGACGTTGTAGGTGGCTGCTGCATTCCCGAACGGAGGATGCGACGCCTCGCCGGATGTGTCGGCTGTCGACCACAGCACGCTGCCGTTCGGCCGCTGGCTGAACTGGCGGTAGTGAAAATCCCGCCCGAGGAGCCCGAGCTTCCAGAACTGATACGCGATATCCTTCCCGACATACGTCACCGTGCCGTTGGATCGGACGATGACCTTCTCGCGCTCTTCGCCTTCCGAATCCCCAATCCCTGATCCCGCATCACCGGGGGCGTCCTCGTCCTCTTCGATTTTCATCACCCAGCAACCGGCCAGCTTGCCCTCGGTCTGAAGGAAAACGGCGCCCTTGTCCTTGAGAATATCAAAGGCGCGGGCCCAGAACTGCAGCCGCAGAATGTGGCCTTCCCACGTGAGCAGGTCGTAATCCACGTTCAGCCGCGCCATCGTCTGCAGATGGCAGCGGACGATCCGGTCGGCGACGAAATGGGCCACGGCTGACGCATCACTGGCGCCATGCTCGATGTCGTGCAGGGTCGCCGCGCGGATCTTCAGCCGCTCCCTGTCTTCGTCGTACCAGAGCGTGACGCGCGCGTAGAGGTCCCAGCAGTAGTAGTCGAACCGGGTCGAGTCGGCGATTCGCCGGATGTCGTCGAGGGTCTTGCGCTCGAGCTCGCGGAATCCGACGACGACGTCGGCCACTTGCACTCCTGTGTCGTCGATGTAGTTCTGCACCTCGATAGGCACCCCGCGAAACCGCTGGACCCGTACGAGCGTGTCTCCCAGTGCGGAGTTCCGAAGGTGACCGATGTGCGCGGCCTTGTTCGGATTGATGGCTGTATGCTCGACGATGGTCTTGGCTGGTCCAGCGTCCATGGTTGAGGGTCGATGGTCAGCCAGCTGCGTTCGCATAAACGCCGTGCGGTCCAGATAGATGTTCAGGTAGCCATTCGGCGCGGCTTCGACGCGGCTGATCCCCTCGATCGCGCCGAGCGCTGCTGCCAGCTCCTGCGCGATGGCGCGAGGTGCTTTGCGCAGGCGGCGTGCGAGATCGAATGCGACCGGCGTGGCGAGGTCGCCGAGCTCCCGTGTGGGTGGATACTCGATCGGCAGCTGGGGCAGCGCGTCAGTCGGGATCTGGTACACCTGCCGGAGCGTCGCCAGCAGCTGTACCCGGAGACGTTCGTGAACTGGAAGAATCATGAAGGATAGTGATACTCTCGATCGAGATCGATTGCGCGAGCATAATCATCCGGGGTGTTGAGGTTGAAGAACAGCACCTCTTCGGGACCGAATGTCTCCAGCTCGTCCCGCCCGATCTCACGGACGTTCAGTCCGGGAATGCGAGCCACGTCGCTGAGCCTGAACCGCTTCTCGTCGATCAGCCGCCGGAGCTCCTTCGCGGACCGGCGGGAATATGTCGCGCACAACGGCTCGTATCCGCGCGCGGTGCGTGGAATCGCGATGTCGACATCGCGCCCGGCCGCGACGAGGTGGGCCAACAGCGGTTCGCTCAGAAACGGCATGTCGCACGCGATGACCAGCGTCCGATCCGTCGGGGCGGCATGAACGGCGGTGTAGAGCGCGCCGAGTGCGCCGCCATCCGGCACCAGGTCGGCAATCACCGGTACGCCTTCGGCACTGAAACGGTCGGCGTCGTTGGCGATGATGATGGTCCGATCGACCACGCGGCTGATCCGCGCGAGCTGGCGATCCAGCACGGACGCGCCGCCGGGGTGCAGAACCAGGCCGGCTTTATTCAGCCCTCCGAGGCGCCGCGAGCGGCCGCCTGCGAGAATGGCTCCCGTCCACATCGACATCGAGTCGCAGGCGGAAGGATATCAGAAGAATGAACCGAACGGGAGTCGGCCGCATTCTCGTGGCGAGTCTCCATCAGGGGATCTCGGACCTCATGCCGACGCGGCTCGAGTTTTATGAGAACTGGCTGAATCCCATCGGCATGCGCGACGGCAAAATCGGTCTTGCGCCGCTGGCCGCGGTGCTGAGTTTTCTTCGTCAGGAAGGGGAGCCCTACACCCTGGTGACGCAGCGTGCGGGCGAATACGCCGCGCAGTGGACCTTCGACAACCTCTCCCCGATCGAGCGATCGCTGATTCGCGCGCTACCGGTGATGATGCGCGCCCGCGTGGCCATGCAGCTGGCCAAGAAGGTCGTTCGCCGCAGCTACTACGGCAGCCGCGGCGTTCCGAAGCTGCGGCGCGGCCGAGGCACCTTCACGCTGAAGAACTCCATTTTCTGCACGGTGCGTGAGCCATTCGACTGGCCGCTGTGCGTGTTCTATTCGGCGGCGCTCTCCCATCTGTTCGCGCTGGTCAGCGTCGGCGGCGAGGTCCGGGTCGATGCCTGCCAGGGCGTCGGCGACACCGGCTGCGTGATTGCCGTGAACGTTCCCCCCGATCAGCAGTGAGCATCATCATCCGTATGGGGTACGCGGCAATCGGTGCGATGTTGCTCGTCGTCACCGCAGCGGCGCAGAATCAGGAACGGTATCTGGTGATCCCGTTCGAGAATCCGGCCAGGGAAGCGAGGGTGTACTGGCTCAGCGAAGGATCGGCCGTGCTGCTCGCCGATAGTCTGAACGCCCTTGGCCGCCGCGCCTATACGCGCGAAGAGCGGCTCGAGGCCTTCGATCAGCTGCAGGTACCGCCGGTGGCGAGCCTGAGCCATGCCACGGTGATTCGTCTCGGCCAACTCGTCGGCGCGACGCATGTGGTCATCGGTTCGTTCGTGTTGACGGGCGGGCAGATCACCGTCCGCGCGCAGAACATGAGACTCGACACCGGGCGGATGGAAGGCGAGATCGTCGAGTCGGGGCTCCTCGAAAACCTGTTCGCCATTTTCGAGCGCGTGAGCCGCCGGGTTGCGGGCTCGACGACCGCCGGCGGCACGGCTGCCGCTCGCCCGCGCCTGCAGGTGTTCGAGCAGTACATCAAAGGCCTGATCGCCAACGCCACGCCGACGAAGATCAGCTACCTGGAATCGGCGATCAGGCTCGATCCGGAATTCGATCGCGCGCGCCTCGCGCTTTGGGCGGTGCATCACGACGAAGGCAACGGACAAACGGCGCTCGTCACCGCTGCCGCCGTGCCGGAGACCTCGCCGATGTACGCGCGCGCCCGGTTCGCCGTGGCTTCTTCCCTCATCCAGCTCAAGCGGCTAGACGACGCGTTTGCCACGCTGCGGACCCTCGGCGATCGCGCACCGGCCGCGACGCTGATGAACAACATCGGCGTCATCCAACTGCGGCGCCCCGTCACGCCGGAGACGGGGCGCGCGACGTACTACTTCAATCAGGCGCTGAAGATCGATCAGGACGATCCGGATTACTACTTCAACCTCGGCTATGCGTACTGGGCCGAGAAAGATCCCCCGGCGGCCATCTTCTGGCTGCGCGAAGCCGTGCGGCGGAACGCGGCCGATGGCGAAGCGCACGCCGTGCTTGCGGCGGCGCTCCAGGCAGCCGGCGCAACGGCCGAGGCCACGCGCGAGCGAGAGCTGGCGACGCAACTGTCATCGACCTACGCGGAGTGGGCGAAGAAGCCGCCGAGCGGGGAGCCGATTCCGCGAGGGTTGGAGCGGCTGAAGCCGTCGCTCGAGATTTCGACGATTCGGCGGATCGACAGTGCGATTGCGACGGGACAGCGCGAGCAGAAGGAGCTCGCGACGTTCCATCTCGATCGCGGCCGTCGCCTGTTCGAGCAGGAGAGCCATGCCGAGGCGATTACCGAATTGAGACGAGCGCTGTATCTCTCACCATATGAGGCCGAGGCGCATCTCTTGCTCGGCCGCATCTACCTGCGGAGCGGCCAGACGCCTGCGGCGATCGACGCGTTCAAAATCGCGCTGTGGAGCCAGGAATCGGTGGCCGGGCACATCGAGCTCTCGCACGCGTATCTCCAGAACAAAGACGAGGCGAACGCCCGCGCCACCCTCGAGCGCGCCCTCGTGCTCGACCCCACCTCCGCCGACGTCAAGGAGCGGCTCGGCAAGCTCAAGCCATGACCCGTCTGTCGACCCTGGCGCTCGTCGGCGGGTTCCTCGTTCTGGGTTCCGGGTTCGAGGCTCCGGGTTCCCGGTTCGCGACGGCGCAGCCTGCATCAAAGCCTCCGGTCGTCTATTCCGCGGAAGTCGACAGCATCATTCATCCGGTGTCGGCGGAATACATGATCCAGACGCTGGATCGCGCGGATCAGGAAGGGGCCGCGCTGGTCGTGTTCACGCTGCGCACACCCGGCGGTCTCGTGGACTCCACCCGTCAAATCATCACGCACATGCTCGCGGCGAAGACGCCGGTCGCCATCTATATCGGGCCCTCGGGCGCTCGTGCGGCGTCGGCTGGATTCCTTTTGACGATTGCGGCCGATCTAGCCGCGATGGCGCCGGGCACGCACATCGGGGCGGCCCATCCCGTGGCCGGCGGCGGCGAGAAGATGGACGAGACCACGTCGAAGAAGGCGGCCGAGGACATCGCGGCCTACGCGCGCACGCTGGCCGGCAAGCGTGGCCGCAACGCGCAGCTGGCCGAGCAGGCGGTGCTGCAGAGCAAGGCCTTTACCGAAGAGGAAGCCCTCAAGGTGACGCCGCCGCTAATCGACGTCATCGCAACAGATGTTCACGACTTGCTCAAGAAAATCGACGGCCGCACCATCACACGTTTCGACGGCCGCACCGTGACGTTGCGCACCGGGTCGGCGACCATCGTGCCGGTCTCGATGACGCTGCGCCAGCGAGTGCTCAGCGCCGTCGCTCATCCGAATATTGCCTACATCCTGCTGACACTCGGTATGCTTGGATTGACGATCGAGCTGTGGAGTCCCGGCGCGATACTGCCCGGAGTGGTGGGAGGGCTTTCGCTGCTGCTCGCGTTCTTCGCGCTGCAGGTGCTGCCGATCAATTACGCAGGCGTGCTGCTCATGCTCTTCGGGCTGCTTCTGCTCGCGTTGGAAATAAAAGTGACGAGCTTCGGATTGCTCACCGTGGGCGGCGTCATCAGCCTCATCTTCGGATCGATGATGCTGATCGACTCGCCGGCTCCGGAACTGCAGTTGAACCTCAGCCTTGTCGTGTCGACCGTGCTGGGGTTCACTGCTATCGCCGTGTTTCTCGTGCGGCTCGCGCTGGCGGCGCAGCGAACGCCGCCGGTCACAGGCGTCGAAGGACTGCTCAATGAAGCCGGCGAGGCGCTGACACCCATTACGCCCGGCACGCCGGGCCGGGTACGCGTGCACGGCGAAATCTGGCGCGCGACCGCGAACGCCGCGATCGCGGCCGGCGATCGTGTCAAAGTGACACATGTCGAAGGTCTGAGCTTGACGGTCCTGAAGGAGTGAAGTGCCACCATGTCCGAGTTATCGCCCGTACTCATCCTCGTCGCCATCGTTGTCGTGTACCTGCTGTCGTCCATCAACATCCTGGCGGAATACGAACGCGGCGTCATTTTCCGTCTGGGAAAACTGCTGCCTCAGCCGAAGGGCCCCGGGGTCGTCCTAGTGTTCGCGCCCCTCGACCGGATCGTGCGAGTGAGCTTGCGGACGGTCGTGATGGACGTGCCGTCGCAGGATGTGATCACACGCGATAACGTCTCTGTAAAAGTGAATGCGGTTGTCTACTTCCGCGTCATCGATCCACGGAAGGCGATCGTGGAGGTCGAAAGCTATCAGTATGCGACGTCGCAGCTGGCGCAGACCACGCTCCGCAGCGTGCTCGGGCAAGTGGAGCTGGACGGCCTGCTCTCGGAACGGGACCGGCTGAATCAGCAGCTGCAACAGATTTTGGATCAGCATACAGATCCGTGGGGCATCAAGGTCTCGTCGGTCGAGGTCAAACACGTGGATCTTCCTCCCGACATGCAGCGCGCGATGGCGCGGCAGGCGGAAGCCGAGCGCGAGAAGCGTGCTAAAATCATCCACGCAGCAGGTGAGCTGGAAGCGTCGGAAAAGCTGTCGCAGGCTGCTGCCATCATTGCAGCAGAGCCCGTCGCGATCACGCTGCGTTATCTCCAAACGCTGACCGAAATTGCCAACGACAAGAGCACGACGATTGTCTTTCCGCTGCCGATCGAGATGATGCACCTGCTGAAGCAAATCACCGGAGTAGAACAGAAGCCGTGAACGACGAAGGGTTTCGCGAGATACAACTGAACGGCAAGCAGCTGGTCTTTCTGGTCATGGCCGCCACGGTGGTGGCGGTCGTCATTTTTCTGTTCGGCGTGATGGTGGGGCGCGGCGTGCGCGGCACCGGATCGTCGGTCGAGATGGCCAGCACTGACGTCGGCCCTGATCCCACCCAGCCTGGAACGACGCCGGCGCCCGAAACGAGCGTGCCCCCGGTGGCGGCTTCGTCGCCATCTTCGGGCACGCCCTCTGGTGCCGTCGAGGCGGCTCAGCCCGCCGAAGAGCTGAGCTATGCGGAGCGGCTGCTGCGGGATGCTCCGGCTGAAGAGAAGCTGAAGCAGGCGCCTGCGGCTCGACCAGGCGCGCCGCGCGCGCCAGCCCCGGCCGTGCAGGAGCAGGTACCGGCTCCGCCCCCCGCGGCGCCCCGGCCCGCGCCACCGGCACCTCGAGCCGCCTCACCGCCCCCGACGCCCGCGCCTGTCACGCCGCTCACATCGTCGGATCCCTCCGGCCCGGGCTTCGCCGTCCAGGTTTCGATTTTTGAGACTCGGCAGGAGGCTGATCGTCTGGCGAATCAGCTGGTCGCAAAGGGTTACCCGGCATTCGTCCTCGACCCCATCAAAGGGGCCGGCAAGCCGATCTATCGCGTCAGGGTCGGCAAGTATCGGAACCGGAAGGACGCCGAAGAGATACAGGCTCGCCTCGAAAAGAACGAGCAATTCACGCCCTGGATCGCGCGGTAGCCTCTGCATGCAACCACTGAGGCTGCTCCTGGTTGAGGATTCGGAAAACGACGCGACGCTCGTGATTGAGTACCTGCGCGAGGGCGGGTACGAGCCTGATTACATCCGCGTCGATTCCGCCAAGGGATTGACCGACGCGCTCGAGCGCGACTGGGATCTCGTGATCGCCGATTACACGATGCCGGGTTTCAGCGGCACCTCGGCGTTGTCGATCGTGCGCGACCGCGGCCTCGAAGTGCCATTCATCTTCGTCTCGGGAACGATCGGCGAGGATATCGCCGTCGAGGCGATGAAGAACGGGGCCGACGATTACATCATCAAGAACAATCTGAACCGCCTGATCCCGGCCATCAACCGCGAGCTGCGCGATGCGCAGGTGCGGCGCGAGCGGTCCAAGGCCGAAGAGCGTATTCGCCATCTGGCCTACTACGACAGTCTCACCGATCTGCCGAACCGCACGCTGTTTCAGAACAGGCTCGAGATGGCGGTGGCCAACGCGCTGCGGACGGGCAGCCCGCTGTCGGTCCTGATCATGGACCTCGACGGCTTCAAAGAGATCAACGACACGATGGGGCATCTCATGGGCGATGCCGTGCTGCGCGAGATCGGCCATCGTCTGCAGGCGGAGCTGCGGGAGTCGGGTACCGTTGCGCGCCTCGGCGGCGACGAGTTCGCCGTGATGCTGCCGGGCGTCGGACAGACGGGCGCCGAGCTCGCCGCGCGCACGCTGATTGCGGCCGTGCAGGAGCCCCTGACGATCGAGGGCTTGAACCTCGACGTGCATGGCAGCGTGGGCATCGCCATCGCGCCCGAGCACGGCACGGAAGCCGAAGTCCTCGTGCAGCGCGCCGACGTGGCGATGTATGTCGCGAAGGAGGATCGATCGGGGTGCGTCGTCTACGCGCCAGAGCTCGACCGCCACAGCCCGGAGCGGCTCGCGCTGATGGGCGACTTCAGGCACGCGATCTCGCGCGATGAGCTTCGGGTCGTCTACCAGCCGAAGATCAACCTGAAGACGCGCGAAATTTTCGGGGTCGAAGCCCTGGTGCGCTGGCAGCACCCGCAGCTCGGGCTCATTCTGCCCGATCGCTTCATTCCGATGGCGGAGCAGACCGGGGCCGTCCGTCCGGTCACCTTGTGGATGCTCGAGCGAGCGCTGCAGCAGTGCCTCGAGTGGCGCCGTCTTGGATACGAGCTGGTCGCGGCGGTGAACCTGTCACCGAGGAACCTGCACGATCCCGAGCTGCCCGAGCGAGTCCGCGCGCTGCTCGATCGGCTCGGCGCGCCCGCCTCGATGCTCGAGCTGGAAATCACCGAGAGCGACATCTTGTCCGACCCGCTGCGCTCGCTGCAGGTGCTGACGCGCCTGAGCAAGATGGGCCTGCGGCTTGCGGTCGACGACTTCGGCACGGGGTACTCGTCGTTCAGCTATCTGCGCAAGCTTCCCGTCCACGAGATCAAGATCGACAAGTCGTTCATCGACGACATGGTCGAGGACGGCGATGAGGTGATCGTCCAGTCGGCGATCGACTTGGCCCACAATCTCGGCCTCACGTGCGTGGCGGAAGGCGTGCAGGATCAGGCGACCCTCGAGCGACTGGCGATCCTCGGCTGCGATACGGCGCAGGGGGATTTCATTTCGCCCCCGCTGGATGGTGGGCGCCTCGCGAATTGGCTTCGGCAGCGCGGCCCGAGGCAGGTAGTTCGCCCCTGATCCTTGCGGTCCTTTCTGGGATTCTTCTCGCCCTCAGTTTTCCTCGCTACGGCCATCCTCTTTTCGCCTGGATCGCGCTGACGCCGCTGATCGTCGCGCTGTTTGAGAGTCATCAAGGCTGGCCTGCGGTTCGCCGCGAGCGAGCGTTTCTCCTCGGCTTCGTGACCGGGGCGGGGTATTTCGGCGGGACGGTCTACTGGACCGGCACAGTGGTCACCCAGTTCGGGGGACTGAGCTGGCCGGTCGGCGTTGTCGTGGCGGCCTTGCTGGTGGCGTATCTCGCGCTGTTTCCCGCGCTGTTCGCGCTGTGCCTCGGATGGCTTGGCGGAAAGCTGGGCGTCGGCCGGGCGATTCTGCTGGCGCCGGCCATCTGGGTCAGCACCGAGCTGGCGCGCACCTATTTCTGGAGCGGATTCCCGTGGGTGCTGCTGGGTTACAGCCAGACGACCGTGCTGCCGGTCGCTCAGCTGGCCAGCGTGGTCGGTGTGTTCGGGATGTCGGCGCTTGTGGTCTCGGTCAGCGCCGCCGCGGCGCATTTCGCCGTTTCGCGCTCCGTCGCTTCGATTGGCGCGATGGCCGGCGTCGGCGCCGCGGTGCTGGGCATCGCGCTGTGGGGGAGCCACCGGCTCGACAACGACGTGCTCGTGACCGAGCAGGGGCAGGGGCGCCCGCTTCGAGTCGCGCTGATCCAGGGCAACATCCCCCAGGATCAGAAATGGGATGACGCGCAGGCCGGCAATATCCTCAACACCTACCTCTCGATGACGCGCGACGCGGCCCGCCAGGGCGCGCAGCTCGTCATCTGGCCCGAGTCATCCACGCCCTATCCATTCCAGGATGACCGGGTTGGCGGGGAGCGGATTCGATCGCTGGTGCGCGAGACGGGCATCGAGCTGCTCCTCGGCAGCGATCAGATCGACCACGCCAGCACGTCGTACTACAACGCGGCGTTTCTCGTCAGGAACGACGGGACGGTCGCCGGCGTCTATCAGAAGATGCACCTCGTGCCCTTCGGCGAGTTCGTGCCGCTTCAGAGGCTGCTGTTCTTCATCGGACCGCTTGTCGAGGCCGCGAGCGCGTTCACGCCCGGGGCGGAAATGGTCATGCTGCCGACCAGCCACGGCCCAATCAGCGCCGCCATCTGCTACGAGATTGTGTTCCCCGGGCTTGTGCGTGAGTCGGTCGAGAAGGGCAGCCAGCTGTTGACGACGATCACCAACGACGCGTGGTACGGCCACTCGTCGGCGCCGTACCAGCATTTTCTGCAGGCCTCGATGCGCGCGATCGAGCAGGGGCGATACCTTGCACGCGCGGCGAATACCGGCATCAGCGGCGTGGTCGATCCCTACGGCCGCGTCGTCCAGCAATCGGCGATCTTCGAGCGCAGGGTCATGGTCGGCGACGTGCGCCTGCTCCAGGGGTCGACCATTTATGGCAGAATCGGAGATCTGTTCGCCTACATCTGCGCGGCGCTCACGCTGGCCGCGCTCCTTTTTTCAGGAGGCATTCGTGGCCATCGCTCTCGATGATTTGACCCGCCGGTATCAGGATCTTGTGAAGCGCGCCGCCGATCTCCGGAGTTATCTTTGAGGCCCCCCGCCCGGGTGACGAGCTGGCCCAGATAGAGGCGCGCGCCTCGGCGCCCGATTTCTGGAACAACCAGATCGAGGCGCAGAAGACCCTTCAGCGGCGCCGCCGCGTCGAGGAAGAAATCGAGCTTATCGCTGCGCTCAAGACCAAGGCTGATGATCTCGGCGTCCTGATCGAGTGGTCGGGCCAGGGCGAAGACGTCGCGGCCGAGCTGGCTGCGGGGATCGAGCCGTTCGCCGCCCTCGTCGAGGGGGGCGAGATCAAGAAGATGCTCGGCGGCGAGCACGATCGCCGGAACGCCATCATCACGATCCACCCGGGCGCCGGCGGCACCGAGTCTCAGGACTGGGCCGAGATGCTGCTCCGCATGTATCTCCGCTGGATCGAGCGGCGCGAGTTCAAGCGCGAAGTCATCGACTATCAACCGGGCGATGAGGCCGGACTGAAAAGCGCGACCGTCACCGTGTCGGGCGAGTTCGCGTTCGGCCTGCTGTCGGCCGAGGCCGGCGTCCACCGCCTCGTGCGGATCTCGCCCTTCGACTCGGCGGCGCGCCGGCACACCTCGTTCGCGTCGGTGTATGTCTGGCCCGAACTGCCG
>JANNJO010000135.1:0-6999 GCA_031395755.1 Acidobacteriota bacterium
GGCAGATCGCGGGACCCTCACCGGGCAGGTGACCGATCAATCGGCCGCCATCATTCCAGGCGCCTCCGTCAAAGCCATACACGTCGCCACCAACTTCGAGCGGCAGGCGACGACCTCGAACGAGGGCTCCTACACCATCCCGCAACTCCCCGTTGGCAGCTACGTCGTGATCGTGACCGTCCAGAATTTTCAAACGACGACGATCGAGAATATCGATGTGACGGCGGGCAGCACGGTCCGAGTGGACGCACAGTTGAGAGTCGGCGGGTTGCTTGACGCCGTGACCGTGACTTCGGATGCACGGCAGATACAAACGGACAGCGTGAAGGTCACATCGGCCATCAGCAGCAAGTTCATCCAGGATCTGCCGCTGGTTGTCGGCGGGCAGCTCCGTTCGCCGCTCGACCTGAGTCTGATCGCGCCGGAAACCAAGTCAGGAACCAGCGGGGACGGCGGCCGCGGCAACATCGTGATTGGAGGGGGGCAGGAAGGGGGCTGGGACCTGAGCGTCGACGGTGTGTCGGCGACACCGGGCGCGCCATTTGAGCAGCGGCTGTGGACGACGCTCAATTCCCCGTCGGTCGAAGCCATTACGGAATTCGCGGTTGACACGAACGGGTTCAAGGCGGAGTTCGGGCACGCCGGCGGCGGTGCGGTGAGCTTCGTGTCCCGATCGGGTTCGAACAGCTGGCAGGGCAAGGTCTTCGAGTACTTCCGAAACCAAGCACTCGATTCGATCGACTACTTCAGCAAGGCGCTCAACCGTCCGAAGCCGCCGCTGGAGCAACACGACTTTGGCGGAGTTTTCGGGGGCCCCGTCATGATGCCGGGGTTGTACAACGGCCGCGACCGGACGTTCTTCTTTGCGTCGTACGAGGCATACCGGAACAAGACCTCGGCGGCGCCCAGGACCGTCACCATCCCAACGGCTGGCATGTACAACGGCGATTTTTCCGACTGGCGCGACACCAACGGCAACCTTATTCCCATCTACGACCCGTCAAGCACGCGCGTGAATCCGAACGGACCCGGACACATCCGCACTCCATTTCCGGGAAATCGGATTCCGATGGAGCGGTTCAGCCAAATCTCGCGCGAGACCATCAAGCTGGCGACTATGCGGCCTGACCTGCCCGGTGTGCGCAACAATTTCGTGTACACGCCAGGCGACGCCATCAGCACGAGCCCGTGGAACAAATTCAGCCTCAAGCTCGATCACAACCTGACGAGCAAGGATCGGCTTGGGTTTCTCTTCCACTGGGGCGAAACGCTCGTCATCCCGCCAAGCAGCGGGCCTGCTGGGGGGCTGCCCGTTCCCTTGAACAACTTCCGCGACGAAGAATCGCGCACCTACGTGTATCGGGCGAACTGGGATCGCGTGATCAGCCCGACGCTGCTCAATCGCGTGACGTTCGGTCACAACAACTGGTGGCAGATCCGCGCCTCGTACAACCGGAACCAGGGCTGGGGCTCGAAGATAGGCCTGAAGAACGTGCCGGGGCCGGACCTTCTCTTTCCGCTGATTGACTTCTCGCACGACTTTCTCGACTGGGGGCGCTCGGAGTTCGGCGGGTCGGGCAACTATCTCTGGGCGCTGACCGACGACCTCACCTGGGTGAAACCGAATCACACGTGGAAGTTCGGGTTCATCTTCCAGCAGGACCACTACGACGGTTACGGATGGCACACGGCGGCGGGTACGTACAACTTCAATCGGGGAGCGACCGCCGGCTTCCTGCCCAACGGCACGCTCGATACGACGGGCGCCACCGGAAATGCGTTTGCGTCGTTCCTGCTCGGTGAAGTGCAGTCATCGGACATTACGACGAACCGCTATGTGTCCGACCGCTGGCGCTATTACTCCGGCTACGCGCAGGACGACTGGCGGGTGAGCGACAAGTTCACGGTCAACTACGGCGTGCGGTACGAGTACACGCCGCCCACGTGGGAAGGCTATTACCCCGACGGGTATTCCAACTTCAATCCGAACCTGCCGAACCCCGCCGCGGGCGGCCGGCTCGGCGCCTCGGAGTTCGCGGGAGAGGGCCCCGGCCGCACCGGAAAGAAGTCGATGTACGAGGCCTGGCCGTGGGGTCTCAGCCCGCGGATCGGCGGCGTCTACAGCGTGAACGACAACACGGTCGTCCGTCTCAGTGGCGCCCGCACCTTCGGCTCGGTGAAGAACACCGGGGGCAGCTCGCACTGGAACGGGTTCATCGGGGGCTACAACGTCACCACTCCGGGCCTCCCGGCCAGCTCCGCGTTCAACTGGGACAACGGCTGGCCCGCCTGGCCGCAACCGCCGAACCTGGTTCCGGGAACGCTCAACGGCAGCAACATCCCCTACTGGCAACCCGAGGATTCGGGTCGCCTTCCGGAGTATTACTCCTGGACGCTCAACCTGCAGCGGCAGTTGCCCGGCAAGTTCATGGTGGAAGCGGGCTACAACGCGCAACTGGGACGGCATCTCACGACGAACCTTCTCAGTCTCAACCAGGTCGACCCAGCGATCTTCGCTGGATTCGTGCGGCAGTACGGGCCGGCGGGCGCCGTCACTCTGATGAATTCGGCAATGAGCTCGTCGGTCGCGCGCCAGGCGGGGATCCCCTATCCGTATCCCACATTCTCACCCGACCAGCCGGTGCGTCAGGCCTTGCGTCCTTACCCGCAATATCTCGACATCAATACCGGCTCTGATGGCGGCGACCGCAGTGGACGATCGAGCTATCACGCGCTCGTCCTTCGAGGAGAAAAGCGGTACGCCTCCGGCCTCACGTTCCTGTCTTCGTACGTCTTCTCGAAGACGATGTCGCTGCGCTCGGATCGCGCCAACGCCGCTGACGGCCGCGCGATGAATCATTTCGATCGAAACGCGGAATACAGCCGGTCAGCCTTCGATCAGCCGCACTCCATCAAACTGAACTACAGCTACGAGCTGCCCTTCGGTCGGGACAGAGCGTTTCTGAAAGACGGCGTGCTGTCGAGAATCGTGGGCGGCTGGCGCGTGTCCGGCGTTCAGACGTATGCCTCGGGTCTCCCGTTGTCGGTGGACCCGGGATATGGACTGCCGCTCTTCGGCGGTGGCAATCGCCTCACGGTGCTCGACGAAACGGGCTGGCGTGCTCCTACGCGCGGAGACAACTTCGATCCGCTCGTCGATCTCTGGTGGGACCGCACGTTGTTCAACCCGAACGTGGTTGACACGATCGCGCAGCTCCAGGGATACAAGGCCGGGGCACTGAGAGCGGAGTTCGGCAATGCGAAGGTGCGGAATCCCAACGAGCGCGGACCGTGGTTTCTCAGCGAGAACATCTCGATTGCGCGCACGTTCGGTATCCAGAACAACAACCTTGAACTCCGTTTCGAGGTGTTCAACCTCCTCAACCGCAAGATCTGGGGGAACCCGGACTCGAACATCACCAGCGCGAACTTCGGACGCGTGACCACGCTGGCCAGCGCCCCGCGCCAGATGCAGCTCGGAGTACGTTTCGAGTTCTGAAGGCCGCAGCCGGCGAAGGTTACTCCTTCGCCGGCTGCCCGTAGTACGGGAAGCGATCCCACCGGTCGTCGTCTGCCGTCGCGCGCGGGTCGCCAGTCTCGCGCATCCAGCGATCCAGCTCCTCGCGAAGGCGTTGCTGCGGGGCGCGGTGCGCAGGCCGCCCGGCGACGTTTTCCACCTGGTGCGGATCCCCTCGCAGGTCGTAAAGTTCCTCGCCCGGACGTTTTGCCATGGCGAGCTGAAAGTACGGCGCGATCGCTGGCTCTGTCTGCCGATCCAGGAGCAGAGACTTCGATGGGCTCCCGTCGATGTCGCCATACGGGCCTACCGCGACGTATCGTTCTGGATCGCCCGCCGGCCAGCGATCGGCGCGGAAGTTCCGGATGTAGAGATAGTCGTTCGTTCTGATGGCTCTGACCGGATAACTCAGATCGCCCCGCCTGACGTTCGCATGGCGCTCCCGTTCGATGAACACGCGGTCTCGTCCGGGCTGCGACTCGCCTCGCAGGAGCGGGAGTAAGGAGCGGCCGGTCATGGCGTCGAGCGGCTTCAACCCCGCGCTTTCCAGCACGGTGGGGGCCACATCGGCGAGGCTCACGAACGAATCGACGACCGCACCCGCGCGAACGACGCCGGGCCCTCGGATGGCGAGCGGCACGCGCGCGCCTCCATCGTAGACATTCGCTTTGGCGCGGGGGAACGGCATGCCGTTGTCCGACGTCACGATGATGATCGTGTTGTCGAGCTCCCCAGCGCGTTCGAGCGTCTCGATGATGTGCCCGAGATCCCGATCGAATCGCTGGACTTCGAAGTAGTAGTCGAGGAGATCGCTCCTCACCTCCGGCGTGTCCGGCAGGAATCGCGGGACCCGAACCCCGTCCGTTTTCAGACCGCTCTGCGCCCCCGTCCCAGGCTCGTACGGCCGGTGCGGATCGGTGCTCCCGAACCAGAACACGAACGGGCTTCCTTGCGCGCGCCGCTGCATGAAGTCGTCAAAATTCTTGAACGGCGGCCCCGCCGGGTTCCTGACTCGACCCCCGGGTTCGAACCGGCCAGGGCCCCAGCCCTTCCCTGCGGACCCAACGCTATAGCCTGCTTGTTCCAGCAGATCTGGATAGGCCGCGTACTCCTTCGGAAGAAACCCGTGCAGGTTGCCCCCTTGTTCGAGCCGGTGAACAGCCTGGCCCGTCAGAAGCGCTGCGCGTGATGGCGTACACGACGGCGCGGCGGTGAATGCGTGTGTGAACCGCGCGCCTTCACGCGAGATGCGATCGAAGTGCGGGGTGCTGACCGTCGGATCTCCGTAGACGCCGGCGTGCGGGAACGACCAGTCGTCGGCGATGGCCAGGACGATGTTCGGACGTGTGACGACATCCGGACGGTTCTGAGTGCTCGCGTGTGAAGCCGCGAGGGCCACGATCGCCAGAACGGCCGACAGAATATTCACGCGCATCAGCACCTCCAGACCATGGACAATGGACCATCGACTATGGACGACTCCCCATCCTCACCTGCAGGCCGATTTGCAGCGTCCGCCCAGGTCCGAAGTGGGTACCGCTGAATGGGTTCCCGAAGTTGTACGCGAAGCGCCTCCCCGTGAGATTGAGGATCGCGGCCCTGATGCTGAAGACGCTGCCGCCGCTGCGGAACAGCGTGGTGCCGGCGAGCATATCGAAGAGCTGCCGCGGCCGCACTCTCCCACGCCCGAAGTCCACCAGCTCGCTGCCCGGCCGCTCCAGCAACTCGTCGAGCTCGTCCTCATCCACTTCGAGCGGCGTGCCGCTTTCGTAGCGCCCGGTGAAGGAGGCCCAGAATCCGGTTGGGGCGTGATCGTACGAGAGGCCGAACGACCCGACGTTGCGCTGATCGTGGTCTGGAGTGAACGCCGTGCCGTCGGCGATCTCGATGACTTCGTCTTCGACGAACAGCCCGCCGTTCACGGGGCCGAACTGCACGACGCGCGAGTTGGTGAAGCTCAGATAAGCCGAGACGCCACGGCGGCGCGGCAGCTCGAGCCTCAGGTCCACCCCGTCGGCACGCCCGCGCGCGATGGAATTGGGAAAGATGATCGTCGTCCCGAACAACACATTCGGATCGGCCGCGTTCTCGACGCGTCTACGCCAGGACGAAACGTCCAGCCGCACCCCGTGCCCGAAACTGTGATTGATCCCCAGCTCGGTCGCCCACTGCCGCTCCGGCTCCAGCTCTTGCCCGCCGCCGACCGCGGCGTCCACGAATGGCGACAGCTCCCGCGCCTGCTCGGACGATCCGAGCAGAAGGTTCTCTGCCTGCGGCGGCTGAAAGAACCTGTCCACCGAGCCGCGAACGATCGTCGCGGTGCCGGGCACGTGGTACGCGGCGCCGAATCGGGGGCTCCATTGCGACGCCTCTACCAGCATCCGCGTTCGATCGGCCCGTACGCCGAAGTCCACCGTCAGGCCGCGTCCAAAACGGATCGAATCCTGGAAGTAGAGAGCGAACAGGGTCGGCCGCGCGCTTCCTCGGAAGATAAACGGGTCGTCCTCGTTGTGCGCCAGCGCGCCTTCGCTCAACCCGGCTTCTTCCCCTTCGTCCTCATCGGTGACGAAGAACGAGAAGTCTTCGCGGAGGATCAGCCGTGCCACCTCCACACCCGTCTTCATCGCATGCCTGCCGCGATGATGCGTCACGCTCGCAAGCACACCAGCGCGCCTCAGCGTGCGATCGGCGTTGATGTGGAGCGGCGTGTCGCGATCGCTGCCGACGAGCGCCGCCGATCCTGACCGATGGTATCCAGCGACCTGCGACACGGTGTTGCCGGACCACGCGCGCTGCCACGAGGTGGTCTGCCAGGTCTGCCGGTTGCGCTGCCGCTGATCCTGCCCGGCTTCGTCCTGCTCTTCGTTGTGCGGCACGTCGAACCTCGACCGCCCCAAACCGCCGAGTACCGTCACTGTGCTCGACGGCGAGACCGTCCATCCAAACTCGGCCGTGGCGTTCACCGCGTTGCCTTCGTTGTGCAGGTTGTCGGGATGGACGGGATCGAGAAAACGCGCCGAGCGCTGGCCCGACAACCCGAACGTCGCCGCCGTCGAGCGGCTCAACGGCCCTCCGACCACGGACGATCCCTGGCGCGTCGCATCGCTGCCGTTGCTCGCCTGCACATTGCCGAGCCAGGACTCGCTCTTGCGGCTCGCCGTCCGCACTTCGATAACGCCGCCCGATTTGAAGCCAAACTCCGGCGGCACGTGGCCGGTGATGATGTTGACCGAGTCCACCATCTCGGGATCCGGCGCAACGCCGTGCAAGCTGTCCATCCGCTCGTACATCGGCACACCGTCGATCACGTAGAGAAACCCGTCGTCTACGCCGCGCGCGTGGAGCAAGCCGTTGTCTTCTGTCGCAAATCCGGGCGTCGTCGCGATCGCGTCCTGTAATCCGCGGCTGCTGATGCGGATCGGCGCGCGCCGCACGGCATCTCCCGCAAGGGTGACACGCGTGGCGGTCGAAACAGGCTGGCT
>JANNJO010000146.1:0-21888 GCA_031395755.1 Acidobacteriota bacterium
TGTGGTTCCTGACGCAGCCGGAAACGACGTTCGGTTCCGATCCGCTGAATGACATCGTCCTTCCGTCTGGTGCGCCCGGGCGCGCAGGGACCTTCGTGATGCGCGACGGGAAAGTCAGCGTGAAGGCTGCAGACGATGTCAGCTTTCTGCTGGACGGGAAGACGATGACGGCTGCGGAGCTCAGGCCGGATGGGCAGGGCCCGCCCGATCGCTTCGCGCTGGGCGACTTGCAGCTGTGGGTGCACAACAGCGGGGAGCGGCTGTCGATCCGGATGCGCGATAAGAACAACCCGTTGAGGAAGGCATTCGCAGGCACGAGCTGGTTCCCGATCAACCCGGCATATCGCGTGGAGGCCATCTACACGCCGTACGAGAAACCGAAGATCATCGAGGTTCCCAACATTCTCGGAGACATCGGCAAGATGCCGATTCCGGGAATCGTCACCTTCACGATCAACGGGCAGGAGCAGAAGCTCGAGCCGGTCGCCGAGGCCGGGGACCCGCAGTTCTGGTTCGTCTTCCGCGATCTGACGAGCCGGAAGGAGACGTATCCGGCCGCGCGTTTTCTGTATGCACCGCCTCCGGTGAACGGCAGGATGATTCTCGACTTCAACAAGGCCGAGAATCCTCCATGCGCGTTCAACCCCCATACGACCTGCCCGCTGCCCACCGAGCAGAATCGGCTGAGAACCCGCATCGAGGCGGGGGAGATGCGCTACAAAGGCCACTCCTAGCTTGTCGATGGTCTCGTTCACTCGGGAGCTAAAGAACGCCGCGTTCATCGTGGCAGGCGTGCTCTCTGCCGGGATGGGCCTCAGGGGGTTTCTGATACCGAGTGGGTTCATTGACGGCGGCGTCACCGGCGTATCGCTGCTGCTCGCCAGGATCACGAGTCTGCCGCTGTCGCTCTGGTTGCCGCTCATCAACGTCCCGTTCGTTGCTGTCGGCTACCGCCATCTCGGCCGCGCCTTCGCGGTCCGCAGCTCGCTTGCGATCATCATCCTCGCGATCGTCGTCGGCTTCGTCGAATTTCCGAGCGTCACCCGCGATCTCGTGCTCACGGCGATCTTCGGCGGGTTCTTTCTCGGCGCAGGCATCGGCCTCGCCATGAGAGGCGGATCCGTCCTCGACGGCACCGAGATCGCCGCGCTCCTCATCAGCAAGCGGAGCGCCATGTTCCGGGTCGGCGACGTCATTCTCTTCTTCAACGTTATCCTCTTCGTGGTCGCGATGGCCGTGCTCGGCGTCGAAGCCGCCCTCTATTCGATCGTCACGTACCTGGCGGCTGCGCGTACGGTCGACTTCGTGGTCCACGGCATCGAAGAGTACACGGCGATGACGATCATCTCGAACGAGAGCGCCGCCATCCGTGAAGCCATCACAGGCAGCCTCGGGCGCGGCGTCACGGTGTACAAGGGCCGCGGCGGCCTGACGAACACGGAGCAGGAGATCCTCTACTGCGTCGTGACCAGACTCGAGATTGGAAAAATCAAGACCATCGCGCGAGGCATCGACGAGAACGCGTTCATCGTGTCCCACGCGCTGGCGGACGTCGACGGAGGGGTCGTCAAGAAAACCGCGCTCCACATGGAGAAATAAGGGATTAGAATGTCGCCACACTCTGAAAGGGGATTCTTTTGATCGAGAACGCCGCGAAGGGACGCACGCTGCTCGATATGAACGCCTACCAGTGGACGGTGCTGTTTGCCGCGTGGCTGGGATGGGGCTTCGACATCTTCGACAGTCTCCTCTTCAACTACGTCGCGCCGAACGCGGTGCCCGTCCTGCTCGACATCCCGCTTGGCACCCCTGCGGCGCGGGCGGCAACGCTGCAATGGACCGGAATCCTCACCTCGCTGCTGCTGATTGGCTGGGCCGTCGGCGGCATCTTCTTCGGCCGAGTGGCGGATCGCCTCGGACGGATGCGTACATTGCTGCTGACGATGATGATGTACGCGATCGGAACGGCGGCCTGCGCCTTTGCTCCCAACATGGCGACGCTCGTGGTGTTCCGCATCATCGCCTCGCTTGGGATCGGCGGCGAGTGGGCGGCGGGTGCCGCGATGGTCGCCGAGGTCGTTCCGGAGCACCGCCGCGTCGAAGCGGGCGCTCTCTTGTACACAGCCGCGCCCCTGGGTTTGTTTCTTGCGACGGTCGTCACCTATCAGGTGCAGGGCGTGTACTTCGCCGGCAGTCCTGAAACGTCCTGGCGCTACGTCTTCCTTTTTGGCCTGCTGCCGGCGGCCGTGGCGTTCCTGGTGCGGTTGTTCATCAAGGAGCCGGAGCGGTGGCAGAAGGCGGCGAGCCATGCCGCGCCGCCTCGAATCGCTGAGCTCTTCACGCCCGAGTTTCGGGCCATCACGATCAGCGGGCTCTCGATGGCGGTGGTCGCCTTGATCACCTGGTGGAGCTGCAACGCGTTTATCTCTGTCGTGGCGACGGGGCTGGCGTCCGAAGCGGCGGCCGGACTGCCGCCCCTTCAGGCGACGGCGCTGGTCGAAAGCTGGAAGCAGACGGCGGGCAACTGGTTCAACATCGGCGGGTTGATCGGCACCCTGCTCACGGTACCCGCCTCCAAAATGCTCGGCAGGCGCATGATGTTCTCGATCTATTTCCTGGCCTCCGGCCTGGCGGTGCTGGCGGCGTTTGGCCTTCCGATGGAGCCGCGTACCCGACTCTTCATGTATTTCCCGATCGGGTTGTCGGTCTTCGGTGTATTCGGCGCCTTTACCTACTATCTGCCTGAGCTGTATCCGACGCGGCTGCGGGGCACGGGTGCGGGGTTCTGCTACAACGCCGGGCGGCTGATCGCGGCTCCAGGCCCGTTCCTGGTCGGCGCGATCGCGTCGCGTGGCTCGGGCGCGCTTGGCGGCGCCGTGGAGGTGCTGTTTTACGTCGGCTTTGTGCCGTTGCTGGGCCTGCTGGTCATGCCGTGGGTGCTCGAAACGAAGGGGCGCGCGCTGGCCGATTAGCCGGACTACAATCGATTCATGGCGCGTGGCTGGGAAAGCAAGGCCGTCGAAGATCAGGTCGCGGCGGCCGAATCGGAGAAGGCGAATCGAGGCAGGCCGGTGCTCCCCGCTGGCGAGCGCCAGCGGCAGTCCCAGCGCGAGGGCCTTCTCCTTTCGCGCGCGAAAATTCTGAGCGACCTGGAATCGGCGTCAGACGCGCGACATCGCGCCATGCTCGAGCAGGCGCTGGCACATCTTGATCGAGAAATCGGTGCCGTCGACCAGAGGAGATCGCCCGATTGAGTGATCCCAACGCAGGCGCCATTGGCATCCTTCGCAAGACCCTTCCGTGGGTCCATCTTCTCAGCATCTTCGGTTTCCTTGCGGTCGGATTGTTCGCCGTCCTCGCCGTCGTTTCCTGGGTGGGCATTTGGACCGAGCGCGTGGAGCAGACGTCGGTTCAGGCGCTCATCATGTTCCCCATTCTGATGGTCCTCTCATTCGTGCCGGCGTTCTACCTGCACAAATCTGCGCGCCGGATGAAAACCTTCGTGGCGCAGGGGCATATGGTGCAACTGGAGGCGGTGCTCGAAGCCCAGCGCGGGTTCTGGAAGGTCCTCGGCGCCCTGGTCCTGGCGATCGGTCTGTTCCTGCTGGCCGCGATGGCAGTTGGGGTCCTCGCCGCCCTTTGATATAGTCCCGGCCTTACCTGTGATTGGTGGCGTCCGGCTTCAGCCGGACCGTAAGGAGGTAGTCAATGCATCGTCGTGAATTCATGCGCCTGGCCAGCAGTGGAATGGCCGCCGGCGCGCTCGCCGAGACGCTCGTGTCGGCGCAGGTGGCCAGAACGCCGAGTACGCAGAAGCCCAGCGCCGTGAACGCGAAGGTGAAGTTCAAGGTCGGCACGCAGCACGGCGACTCCGACGCCATCCTCAAGGCGATGGCGGGGTTCGGCTGCAACAACATCTGTGGCAGCATGCCGTCAGACAAGCTGGACGAAAAATGGTCGGTCGAAGCCTTGACGAAGCACCGCGAGCGCGTCGAGTCCTACGGCATCTCGCTCGACATGATGCCGATTACGATGACGTCGGCCCCCATTGATCGCGCGCAGATGCCGGCGATCATGCTGGCCGGCCCGGAGCGCGATCGCAATATCGAGGACATCTGCACGCAGATCCGCAACTGCGCGAAGGCCGGCATCTTTCAGGTGAAATACAACTTCACCATCCTCGGCATTCCCCGTTCGGGCACCGTCAAGGGTCGCGGCCCCTCGCGGTACAGCGAGTTCGTGCTGGAGAAAGACAAGAACAAGGACACGCCGACAATCGCCGGCAAAGTAAACGCCGATACCTACTGGGAGCGGATCACGTACTTCCTCGAGCGGGTCGTCCCGGTTGCCACCGAATACAAAGTGAAGATGGGCTGCCATCCGCAGGATCCCGGCGTGCCGAAAGGGTACCGCGGCATCGACGCCGTGCTCGGCTCACCGGAGGGGTTGAAACGCTTCGTGTCGATCAAGGAGAGCCCGTATCACGGCCTGAACTTCTGTCAGGGCACCGTGTCCGAACAGCTCGAGAAACCTGGCGAGCAGATTTACGACGTCATCCGTGACCTCGGGGGACGAAAGAAGATTTTCAACGTGCACTTCAGGAACATCGAAGGCGGCTACCTGAATTTCCGCGAATCGTTCATCGACAACGGCAGCGTCGACATGCTCAAGGCGGCGCGGGTGTACAAGGAAGTCGGCTACGACGGCATGCTGATGCCCGACCACGTGCCGAGCGTGGACGGCGACCCGGATCATATGCAGGGATTCGCGTTCGCGATCGGTTACATCAAGGCGATCATCGCGGCGGTCAGCGCCGAAGCGTAGGGGCTTTGCGTGTAAGTAGAAAGTAAAAAGTAAAAAGTAAAAAGTAGGGCGGGTCTTGCACGTGAGACCCGCCTTTTTTGCGTCACGACGATTCAGATGGGGGTGTCAGTAGCAGGTGGGCGATGGCGACGTTCTGCTTGCGGCTCACGTGTGTTCGAGTATCCATTCGCCGCGCCGCAGAACATCGCCATCACCCGCCTCCGGGGTAAACATCGAATACTCCTTTTGCGGACGCGCTATTTCGCCACCGTCATCCTGGCCCGCGCGAATCGAAATACCTGTCAAGGTGTGATGAGATGATCCCTAGCCTCCTGCGAACATGATGAGGTTGCCATCCAGATCTTGCACGATGAACGTGCGGGCGCCCCACGGCTCCGTTCTCAATGTCTGGTGGAACGCGACGCCCGCTTTCTGAAACTCCAGGAAGAGTGGCTTGGCGTCGTCGAGCGTGAGCGTCGCAGAAAGGGCATCAGCTTCCCTGGAACGAAACCCGCTGTCGAACACGGGCCCGCTAACCGTTCGCAGGTTCAGCCGCCCCCCATCGCGAGCGATCTGAGCCCAGAAGGGAGGCTCTCCATAGGTCAACACGACCTTGAAGCCAAGTTTGTGGACATAAAACGCGCTGGCGGCTTCGAGGTCTGAGACGAAGACCTGCGGCTCCGACGCGAGGATGACGGAGGCACCGACTGTGGAAGCGGGTGATTCTTTCATGCTCCTGACTCCCTTGATCAGCGCCGGCCGTCCTGATTCTGCAGGCGGGTGACGGCGATGTTCTGCGGCGCGGGCCGTGGATACTCAGAAACACGCGGCCCGCAAGCAGAACGTCGCCGTCGCCCGGCTCATACCGACACGTGACGGTCCGGCTGAGCCGTCGTTGCTGCTGGCCGTGCCGTGTCACCGCGCCGCAGACGCGGGTTCGGGTTTCCGGGTCGACGCCGTCAGCGATTCCATGGCGGCGAGCACTCCGCCTGCCTTGTGAGGAACCCCCGCGAGCGCGAGCCCCATCTCGACGCCGCTCAGCGTGCCCGCCAGCATCAGGTCGTTGAACCATCCCAGATGCCCGATTCGGAACACCCTGCCCGCCAGCTTGCCCAATCCGGTGCCGAGGGACATATCGAACTCATCGAGAATGACCTGGCGCAGGCGGTCGGCGCTGTGATTGTCCGGCGTCATCACCGCCGTCAGCGAGTTCGAGTGTTCCGCCGGATCCTCCGGAACGATCTCCAGGCCCCATGCGCGGACGGCGGCCCTCGTGGCGTCGCCATGTCTGCCGTGCCGGCGAAGGATGTTGTCCAGCCCTTCCTCGTCCATCATCCTCAGCGCTTCCCGTAGGCCGTAGAGAAGATTCGTCGCCGGCGTGTAGGGAAAAAACCCAGCGGTATTGGACTTGAGAATTTCCTGCCAGTCCCAGTAGGACTTAGGCATGCGCGCGTTCTTGCTCGCACGCAGCGCCTTCTCGGACACGGCGTTGAATCCGAGACCGGGCGGAACCATCAGTCCTTTCTGCGAGCCGCAGACCGTGACGTCGATCTGCCAGTCGTCGTGGCGGACGTCGATCGATCCGAGCGACGAGATCGCATCGACGATCAGCAGCGCCGGGTGCCCGGTCCGGTTCATCGCGCGTCGCAAATCGGCGATGCGGCTGACGACCCCGGTCGACGTCTCGTTGTGAACGACCACGACCGCTTTGATGTCTTGACCCGCATCGTCGCGCAGGCGCTGTTCGAGCGTTTCGGGCGAGGCACCTCTGCGCCATGTCCCGGGCACGTAGTCGACCGTGAGGCCCAGCTTTTCGGCCACGACGCGCCACGCGACGTGCGAAAACCATCCGGTCTCGAAAATCAAAATGCGATCGCCGGGCGACAGCGTATTGACCAGTGCCGCTTCTGCCGCGCCGGTGCCCGAAGACGGAAAGATTACGACAGGACCGCTCGTGCGAAAGGCTTTCCGGATCCTCTCGAGCACCTCGAGCCCCATCTCCGCGAAGTCGGGGCCCCGGTGATCGACGGTCGACCGCGACATGGCCAGCAGCACGCGCTCGGGCACGTTGGTTGGTCCAGGAATCTGAAGGAAGTGCCGGCCGGTGCGAGTCATAGGAAGAACCTCATCTCAATTTGTTTTTGCGGCCGGTCCGAGCGCCGCGATGAACGTGCTCCACGGCACAGGCTTCCCATGGACGGGAGCGACGGTGGCGATATCGAGCTTCATCCGCTGAACTTGATTATAGAAGCTGCGCATCGCGGGCATCTGCGCGGCGCGGGGCGCCTCGTGCGTGTCGAAGAGATCCGCCTCGAACGCGATACGCTCGGCCGGCAGATACGCCATCAGCATGCCCGCCACGTGCTGCAGAGGCTGCACGTAATAGACGCGCAGGATGCGGCTGTTGTCGGTGATGACGTAGTTTTCCTGAATCGCCTCGTAGTTGTAGCCCTCCGCGACTTCGGTCGGCGGCCAGAGGGAGACAATGTCGGGCTTCACCGTCCGGGGCGTATACGTCAGGACATCCTGGTTCAGGAAGTTCAGGTTCGCCATGTGCTGGACCAGCGTCGCGCCGATGTGGCTGTAGGTCCGCAGCCCGCCGATGTGGTCGAAGTGCGGGTGGGAGACGATCAGCCAGCGTATGGGTTTGCCCGGCGCCAGCTTCGCGATCTGCTCGATCACCGCGAGGCTGCGCTCCTCGCTGCCCGGCGCTTCGAACACGGCGACGAAATCGCGAAACTCCACCATGTAGCTGTTCGCGGGTCCGCCGCCGAGCAGATACACGCCGTTGGCCATTTTTTCGACCGTGACGCTCGCCGGATTCGGCGGCTGGGCCTGCTTCACGGCTTCAGGCACGGGCAGCGGATCGCCACACGCGTTCGCCTGCACGTTGGCGAACTTGCCGCCGTACGCGTTATGGCCCGTGCTCTGGCTGTAGAACTGCCAGTTGTCGTCCCAGCCCTGATGCGAGTGCCAGGCGACTGGCCACCTGGCGCTGCCGGCCGCGACGAAATCGGTCGACTCGTGCTCGATGTTGAAGTCGCCCAGTGCGTTCTCGTTCACCGTCGTCTTGATCCGCGTGATGATATTCTGGCTGTTGATGGTGGCGTCGACGCGATATTTGCCGAGCACGGTAATGCCGACGACGTGCACTTTCTCCGGATTCACCACGTTGCCGTCGCGGCCCTTTTCGATCTGCTCCCACCGCCACAGCGCCTTGGGATTGGCGCCCGGCAGGCGCGCAGCTTTCAGGAATCCCGGCGCGTTCAGCCAGATATCGAGCTGGTAGCGTTCAGCGTCTTCCGGCGGCACCGCGACAGGAGGGCCATCGCCATCCATGTGCCACGCGTACCGTCCGTTCACGACGTGCGTCTGCCGGAGGTTTTTCTGTGTGGGGGTCCCGTCCACCCAGCCAAGGCCGTATTTCCAGGAGGCGGGATTGAGCCCAGGCTGGCGATCAAAGGTTTCCCTGCTGGTGCCGGTGTCCCAGTTGATGGTGCGCGTGTAGTTGCTCATCTCGCTTCGCGGCCAGTCGATATTGACTGCGTGCTCGAACGTCTGGCCGACGGGGCCGCTGTAGCCGGTGCCGGAGAACGTGATGCACCGCAGGCTCGCTTCGCCGATTTCCTTCGAGGCGGCGGCCAGAATCGGCATCGGATCCACGTAACCCGGAGGGAACTGCTGGGCGGGCGTCGTACCGCCCGGAACCACGAGCAAAGCCAGCAGCAACCACGTTCTCTTGGCCATTCTGCCTCCTGAACACCGCCAACCTATCGGGGAATGCATACTCTAACAGGAGAGTCGTATTCTGCGATAATTCCGCTACACCCATGTCCAAGCTACCCATCAACCGGTCTCAATGCCGATCGCTCATCGTGTCCACGCACGGTATTGTTGCGACTGAGCATCCGCTCGCGTCTCAGGCCGGCGCGATGGTGCTGGCCGAAGGCGGCCACGCCGTCGACGCGGCGGTCGCGGCAAACGCCGTCATGGGCGTTGTGTGCCCGATGATGTGCGGCATCGGCGGCGATTTGTTTGCCATCGTGTGCGAGCAGGATGGCCGCCTGCACGGCGTCAACGGCAGCGGATGGGCACCTGCGCGGCTGACGCCGGCGTGTCTCGAACGTCAGAATCCCGGCGGCATGCCGCAAAGCGGAGTGCATTCGATCACCGTACCCGGCGCGGTGGCCGGCTGGTCGCTCTTGCTGGACCGATTCGGGCGCACCCGTCTTTCGAAACTTCTGTCCGCGGCAATTGGCCTTGCGGAGGAGGGCTTTCCCGTCGCGGAAATCACGGCGGAGGAGTGGGGCAATCAGGAGATGGTTCTGCGCGGCGACCTAGGCGCCGCGCGAACATTCCTGCCGGACGGGCGGCCGCTGAAGCTGGGCGACATCTTTCGCAATCCGGATCTCGCCTGGGCGTTCCGTCAGATTGCCGCGCACGGCGCAGACGGTTTCTATCGTGGCGAGCTGGCGAGCAGACTGATCGCCGGAATCGAACATCGCGGTGGCGTGATGGCGCCCGCCGATTTAGCGGAGTTTCAGGCCGAATGGGTAGACCCTGTTTCCACGCCGTATCGTGACTGGGAGATCTTCGAGCTTCCCCCGAACGGCGCGGGCATCGCGGCGTTGATGATGTTGAACATCCTCGAGACGCTGCCGCTTCGCGAGTACGGCCCCAACTCGATCGATGCCCTGCACGCCATGATCGAGGCGAAGAAACTGGCCTACGCCGACATGCAGCGCTACGTCGCCGATCCGAAATTCGCCGAGGTGCCTGTCAGCGCGATGCTCAGCAAGGACTTTGCCCGCCGACGGGCTGAGACGATCGACGCGTCAAGAGCGCAGACGGCTGTGGCGGCGGCGGAGATCCCGGTCCACGCCGGCGACACCACGTACCTCTCGGTCGTCGATCGGGATGGGAACATGGTCTCGCTCATCCAGAGCAACTTCGCGAGCTTCGGCTCCGGCGTCGTCTGCGACGGCACCGGTTTCCCGCTTCAGAATCGCGGCGCCTTGTTTACGCTGGACCGGGCCCATCCAAACGTGCTCGCTCCCCGCAAACGCCCGCTGCACACCATCATTCCCGCGTTCATGCGGGGCGGCGGCACCAACGTGGCCTTCGGCATCATGGGCGGCTGGAATCAATCCCAGGCCCACGCGCAGTTCGTCTCCAATGTCGTCGATCACGCCATGAACATTCAGGCCTCGCTCGAGGCGCCGCGCTTCACGAAGCTTACGTTCGAAGGGCGCGACGTCTCCGTCGAACGCCGCATTCCCGATGCGGTGCGACACGGCCTTGCCGTGAAAGGGCACGCGGTCTGCGTAGAAGGGGATTTCTGCAGCCTGATGGGGGGCGGCCAGGCGGTGATGCGAACCAACGGCGTCAACTACGGCGCGTCCGATCCGCGAAAAGACGGAGCGGCGGTCCCCGAACCGTGACAAAAACCTCTTACAGGAGATCAGAAGATCAGGAGATCAAACAGTAATCTCCTGACCTCCTGATCTTTTGTTCATCTAGCTACCATTTGAACTGATAGCCCAGTCGCGGGAAACGTCCCGGCATGATCGCCGTGACCTGTCCGAGCGACGTCCCAACCGAGTCGTTCATCGTGCGAATCGAGTTGTTGTTGAACACGTTGAAGACATCCACCTGGAACGTGTGCACCCGGTTACCGTACCGGAAGTTCTTCTTGAAGTTGACGTCGAGCTGATCCCAGCGCTCACCGTACAGCGATCCCGGCTCATTGAGGATGAACGTCTGCGTCTGCGTCCGCTGCGCGTTGGGGAACAGGTTTTGTCCCGGCTGCCAGGTGATGACGCGCTCGAGGCCGCCGAAGCTCTGCATGACAGCGCCGATATCGACGCCGAACGGCAGCGTGTAGTTGCCCGCCAGCTTGAATTCGTGCAGGAACGGCAGATCGAAGTTACGCTGATCGCAGAATCGTCCACCCTGCGCCACTGCACGGCCCTGGTAGAGGTCACCCGTCGTCGGTCCATTCGGGTTGTCGTCCGACTCGCAGAACACCGAGACGTTCTTCTCCATGGTCCAGCTGCCGAACATCATGGCGCCGCCCGGCAATCGCGTCGAGAACGACGCCTCGACGCCGGTGTAGAGCGACCGGTTGTCGTTCGCACTCCGATCGACGAGCCCCAGACCGTAGACCGAGTTCTTGGCCTGATTCAGGTTGTAGACCGTGATCATCTCGTTGGGATCGAGCACCGCTGCGACGTCCGGATCCCGCGAGATGTCAGGCATCCTGGTCTGGAACGACGTGTAGTCCGAGGTGGTGATGAACGATCGATCGGTCAATGGGATTTCGTAGATTTTCCGCTTGAAGAGCATGGCGCCGACCGCCAGGCGCGGCAACACCTGATGCTGTACGCCCGCGGTGAACTCCCAGTTGTACCGCCGGTTGAGATCGCCGAGCGTGTTGTTGTTGCGGACGGTGCCGAACGTCCCGCCCGCGGGGCTCGGGCCGATTTCGTGATCCTCGACGATACCGTTTCTATTGGTCGCCGCCGCCGCGCCCGAGCATGCGGTGCCACCGACGTTCAGCACGCAGTCGAACCAATTGCGCCGCTCGCTGATTATGCCGATCGGTGAGTAGGCGGCAGCCGGGTCGGCGTCGTATTGGCGGTGGTATTTGCTGAAGTTCGTCTTGAGGGCCGTGCGGCCGTCGCCGAACAGATCGTACACGGCGGCCATGCGCGGGGCGTAGTCGGGCCCCCACTTCAAAAGTCCGCGCTCTTCCGGGAAGAACCGCGCCGGCACGAACCGGCCGGCCGGTGCGCTCGCCGCGCGCATGCCCGCGCTGAACCACTCCACGCGCAGTCCTGGGCTGATCGTGAGCCGCTTGATCGTCCAGGTGTCCTGGAGGAAGAACGCGGAATCGTAGTCGACGATCCCGGGCGCGTCGATCGGTGTGTTCCACACATCGACCGAGCTCGGAACTCCCGCCGTGTAGTTCTGGTAGAGATCGCCGTTGTGCGTGGTCGCCATGCGGCCGTCCGGGCCGATCTCGTGGTTGTACCCGAACTTGAAGCTGTGCGATCCGGTCACGTACGACAGCGTGGCCTGGTACACGTGCCGCGTGTTGTCCTGGCGCTGAATCTGATTCGAGCCCCACGTCGTGCAGCCGGCCTGCGCGCTGTTGCTCGCGGTGTACGCGCACTGCGGGTGGACCTGGCGCTGGGTATCGATCTTTCGCGTCTGGGTGAACCACTCCGGCGTGCCGCGCTCCTTGGCCACGCCGATCGCCGGCGAACCCAGCCAGTCGAACAACGTCCACGAATAGCCGGCTTCGAACAAGAGGCGGTTGGTCAGCGGCGACGTGTAGCGGACGTTGCCAACGGTGTGATGCGCGTTCCTCGGGTCGCGGAACTGCGACGCCCGCGGATCCTGCCCCGCGCCGAAGTCCTTGCCCTTCCGCTTCCACCAGCGCTGAACGAAGCTGGCGACCTTGTGCTTCGGGGCGGCTTGCCACGTCAGGCGGAGAGACGGACCGCGCACGTACGTATCGAGATACGAATTGATGACGTCTCCGTCCGGGGCCACAATCTGCACCGGCACGTCGGTGATCAGCTCGTCGGACGACTGATGCCGTGCCGCGACGAGGAACCACAATTTGTCCCGCAGAATCGGCCCGCCGAGCGAACCGGTGAACATGTGGATGTGCTTGATAGCGTTCGCGCTCCGAATGCTCCGGGGCGAGGAGCTCAGGTCTGAATCGACGTTGTTGCTCTGCCAGCTGCCGCTGCTGAAGCCGAGGAACGTCGCGCCGCTGAACATGTTACCGCCGTCCTTCAGCACGCTGTTCATGCGAATGCCGCCTCCCGACGTGTCGGCCGGGATGGCGCTCGTCATGATCGTGATTTCCGATTGCAGCATGTCGTCGAAGTACGCCTGCGACGCGCCTTCGAGGCTCTGGATGGACATCCCTTCGACCAGCTGTTCGGCGTCGTCGCCGCCCAGACCATGGGCGCGCAGCCCGACCTGCTCGGTCATGCGCGAGCCGCCCACGTCGGGCGTACCCTGACGGACGCCCGGCGACAGCACGCCGATCGACATGACGTTGCGCGAGACCGGCAGCGAGTCGATGACGTCGCGGGAGATGACCTGGGTGCGCGACGCCGACTGCACGTCGACCTGCGGCGTCTCGCCCGAGACGGTGATCGTCTCTTCGAGCGCGCCGACTTTCAGATCGGCGTTGATCGTGATGACCACTTCGGTCGGCACGTCGATCGCATCGCGCACGACGGTGCTGAAGCCGGTCAGCGTAAATGTCAGCTTGTAGATGCCCGGCCGCAACGCCTCGATACGGTACCGGCCCTGGTCGTCGGTGACGGCGGTTCTCACCTTCTCGATGATGGCGGGGCTGGCTGCCTCGACGGTGACACCGGGCAGCACCCCGCCCGATTCATCGCGGACCGCCCCGACGATCTGTGCTTGCGCGAAGGCGAGTGACGGCAGCCACGTCGCTGCGCACACAACCAGCGCACCAAAGAGTCGATACCTACTGAATAATGCCTTCATGAGGCTGCCTCCTGCCAATGTGGGATTTCGGTCCTCATAGGATATTCAAAGGTGAAGCGGCGAAACAAGGATTGATTATCAGGAGAAATCCAATAAATTGAACGAGATGCGGATGCTACCGCATGTTAAGCTTCGGCAAACAAATTCAGGAGAGCGCGCATGATCCTCAACAAATCCGCGGGCGCCGTTCTGGCCCTGTTCGCCCTCGTCGCGACGTGCGGGACGATCGCGGTCGTGGCGCAGGCGCCTGCCCAGACGGTGTGGACGTTCGACCGGCTCGACAGCATCGGCGGCGTCAAAACGACCGTCGAAGGCAACCCCAGGGTCGTTGAGACGCCGCTCGGGAAGGCCATCGAGTTCGATGGGGTCGATGATGCGGTATGGATCGAGAAGCATCCGCTCGCCGGCGCGTCGACGTTTACGTTTGAAGCGATCTTCCGGCCGGATGGCGGCGCCTTCGAGCAGCGCTGGTTCCACCTGGCCGAGCGCGATCCCACAACCGGGCTGCTGGCAGGAGCCGAGCACGCCAAGACCGGACAGGATGCGAATCCCCGTTTTCTCTTCGAGCTCCGCATGGTTGAGAACAGCTGGTACCTCGATGCCTTCGTGAATGGTCCGGGATACAACAGAGCGCTCATGTTCAAAGACAAGCTGCACCCGGCCGGCCGGTGGTACCACGTGGCGCAGACCTACGACGGCAAAATGTTCCGCAGCTACGTCAACGGTGCGCTGCAGGGCGAAGCGGAAATCGCCTTCACGCCCCAAGGCGAAGGGGCGGCTTCGCTCGGGACGCGCATCAACCGGCGCAACTATTTCAAAGGCGCGATCCGCCAGGCGCGCTTCACGCCGCGCGCCTTGACACCCGATCTGTTTTTGAAGCTTCCTGCCCAACAGTCCGCGCAGGCGGGCGGCGAGTATTTCGTCTACGCGGGCACGTATACCAATCCCACCCCCAAGACGACGTCGGCGTCGAAGGGCATTTACGCGTGGCGGTTCGATTCGAAAGCCGGAACGCTGGCGCCGATCGGCCTGGTGGCGGAAACCGTGAACCCCGCGCACGTGTGGGCGAGCCCTGACGGCCGGTTTCTCTATGCGGTTAACTGGTCCACCGGCGATGCGGCCGGGGACACCGTCAGCGCGTATGCCATCGATCGCAACACGGGCGGGTTGAAATTTCTCAATAAGGTGAGCTCGCACGGCGAGTCGCCGAATCAGATCGTGCTCGATCCGGCCGGGAAGATCGCCGTCACGGTGACGTACAACGGCGGCACCGTTACGGCCTTCGGCATCGAGTCCGACGGCCGGCTCACGGAAGCCGTGTACACCGAGAAACACGCGGGCCAGCCGCTCAGCGCGAAACAGCCGGGCCCGCGGGCGCACGGCGTCGTCTTCTCGAAGGACGGACGCTGGGCGTATGTGGCGCAACTCGGTCTCGACCGTGTGTATACCTACCGTGCCGATCCGGTGAAGAGAACCTTCGCGCCGGCCGATCCGCCGTTCGTGACGATGAACGCGGGCGGATCAGGACCCCGCAGGCTGCAGTTGCATCCGAACGGAAAGTTCCTGTACGTCAATCACGAGACCGACTCCAAGGTCAGCGTCTTCGAGGTCAACGGCGCGAATCTGAAGCAGATTCAAACGGTCTCGACGCTGCCGGCGGACCACACAGGGAACAACTCGACGGCCGAGATCCAGGTCGATCAGACGGGAAAGTGGCTCTACGTGACCAATCGCGGGCACGACAGCATGGCGCACTACGCCGTCGATTCCGTCAAGGGCACACTGACGCTAGTGGGACACATTCCGTCGGGCGGGCGCACGCCGCGCAACATCTCGATCGATCCGACGAACCAGTATCTGATTGCCGCGAACCAGGCCGGCGAAAGCCTCGTCGTCTTCAAAATCGATCCGAAGACCGGCAACCTGACGCCGACGGGCGCGACCGGCCAGGTCCCGCAGCCTGGCGGCGTGTACTTCGTCAAAGCCCGGTAGAATGCTCGCATCCCCAAGGAGGGCAGGCATGTCCGCTTTCAAGAAGACCGTTCTGCTGTTGGTGCTCGCCGCGGCAGTTGTGGTGGCTCAGGGCCAGGAAAAAGTCTTTCCCCCGAGCGCAGAGCAGAAAGCCGAGATTCACAAGAAACTCGCCGAGTTGAGCGCCCGCCTCGCCGCGCTGGGCGACAAGAAAACCGACCCGGCTCTTCTCGCCGACGTGCAAATCTACAAGAAGGCAGCCGAGTACATTCTGCGCTTCCCGGATGAGTTCTCCGGACCCAATTACGCGGCCGAGACGATGGCGGCGCTCGACACCGGAATCGGGCGCGCCATCGAGCTCGAGAACAACACGTCCTCATGGACACGGAAGACCGGCAACGTCGTGCGCGGGTTCGTGTCGCGCATCGATGGCAGCGTTCAACCCTATGGGCTGACCATCCCTGCTTCCTATGACGGCAAGAAGCCGATGCGCCTCGACATCTGGCTGCACGGCACGGCGATGCAGATGAACGAAGTACGGTTCGTCACTCAGCAGGCCGGTCCGCATGAGACATCGCAGATCCTGGCTGATGATTACATTCAGCTCGAGCCCCTGGCCCGGATGAATCACTCCTACAAGTTTTATGCGGAGACCGACGTCTACGAATCGATTGCGGCGGTGCGGAAGCACTACAACATCGACGCCGAGCGCATCGTCATCCGCGGCCATTCCATGGGTGGCCATCAGGGCGCCGGGCGGCTTGCTCTGCAGAACCCCACGTTTTTTGCCGCCTTCGAGGCGAGCGCTGGATACGCCGAGACCAAGGAGTATGCGGGCAACCGTCTTCCGAAAGAGGGCCTCCCGCCCTACCAGGATGCGGCGCTGCACTACCTCGACGCGGAGGACTACGCGCTGAATGCGTTCAACCTCCCGTCGGTCAGTTACGGCGGCGAGAAGGACGCCCAGTTGAGAGCGTCCGTTCGGCTCCGCGAAGCGGTCGAGCGGGAAGGATTCCGCCTCACGAAGGAGTCGCCTTACAAGTGGACGACGCGCGATCTGCGTGCGCTGTTTCTCATCGGCCCGAACACGGGCCACGCGTGGCACAAGGAGAGCAAAGCTGAGTCGGAGGCTTTTCTTCGGAAAGCCGTCGAAGAGACGGCCGGCAAATCGCCGAATCATGTGAGGTTTGTCACCTACACGACGCGCTACAACCACGCGCACTGGGTCACGGTCGAAGGGCTCGAAGAAACCTACAAGCGCGCAGACGTCGATGCGAAGCGAACCGACGACATGAAGCAGTACACGGTGTCGACGAAAAATGTGACCCGGGTGAAGTTCGACGTGCCGGCCGCGGCGTTCACGATCGACGGGCAGACGATCAAAACCGGCGCGAATCCGACCTTCGAGAAGGCGAGCGGCAAATGGAGGATTGCCACCGGCAGTCCGACCGGCCTTCGCAAGGTCCACGGGCTGCAGGGGCCAATCGAAGACGCGTTCAGGGACGGGTTCCTCGCCGTGCGCGGAACGGGTCAGGCATGGAATCCGGGCGTCCACGACTACACGACACAGCGCCTCGACGTGTTCAAGTCGGAGTTCGCGAAGTGGATGCGCGGCGATATCCGGACCAGGGAAGACACCGCGGTCTCGGCCGCAGATATCGCCAGCTACAACCTGGTGTTGTTCGGCGATCCGGGCAGCAACAGCGTGATGGCCAAAGTGATTGGCAAGCTGCCGATTCAATGGACGAAGAGCGAGATCACGGTCGGGTCGCAGAAGTTCCCGGCCGCCGATCACGCGCTCGTGCTGGTTTATCCGAATCCGCTGAACCCGCAGAGGTATGTCGTGCTGAACACGGGGCACACGTTCTCGGCGAACCGCATGACGTCCGGCACGGAGTCGGTGTTCTTTCCGCGACTGGGCGACTACGCGGTGTTGACGGCGGCGGGCGAGGTGAAGGTGGCGGGGTTTTTCGACGAGAGTTGGAGACTGAAGTGATGAAGCGCATCTTCGTCGCGTTCCTGGTTTTGAGCACCACAATCGCGGCCCAGGACGCGGGCACCTCGAGCGACGCGTTCTACGCCGTCATTCGCGACAACGACCTCATCAGTCTGCAGGCCATGCTCAAGGCCGGCGCCAATCCGAACGTTCCTGATCCACGCGGCGGCGCGACGCCGCTGATGCATGCGGCGGTCGTCGGATCTGTCGATGCCATGAAGCTGCTCCTCGACAACGGAGCGGATGTCAACGCCGCAAACGCCACGGGCGCGACGGCCCTGATGTGGACGGCGACGGATGTCGAGAAGGTGCGCTTGCTGCTCGCGCGCGGAGCGGACGCGCGAGCGGTTTCGCAGCGGGGCCGCACGGCGCTGCACCTCGCTGCACGAAGCGACGGATCGTCGGCGATCGTGCGCCTGCTGATCGGTGCGGGCGCGGATCCGAAGGCCGTCGACACGTTCAAGTGGACCGTTCTGCATGCGGCGACCCTCGGCGACGATGCCGACACAGTTCGGCTCATCGTCGACGCCGGGGCAGACGTCAACGCGGTCGATTTTGCCGGGTTTACCGCCCTGATCAATGCCGGCGCAAACAGAAACCTCCCAGTCGTCACATTGCTGCTCTCGAAGGGGGCCGACGTCAATGCGCGATCCGGCGACGGCTCGTTTCAGAAGGTCAAGGCAGGTCCGATCGCGCTCGGGAACTTTACACCGCTCACCGCCGCGGTGGCTCTTGCGGCACCGGAGCTCATCAAGACGCTGCTCGACGCCGGCGCCAACGTGAATGTAGCCGACGTGCGAGGGATGACGCCGCTGATGCTGGCGGTCGCAACCGATCGCCAGAATGCCGACGTGATTCGCATGCTGATCGCGCGGGGCGCAGACGTCAACGCCAAAAGCCTCGTCGGCGAAACAGCGCTCGATTGGGCTCGCAAGAGCGGCTCACCGGTTGCGATCGCGCTGATGACGCGGGCCGGCGCTGTCGAGACCATGCACCAGGCGGTGGCCGTGCCTGCACCCGCTCATGCGGACCTTCGTGTGTCGGTCGAGCGAAGCATCGCGCTGCTGAGAAAGGCGAGCGTGGTCGCGGCGGCGAATGGCGGCTGCGCCTCCTGCCATTCTCACAATGTCGTCGATACCCTCGAGCGCGTGGCCGTGAAAAAAGGCCTTACCGGCGACGAAAAGATGACCGCGCAGCGACAAACGCTGACCAAAGCGCCATACTTTTCTCCGGCGAATCTGTTTGAGCGCCTGGATCCCGCAGGCTCCCCGATCACGACTGTCTTCGCTTTGACCGCGCTCGCCAACAGCGGTTACGCGCCCGATCGCACGACCGACATGGTTGCGGCACATCTCGCCAGCCAGCAGGCACGCAATGGGCGCTGGTTCATGAGCACCGTCGCTCGCCCGCCGATCGGCGAAGGGCCGATCGCCGTGACCGCCTATGCGATTCGTGCGTTGAAGGTGTACGCACCACCCGGACGCCAGGCCGACATGGACGAGCGCATCGCCCGCGCGAGCGCATGGCTGGCCTCGGAAAAGCCCGTGACGTCGGAAGATCGCAACATGCAGCTTCTCGGATCGCTCTGGGCCGGCAGGGATGCCGCCGAGCGCGCTCGCCTCGCGAAAGCCATCCTGGCGAAACAGCGTCCGGATGGAGGATGGGGACAGACCGACCACCTGCAGAGCGACGCGTACGCGACCGGCGTGTCTCTGTTCGCCCTTTCAGAGGCGGGGGGCCTCGGCCCCAATCATGCGGCGTACAGGAGAGGCGTCGCCTTTCTGCTGTCGACGCAGCGGCCGGACGGCTCGTGGTACGTGAAGAGCCGGGCCGTAAAATTCCAGCCGTTCTTCGACGGTGGCTTCCCGTACGGCCACGATCAGTGGATTTCGTCGATGGCCACGGGCTGGGCGGCGGCAGCGCTGGCTGCTGCGCTGCCGGGAAATTAGTCCATCGTCCATCGTCGAGAGTCGATAAAGCCCAGTCAACCGGTTTTCTGGCGGAAGGTTTTTCGCCCTGACGGTACAATGCCCGCTCGATGTTAGGGCTCCTTGCCGGTCTTTTTTTTCTCTCGGGCACTGCTGCGCTCATCTATCAGGTGGCGTGGCTGCGCATGCTCTCGCTCGTGTTCGGTGTCACGGTATATGCGGCGAGTGCCGTGCTCACCAGTTTCATGGGAGGACTCGCGCTCGGATCGTGGCTGGGCGGCCGAAGCGCTGACCGCCTGCGGGCGCCGCTTCGAACGTTTGCCATTCTCGAATTGGGGGTTGCGGCAAGCGCGCTCGCCGTCCCGTTTGCTCTCGAAGGCGTCTCCGGCCTCTACACCCGCCTGCACGGACGCGCACCGGATGCGCTTCTGCAGCTGACCGTCGCGCGGCTCCTCTGTTCGGGGCTTATCCTGCTCGTACCAACGACGTTGATGGGCGCGAGTCTGCCGCTGCTCGCACGTCACGTGACGGGTACGGTGGGCTCCGCTGCCGCACGGATCGGCTGGTTATATGCGGCGAATACCGCCGGTGCCATCGTGGGAACGGTGCTCGCGGGCTTTACGTTGATTGGCGCAGTCGGTGTCGCAGCAACCACGCGGTTCGCCGCCGCGCTCAACATCGCCGTCGGACTCGTCGCGCTCTGGCTCGGCCTGGTCTGGCCCACCACGGACCGCGACATTCCGTCCACCGCGTCAGGATTGGCGACGGTCCCCGCGCGTCGAATAATCCTGTTCGTCGTCGCGCTGGCTGGTTTCGCCGGCCTTGCGCTCGAGATCGTCTGGTTCAGAGTACTCACGCTCTTTCTCACGACGACCACCTACGCGTTTACCACAATGCTGAGCACCGTACTGCTCGGGATTGCGCTGGGCTCCGCGATTGCCGCCGCTCGTGTGCGGCGGAGTCCTGATCCCGCACGGGCGCTCGCGTGGATCCAGATCTGGACGGGCGTCCTGGTGATTCTGTCCATGACGGCGCTGGCGCACACTTATCGTATGGGGTGGCGGACCAGCGGCATGGTCCAGGCCTGTGTTGTCGCGATGCTGCCGGCCACTGCGCTGATGGGCGCGATGTTCCCGTTCGCGGTCGCGATCTGGCTCGGGGATGTCAGGAAGGACATTGGCCGCCGTGTCGGCGTCTTGTATGCGCTGAACGTGTGCGGCGCCGTGGCGGGCTCACTGGCCGGGGGCTTTATTCTCCTGCCATTGCTCGGCACGCGAGCGAGCCTTCTCCTGCTTGCGGCGGTTTACGTATTGGCCGGCATCGCCGTGATGACATCTGCGGGTGGGCGAAAACGTGCGTTGCGCGCTACTGTTGGCGGGAGTGTCCTTTTCGTGGCCTCCGCGTTATCCCTTCCTGATTTCTACTCGTCGGTTCTCGTGCGCCGGCACGGGGCAGGAGAGCGTCTTCTGTTCCGCGTCGAAGGCGTGCAGACCACAGCCACGGTGCATGTGCAGCCCTCCGGGCGCCGTGTACTGTACCTGGACGGTCTTCATCAAGCGAACGACTCGGCGGAAATGGTGCGCGTGCACTCTGAAATCGGTCAGCTGCCGATGGCGCTGCATCCGGATCCGAAACACGCGCTCGTCGTGGGCGTCGGTGGCGGCGTCACGGCAGGCGCGGTTGCCGCCCATCCGGCCACCCTGGTCGACGTCGTCGAACTGGCGCAGAGCGTCGTTTCCGTCGTCCCGCACTTCGGGCACGTGAACGGCAACCTGTTGCAGCGGCCCAACGCGCGGATGCGCGTGGACGATGGCCGCAACTTCCTGCGCATGACGCCGCGGCGCTACGACGTGATTGCCGCGGACCTCATCCAGCCGGTCCACGCAGGAGCGGGCAACCTGTATTCAATCGAGTACTTCAAGCTGGCTCGCCAGGTCCTGAACGATGGCGGGCTGATGATGCAGTGGGTGGGGCGGCGGGAGGCAACCCACTACAAGTTGATCATGAGGACGTTCTTGACGGCATTCCCTCATGCGACATTGTGGTCGGACGGTGCGTTGATGGTGGGAAGCCTGAGGCCGCTGCGCATCAGCCGGGAGGCGTTCGAGCGGAAGCTGTCCGCTCCGGACGTGCGCCGCGGCTTCCTGCTGGTCGGGTTTGATACCTTCGAGGCGCTTGCGGCCCGATACACGGCGGGACCCGATGAGATGCGACGCTTTGTCGGCGAAGGCCTGGTGCTGACCGACGATCGTCCGCTGCTCGAGTTCCACCGATCGCTCCCTCGCGAGGGTGGACTTGTGGATCTCTCGACGCTCAGGGGCGACGTCAGCCGGCACGTCGTAGAGTCATCCGAAAAAGGTCCGGCCAGATAAAAAAAGGGGCGAGAGGCTTTCGCCCCTCACCCCTGTCTCCATGTCTTCGTGCCTTCGTGGTTAGAACACGAACTTCAGACCGAACTGGATGATGCGCGGATCGCCGAATCCAGGGTCGGTCCGCGTAATGGTGCCGAACCCGCCGCCGCTGACGTTGGTGTTCGGGATGTCGAGGTTTACCTGGTTGAAGACGTTGAAGAACTCCGCACGGAACTGGATGTTCATGTCGGTGTTCATCCGGAAGTTCTTGAACAGCCCCATGTCCCAGCTGTGCAACGACGGC
>JANNJO010000149.1:0-9990 GCA_031395755.1 Acidobacteriota bacterium
ACGGCCCAGACGAACGATCCCACCACGAGCCCACCAGCCAGGGCCGCGATCCACCCGCCTTTGATGACACGCCCCTGACGGAGGCTGACCCACGCGAGCGCCTGCATGCAGACGATCAGCATCAACAGCATCGAGCGCACCTGCGTCAGGTACACGACGGTGATGGCGATAATGACGGCACCCAGATAGCCCGCTCTGACCATCACCCGCCTGTTCCCCCGCATCGAAAGCGCAAAGCCGAGGAGCGCGGCAATGACACCGGCGATGGCGGCGCCTCCCGGCACATCGCTGAGGCCGGGAGGCCGAAGAATCATGCGATCCCCTGCTCCCATATAGCTCAGTTCCTCCAGCAGGTAGGGATTGAGCTGAATTCCGAGGGAGGTAAACTCCGGCGGAGAAAACGTCTCGGGGTAGTACACCTGAAGCAGGCCGACGCCGGCGCTCAGGAAGTTCGCCGCGAAGACCAGCCACATCAGCCGCTCGAGCCGCGTCTTCGGCGTCCAGATCGCCACCGCCCAGAAAATCGGCGCCGCGATGCTGACCTGAAACACGATTTGCGCCACGCCGGATGCGAGCCAGCTTGCTGGATGGACGAGGCTCGCCACGAGCACGAACATCGACGCCACCACCATCCGTGCACCGGGGCCAAGGCTGTCCGTGCTTCCGGATCGCATGCAGCTCACGAGCGCGAACACACTCACGACGTAGGGGAATCCCCTTATGTAGGATCTGTACGCCTGGGAGCCCGGGACGAACAGCAACACACCCCAGAACACCTGGACCAGCACGAACGTTTCGAGCCATCCCCAGGGCTGCTTCGCCTGCGGTACCTCCTCTGTCCATTCTGCCGGCTGAAGAGCAGCCGGGAAAACGAACTGGCTAGGCTGAGGTGATCGATCTCGCATGGGAGCAGGTCAACTCGGAAAGGAGCGTTTCGTAGTGATCAATCATCGCAGGCAATGAGAACTGTTCCGCTCTCTGCACGCCCGACGCTTCGAGCGCGTGGCGGCTGTCGTGATTGCCAAGCAGATCCAGAATAGCCGTGCCGAATTCGGTCGAGTCGACCACTTTTCCGCAGCGGCCGCCTGCGAGCACCTCGAGGCTTCCCGGATTCGAAGCGGCTACCACGGCCGTCCCGCATGCCATCGCCTCGAGGTACGGCAATCCGAATCCTTCATACGTGCTGGGCGATGCATACACCCACGCGCGCCTGTACAGCGAGGCAAGCTGCGCATCGTCTACGCCGGTGTAGTACGTGACGCCCGGCATCTCAGGGCCCTCAGGACCGACGAACATCAGTTCGGCTGTCGGGTATGCAGGCCGAACGATCCGCGAGAACACGTCGAGAAGAAAGCGGCCGCGTTTGCGGCCTTCCAGCGCACCCACAAAAGCGATCGAGGGAAACAAAGTCTTTTCCACTGGTGTGGCGCGAAACACTCTCGTGTCGACGCCGTTCGCGATGACGCGGCGGATGAACGGATTGCTCCGGCGCGCGTTGTCGCTCACCGCGACGGTCCCGCTCTCGACCAGCGCCGTCAGCAGCTCCTGCACGTAGACGCCGCATTGCAGGACAAATCGACCCGGTGAGCTTGCATGGAAGGCTTCCTGCAGTGCGCTGCCGTGCATAACACGCACAAGGGGCTTTCGTGTGAACGGCAGCAACAGGCTGTCGCCGTGCGCGATGATCACGTCGAAATCGCGGTAGTTGGGCAGAACGGCCAGCACATTGCCGAGATACCCCATCGTCACCCGCCGCCCGATCCATGTGTTCACGAACCCTTTCCACGGAAGCTCGCGAACCTGGTACTGCGCGTCGGCGGGACGCGGATCGTGCGAAAACACGACGACTTCGTGACCGCGTTCCACCAGGCCCTGCGCCAGTTCGTGGGCGACCCGCTCAATCCCGCCACGCTGTTCTCGCGCAGCCGGTAGCCCGTAGCTGAACACCGCGATACGCATCATCGGTAGGCTGTTACCGCTTCCTCGAGGATCGCGGCAATTCTTCTTACCTGCCTTTGCGGATCGCACAAGGTTCTCGCGCGATCGGGGCCACTGCGGCCCAGCCGTTGCCGTTCCTCCACATCGGGGACCAGGCGCGAGAGAACCGTCGCCAGCGCCGGCGCGTCGTTCGGTGGCACCAGCACACCACAGGTCTCGTCAACGATCTCCAATGCACCGCCTAACGCCGATGTCACCACCGGCAGTCCGGCCGAGAGCGCTTCGACAAAGCTGACGCCGAACGCGTCGGGCTGCAGGTTCGGCTGGCAGAAAATGTCGGCCGCGGCCAGCAGCTCGCGCACGTCCGAGCGATGACCGGGAAATTTCACGCGATCGGCGATGCCCAACGCCCGCGCGCGGTCGCGAAGCTTCGCGAGATACCGTCGTTCCTCCGCCCGCTGAGCTCCGCCGACCTGCCAGCACGTCCAGCCCCCTCGATCGCGTAACGCCGCAAGCGCCTCCAGGCAGACGAACTGCCCTTTCAGTGGTTCCATCCGGCTGACCTGAATGATGACGACATCCGATTCGGGAGTGCCCAGCGATCGCCTGACCTCGGGATTGCGCACGGCGTCGCCGATGTCAACCGGGTAGTACACCACTTCGACGCGCATCCCGTTCCGTGGCACACCCGACGAGGTGAAACGGCTGTTGCAGATGACCATGTCGGGGTGGACACGCCATGCCAAGCGATCCAGCCAGTGGCGCTGCTGCGCCATATGCAGCCAGAGTACAAGAGGCACGTGGGTGGCTTTGACGGCGGACCCGAAGACGGCACAAGTCCACGCCTGATGACACACAACGGCGTCGAAGTGACCGCGCTCGAGAACCCGCCGAAGGGCCCGGCGCGCGCGAAAGATCTTGTCGGGACGCCGGAAACGCGGCTCTCCGAGCATGAACGGCTCGATCCCTGCCGTCCTGAGCTCCGCGGCGATCTGCCCTTCGAAGCACAGCGCAACGGACATCTCCATCGAAGGCGCGAGATGCCGGAATCGCGCGAGCGCGCTCAGCACGGTTTCGACCCCGCCGTAGAGATTCCCGCTGTGCACGTGCAGCACGCGCATCGCTAAAGCGACTCGTACATCGGCACGAGCGTCTCGGCGAGGCGCGTCCGCCCGAACAATCGTACGGCCGCCTCGCGCCCCGCAGCGCCCAGCGACGCGCGGATCGCGGGCTGGGAGATGAGCTCCGAAAGGCGCGCGGCAAGATCGCGTGCGTCGCCGGGCACGTGAAACACCGCTCCCGCCTGCGCAATTTCCGACGCGCCGCCCGCATTACTGACGACAATCGGGCGGCCGCACGCCATCGCCTCGGCGATGACGAGGCCGAATGGTTCCGGCTCGACGCTGGCGTGCACCACGATGTCCAGGGATCTGAGTGCGGCAGGCACATCATCAACATTTCCAACGAAACCGACGGGTCCGTCGATCGCCGCACCCTCGGCGAGCTGGCGAAGCTCTGCGATCGAAAACTGGCTGGCGGCTGTCTGGTAAATCGGCGCGCCGACAATATACCCACGCACAGGCACGTCCGAGCGCAGCGCGGCCAGCGCCTTGAGGAACACGTCGTGCCCCTTCCATCGCGCGAACGTGGCCACGAGCCCGATCCTGATCCCGCGCGCCGGGAGCGGCGGCAATGCGGCGAGCGCATCCAGGTCGAGCCGATGCCCTGCTGGCGTGAAGCGATCGAGATCGACGGCGTTGTGAACCGTTCGCACCTGAACCCGCGACTCGAACAGCCGCCGAGCGGCGGCGGCCACGCTCTCGGAGTTGGCCACGACGATGGCGCAGCGGTCCGCGTGCGAGCGCAGCAATGACGCGCTGAGCGGACGGGTGTCGGGGTAATCGTGGAGATGCCAGAGCACCCTCGCGCCGTCCGGCCGGCACCGCGCGCCGAGCAGGTGCATCTTCAATCCATTGGTGTGAATGATGTCGGGATTCACCTGGGTGAGGTGCCGCCGTAACCGCCCGGCGTATCCGAACGTCGGGACAGCGGCGCGCGCGGCCTGCGACGCGAGGCGCAGCCGCGCGGTGGATGAGCAGCGGCGGCCCCACTCGCCGAGCCGCGCAAGTGATGGTGGAAAGGTGAGGGTGGTCGTGGAGATGCCGAGGGCAGCAGCGCGGCCGATGAGCGGTCCGCCAGCCGACGTCACGAGCTCCAGCGTCCATGACGGCCGGGCTGCGCGAAGCGCCGCCAGAATCTCGAGCAGTGCAGTCTCCGCCCCCCCGAGCTCGCCGCTCGGGTTGAGGAAGACGATCCTCAAAAGCGGCGCGGTTTGACCGTCACCTGATCTCCGGGCTTCAGCAGATCTTCCTGCCTCGCTTCGATTTCGCGGCGCTGGCCGTTTACCAGCCGCGTGATCGAGATGCGCGAGTTGGAGCCTTTTTCCGTGATGCCGCCCGCCAGCGAGATGGCGGTAAAGACCGTCATCTCATCGTCGTAGGCGTACGCGCCGCCAGTACGGACCATGCCGGTCACGTAGATGCGCTCGGCTTTCGGCACGAAGATGGTGTCGTCGTCCTTGATGCCGACACTCTGCGCCTTGCCGCTCTGCACATCGGTGAGCCTGACGCGAATGTCGGGCGCCCTCACGCCGACAGCCGACGTGTTGGGGCCCGGGGCCATGCCCTGGCGGTAGATCTCGACCCAGTTTCCTGCTTCCGCCAACGTGGAGCCGGCGAGAAAAATAGCATCCATCAAGCTGGCATTGGCCGGCAGCGGATACTTGCCCGGCGAGCGCACCTGCCCCTGAACGTAGACGTTCTGGCTGCGATACTCCGCCACTTCCACCGATATCTGCGGGTTCCTGAGGTAGCCGTCGCCGAGCGCCTTTTCCATCGTGGCCTCTATGGCGGCCACCGTGAGGCCTTCGGCCTTGACGCGGTCGAGATACTGATAGGGAAACGAGCCGTCGTTATCGACTCGGAACTTTCCGGACAGCAACGCCTCGCCATACACGATGATCGCGAGGACGTCCTGGGGACCGACGAGATAGTCCGGCGCAGCAGGCGTGGACGCCACGGTTTGTTCCGCCGGCAGTGGTGCCGCTGGCGGCGGTGTTGCCGGTGTCGCGACCGCCTGCGCCGAGGCATGGGTCGCGGCGCCGAAGATCAGCAAACAAGCGATGAGCACTGACGCCATAAAATTCCTCACTGCCCGACAGTCACGTTACAGAGCAACCGGGTCCGCCTGAAGTTCTGTTTCACGTCCTCCGACGAACGCCGCCTGGTCTGTTCCGCGCCGAGCAGCACGCCAAACCCTCGTCCCAGCCTGATCATGACGCCACCACTTAAGACGTCGGAGATGTCTACCCGGTCTCCTAATCCCGTCGGGTCGACGCCCCGGCGCCAGCGGTACGAGAGGTGCTGTCTGTCGACTGAACCATGCAGGCCGAAGGGCCCGAACAGTCGCTGGGTCACGGCCAGACGGGCGCCTGTTTGCAGATAGTACGGCTGGGTGGCCTGATAGGAGTAATTTACATTTCGCCCGACGATGACGTCAAACGTCGTGACGCCGGAGATCGCCCAGTTCAGCGCGCCCTCGACGATCACACCTTTATTGTCGGGCAGCTCCGGATCTTCCGGAGCGAAGACCTGGTATCCGGCGGAGAACCGGCCGCGGATGGCCGCCTCCGGCGCGAACTCGAGGAGGGGCGTCACGCTATACGATTTCGAGTCGCGAAAATGCGAGTCCGGGAAGGTATCCACATTGTAGTTGCCGGTCACCGCGAGCGTGGTGAACGGCGTCAGCGTGTATCTGGTACCGGCGGTGAACGACCGGGCGGTGTCGTTCAGCGCGGTGTCGAGACGAGTGCCGCGGAACTGTTCGCCGTCCTCATAGGTTGAACTCGCCCATTGGGCCGACAGGATGATCGCGGTCCGCTCGGTCAGACTGAAGCTGGAGCCGGCAGTGGCAAGACGCTCGATCCTCTGCGCCCGTTCGTCGATTTCGGGGCTGACCCGCGCCCGCGTCCGGATGCGCTCGGCGCCGATGAACGGCTTAAAGCGGCTGGCCGACAAGTTCAGACGCGCCGCGTACATTGCGTTGCTGGACCGCTGCGATCCGTATTCCTTGAACCAGACGTAGTCGCTTCCGCTCGAAAACATCAACTCGTTGAGCCCGAGCCTCAGCACCGCGAGCGCCCTCGACGCGACCGTGAAGGTGAAATCCTCTTTCGGGTTTTCAGCGTCGTTGAACACGTTCTCGTCGATGCCGGCGTCGATCACGCGAAGGCTCGGATAGAGCGACAGCGGGCCCAGTTCGATTTGCGCGGCCTCGCGCGGCGCCAGAATCTGCGCGCTCACGGCTGTGGGTAACAGGAGGAAGGCGAGGAACGCGCGAGCCCTTCGCAGGCCGATGCCGAGCTGCCGGACTTTCCTGTAGAGATTCGTCCGCTGAATGCCGAGTGACCGCGCAGCGTCGTCCATGCGCCCACGGTGCCTGTTCAACACCGTCGCGATGTAATGGCGCTCGAAGCTGAGCCTCGCCTCGCGCAGGCTTGCGGCGGTGCCATGGCCGGATGTCATGCGCTCCACCGGGATGTGATCGAGCACATCCTCGAGCCGCACCGTCCCGCCCACCGCCGCGCGCACCAGCAGGTCGAGGACTTCACGGAGCTCGTCGAGGTTCCGCCGCCACGGCAGCGCCGCCAGCAGGGTCAGCGCTTCACGCGTAAACGTGGGCGCGGGAAGGTGTGCCGCCATGGCCGACTCTCCGACAAGGCAGCCAATCAGCGTGGGAATGTCCGCAGGGCGCTGGCGCAGCGGCGGCACGTCAATCCGCTGCGTGAAGCGGGCGATCAGCTCGCGTCGTAGAGTCCCCGCCTGCACCACCTCGTCGAGGCTGCCGCTCACGCTCGCGATAACACGCGCGTCGAATGTGAGAGCAGTGGCGGTCTCGTCTGTCTCGAGTTGGCCGTCGCGCAAGACTCGAGCGAGCCGGGCCTGAAGCCGCGTCGGCAGTTCCTGCAGGTTTGTGAGTACCAGCGTGCCGCCGGACGCGGGAGTCCCGAAAATCTGCGCCTCGAGGCGCGCGGCATCTTCGGCCGCACACTCCACGACCACGAACGGTCCCGTAAACTGCGCGCTGCGATCGTGGACCGCACGGGCCACGGCGGTCGGGTCAAGTCCCTGTTCGGCAACAATCAGGACCGGGCAGGCAACGCTCGCCGTTCGCCCAAGTGCCGCACGGGCGTTTTCGGCGGCGGTCGATCCGCCAATAAATTCGACGATGCTGGGAAATGCGATCAGATGCTGCTCCGCCCCGTCAGTCACAGAAATTGCTCTCTGGTCGCCCCTAAAAGATACAAACTGAGTGACAGTAAATGACTAATTAGGACATTACAGACTCGTTGTGTATCGAATGTGAGACGAGCCTACGCCGAAGTCTCTCTTCTTATCGACGGGTAGCGGCCTGGGCCCTAGAGCGGGTAAGCTTGGGAGCGAAACCTTCACGGGGGGCTTGGCGGAACTGGCAGACGCGCAAGACTTAGGATCTTGTGTCCAAAAGACGTGTGGGTTCAACTCCCTCAGCCCCCACTTTGGCAGTATAAAATCGAAACGTGAAAACAGAATTCGCCGACCTCAGTGAGACAAAAAAAAGCGTCGCCGTCGAAATTCCCAGCGACATCGTCGACGCACAGATTGACCGCGTGGCGCGCAGCTACAGCCGCCAGGCGCGCATCCCCGGATTCCGCCAGGGCAAAGTCCCGCCCACGCTGATCAAGAAACGGTTCCGCGACCAGATTCTTCACGACGTGGCGCACGACCTGATTCCGCGCGCGATCGACGAGGCGCTGCGCGAGCGCGGGCTCGAGCCGGTCGACACGCCGGACGTCAAAGATGTGACCCTGGACGAAGGCCAGGCGCTCACCTTCACGGCGACGTTCGAGACACTGCCGCCCATCGATCCAGGCTCGCTGGAGAGCATTTCCCTTCGGCGGCCGGCGGTCACGCTGGAGGAAGATGCCGTCGAGAAGACGCTCTCACAGTTGCAGACCCGCGCCGCGCGTTTCGAGCCGGTCGAGGGACGCGGCGTCGAGGACGGCGACACCGTGACGCTCGACGTCGAGCGAAAGCCGACTGCGGAGGGGGAAAAAGGGGACCATCACCACGACGTCGTCGTGGAGATCGGCGGCAAGGCCAACCCTCCCGGATTCGACGCTGAACTGAAGGGCCTGGAGTCGGGCGCAGACAAGAGCTTCACCATCCACTATCCCGACGATTACGCGGTGAAGGAGATGGCCGGCACGAGCCTGGAGTACGCCGTGAAGGTCAAAGACATCCGCAAAAAGACGCTGCCTGCCCTGGACGACGAGTTCGCCAAGGATGTCGGCGATTTCGAGACGCTCCAGGCGCTGCGCGACCGGATCTCCCAGGACCTTCAGCGGGAGGCGGAGGCCGAAGCGGACAGGAACCTGAAGAGCGACCTCCTCAAGGAGCTCGCCGCCCGCGTCACTGTCGATATTCCGGACTCCCTGGTGGAGCGGGAGCTCGATCGCCGCACCGAGGAGTTCGCGCGGCGCCTGGTGGATCAGCAGATCGATCCACGGCGCGCCAACATCGACTGGGATCAGTTCCGGGACAGCCAGCGCGAGGCGGGCCGCGAGTCGGTGAAGAGCGCGCTGGTGCTCGACGAAATCTCGCACCGGGAGAACGTGATCGTCAGCGATGAAGACGTCGAGAAGGACGTGGCCGAATACGCCGAGCGAAGCGGCTTGACACCAGCGGCCGTGCGGGCGCGGCTCGAGAAAGAAGGCGCGCTGGCGCGTCTGTCGGCAGGGCTTCGCCGCGAAAAGACCATGGACTACATCCTGTCAAGAGCCCAGGTCGCCCGCGATTAGCCTCTGGAGCGGGGCGACAAACGGGCAGGCTGACTGCCCGCGCGCATACACTCAAGCGCAGGGGCACATCAGCCGATAAACTGAGCGTGCTAGAATCGAAAAACCCCCCCTTACAAAGGTAACTACCGGCTTATGTCAGATTCGCGCATGCAGCTCGTGCCCATGGTCGTGGAGCAAACCAATCGCGGCGAGCGGGCGTACGACATTTTCTCGCGCCTCCTGAAAGACAGCATCATCTTCATCGGGACGCCGATCGACGACCAGATCGCCAATCTCGTGATCGCGCAGATGCTCTTTCTCGAAGCCGAAGATCCCGACAAGGACATCATGCTCTATATCAACAGCCCTGGCGGATCGATCACCGCCGGGCTGGCGATCTACGACACGATGCAGTTCATCCGGCCCGACGTGCAGACGACCTGCATCGGCCAGGCGGCCTCGATGGCAGCGGTGCTCCTGGCGTCGGGCGCCAAGGGCAAGCGGTTTTCGCTGCCGAACTCGCGGATCGTCATCCACCAGCCGCTGATGTCGGGCCTCGGCGGCCAGGCGACCGACATCGACATCGCCGCGCGCGAGATCCTGCGCATGCGCGAGCGGCTGAACGAGATTCTGGTGCACCACACCGGCCAGAACATCAAGCGGATCCAGGACGACACCGAACGCGACTACATCATGAGCGCCGACCAGGGCAAGGAATACGGTATTATTGATGACGTCATCCGGAAGCGGGCGTAACCCCCCTTATGGTCAAAGCAAAAGGCGAAAACGAAGTCCTGCGGTGCTCGTTCTGCAATAAAGATCAGAACGACGTCCGCAAGCTCATTGCAGGCCCCACGGTCTTCATCTGCGACGAGTGCGTCGAGGTCTGCAACGACATCATCGCAGACGACAACCGGTTCGATAACCGCGGCGTCCGCTCCTCGCTGCCCGTGCCTCAGGAAATCAAGAAGTTCCTGGACGAGTACGTGGTCGGGCAGGAGCAGACGAAGAAGAAGCTCGCCGTCGCGGTCTATAACCACTACAAGCGCATCGAGATCCAGAAGCAGCCGCGCAGCCGCAACGACGTCGAGCTGACGAAGTCGAACATCATGCTCATCGGCCCGACCGGCACCGGCAAGACGCTGCTCGCGCAGACGCTCGCCAAGCTGCTGTCG
>JANNJO010000200.1:0-4264 GCA_031395755.1 Acidobacteriota bacterium
TTCGCGACTTGAAACCGGGGCCAGCCTCAACGGCTCGCGTATGCCGGGCGGGAGAATCGACCGCACGTACGGATGTCGAAGCCATCCGTTGGCCAGCAAAAGAGGATTCGAGGATGGGACCTGAAATGGAAAAGGTTTCGAAGTAAAGGCCGCCACATCGTCGGTAGCAAGGAACTCGCGGACGTTACGAGCGTACGCCTCCATCCAGGCGCGTCGAGTGAGTGCGCCTGTGCGAAGCGCCTCTTGCGTCAGACCGTTGACGCCGATCAGCGCAAAGCCGAGCCAGCAGAGAATCACGCCCGTCGCGATGCGGCGCCTGCCAGGGTGAGCGGCCAGGCCGTCGTGAATGGCCAGCAATGCCATTCCATTCGCCACAAAGCCCATGCTGAGTATGTCCATGTAACGCGAGGCAGGCGCCGGTCCGCCCGCCCCCCTCGAATACGCGAGTGCCAGGGCCTGCAGCACGGCCCAGGCTCCGAGCGCGCATGTGAGCCGCTCCAAATCAGTCGTCCTGGTGCGACGCAGGGCCAGCAATACCATGACGGCCAGCGGCAGCCACATGAAGACGCTCAAGGGCGGAGAATCGACCCACGGCCAGGCGGCATTCCGCGCGAGTGCCGTCGCAAAGGCGCCGAGGGTCCCTGCAATGTAGGGAGCGTGACGCGGGAGGGGGGGAGAAGCGATTGCGACTCCCACTGCGACGACGCCGCCGGCCGCGGCGAGCGTGAGCCCCAACTCCCGCCACCGCCGACTGCTCAGGAAGCTCATCCCCGCAGGGACGACGAGAGCGAAGGATGTCAGCAGCCCGCCCGCTGAGGTAAAGAGCGCGCAGAACGCGCACAACCAGCCGAGGAGCCAGGGGCGGGATCCCGCCGGGTAGCGTGCCGTCAGCCAGAGCGCGAGCACAGTGAGAAGCAGAAGAAAATAGAACGCGGACTGAAACCCCGCGAGCGTGTTTTCCCATGAGAACGGCAGCGTGAAGGCGACTCCGACTACCAACGCGACCAGATCTATCCGTCGGCGTCCTAAAGCGACCCAGAAGATACCCACGACAACGACCGCCGTGGCGGCATGGACGGCGGCGTTTACCGTTTGCTGAAGCTGTGGGTCCCACTGGCCATTCACCGACAGCAGCCCCAGAGCAAGGAGGCGCGTGAAAAACACCCGGTGCTCGTTGTGGAGAGTGAACATCTGACGCCATGACAGGCATCCGTCATGGAATGGAACGTAGAGCGCTCCCGCCTCAGCCCCCCACTGATCTTCGTATGGAACCGGAGCCGGGTAGTAGTGCATCAGAAGCAGCTTCGCCGAAAAGGTGGTCAAGAAGAGCGCAACCATCCATAGCGCGAAGAGCCCTCGAGATTCTCCTGAACCAGAGCCTGCGTTATCGTCGCGTCGAAACCAGTCCCTCGCAACGATCAGCAGCGAGGCTCCCAGCAGCGAAAGAACGAGCACGCATGCGAAAGTGAGGGACAACGGAGTGACTCTCGCGAATGAGTATTTGCCGGCAGGACCGTCGAGGCACGCCACAGTCATCCAGACGAACGCATCATCTCCGTTCGTTGCGATCCGGACACCCTCTGCGTCTCGCTTCATCGACGCGATCTGGGATACCGGCCATAGGCTCGACGGGTTGAGGACGGAAATAATCTTCCCGCTGGGATCCAACACTCGAACGCCCTGAAGCACGACTTCGGCAGGCGCGTCCGTCGGGTCGAGCCGAAGGCCCGCCAGTCTCAGACGAGGGAGATCGAATCGAAGTCGCTGGACGCCTTCCGGCGTCCGCTGAAGCGGAACGCGGATCGAGTCTCCTTCGGAAAACCCGGTGCCGGCATCCCAGTACAGCTGGGCCGCGGTACCGGCGGACGTGCGCATCTCGATTTCGAGGGTGTGTGCCGTCTGCGGACCGGGCAGCACATTGGCTACGACGGCACCGACGGTCGCGAGACCGATTGCGGTGAGAATCCACGTGCGCCGGCGTCGGTGGGTCATCTAGGGGAGAAGATTATCGGGTATCATATCGGAACTCGTTCGCCCCCAATGGCTAAGAGAATCCTGATCACCGGTGGCGCTGGTTTTGTGGGCTCCAACCTTGCTCTGGCCCTCAAGCGTCGGAATACTGACGTCGCCATCACGGCCTTCGATAACCTGCGGCGGCGTGGCAGCGATCTCGCGGTCACTCGACTTCGTGATGGCGATGTGGACTTCATTCACGGAGACGTCCGCTCTGTCGACGATCTTGCCGACGCAGGCGCCTTCGATCTTCTGCTTGAATGTTCCGCCGAGCCCTCCGTGCACGCAGGCTATGATGGCAGCCCCACCTACGTTATCCAGACGAACCTGCTCGGCACAGCCAACTGCCTGGAAGCCGCGCGCCGCAACAGCGCCGACGTGGTCTTTTTTTCGACGAGCCGCGTGTATCCGATCGACAGCCTGCGTGCGCTGCCGCTGGAGCGTCTCGGATCGAGGCTGACCGTTCCGGTTCAAGGACAAGGCACAGGTTGGTCCGCGAAAGGCATTGCACGAGATTTTCCCTTGACCGGCCACCGATCGATGTATGGAGCGACGAAGCTCGCGTCGGAGTTGCTCATCGAGGAGTACCGGGCGATGTACGGGCTGCGAGCCGTCGTCAATCGCTGCGGCGTCATTTCGGGTCCCTGGCAGATGGGCAAAGTCGATCAAGGATTCGTTGTGCTGTGGGCCGCCCGGCACCTGTTCGGTGGGTCGCTCACCTACACTGGGTTCGGTGGAGAAGGACTGCAGGTCCGCGACGTGCTGCACATCGACGACTTGTGCAGCCTTGTCGGGCAGCAGATCGCGGACCTTGCACGTCACGATGGGGCCACATATAACGTCGGTGGCGGCCCCGAGCGCAGTGTGTCGCTCGCCGAACTGACGGAACTGTGCCGCGAGCGCGCCGGCCGCACCATTCCGATAGGCGGCAACCCAGCGACGAGCGCTGCCGACGTTCCGTACTATGTCACCGACAATTCACACGTGACCCGCGAAACCGGTTGGTCCCCTCGCAGCGGAGTGACCGAGCTGCTGGACGACGTGTTTCAGTGGCTGCGGGATTATCGCGGGACGCTCGAGCCTTTCATGACGGACGGAATCGCCGCCTTGCCGGCGCTGCACGCCAGGGCCGCCATCTGAACATGTCAGTTGTGCTGATTACCGGGGCTTCGGGACTTATCGGATCCCAGGCAGCTCTCTTCTTTGCGGAGAAGGGCTTCGATATCGTCGGGATCGATAACGACATGCGCCGCTACTTCTTCGGCGAGGATGGCAGCACCGCCTGGCGACGGGAAAGGCTCGAACGTGAGCTTCAGCGGTACGTGCATGTGGACGCGGACATTCGCGACGAATCCGCCATGGACCGGGTATTTTCCCGGTACGGCCGGTCTATCGCGCTGGTCATCCACGCCGCCGCGCAGCCGTCACACGATTGGGCCGCCAGGGAGCCTCTGACCGATTTCTCGGTGAATGCCACCGGTACGTTGATTGTTCTGGAAATGACCAGACGGTACTGTCCTGATGCGGCATTTATTTTTACGAGCACGAACAAAGTGTACGGTGATACGCCGAACCTGCTGCCGCTCGTCGAGTTGGAGACTCGATGGTCGGTTGCTCCGACACATCAGTACAGTCAGCACGGGATCGATGAGAGCATGTCGATCGATGCGTCGATGCACAGCGTGTTCGGCGCCTCAAAGGTCGCCGCGGACGTACTCGTTCAGGAATATGGCCGGTATTTCGGCATGAAGACCGCCTGTTTTCGCGGCGGCTGCCTGACGGGCCCCGGGCATTCGGGGGCCCAGTTGCACGGGTTTCTGTCGTATCTCGTCAAATGCGCGGTGAGCGACCGCCCGTACACGGTGTTCGGCTACAAAGGGAAGCAGGTCCGCGACAACATTCACTCGTACGACCTGGTGAACGCGTTCTGGCACGTCTCACAGGCGCCCCGTGGCGGCGCCGTCTACAACATCGGGGGCGGTCCGACATCGAACTGTTCGATGCTCGAGGGCATCGCCATGGTGGAGCGGCTGACAGGGCGCCCGATGCAGTGGACGTACAGCGATATCAGCCGCGCCGGCGATCACATCTGGTATGTCAGCGACATCCGGAAATTCCGCGAGCACTATCCTGAATGGAGCCTGACCTATACGCTGGAACGGGTCGTTGAGGAAATCTACGAGGAAATGAGCGGCCGCCTGTCGCATGTGGGAGGTAACTGATGCCGCTCGAGGTTCGCTCGCTCGCCGAA
>JANNJO010000222.1:0-2500 GCA_031395755.1 Acidobacteriota bacterium
GGCCAGCCATGAATTTCAGCTGGCAGCCGCTGATCTCGACGTGCTGCTGCAGCGGGCACCGCGCAACACCCAGGCGCGCCTGTCGCGGGCCTTTCTCCGCATGGTAACGGGTGATATCGATGGCGCAGCGATGTGCTCAAGGCGCTGGCGCTCGGCGCCGACGCCGTGTGGCTCGGCCGTGCGGCGCGCTGGGCGCTCGGCGCGTTCGGGCCCGTTGGCGTGCAGAAACTTCTGACCGACATCATCTTCAAAGAGCTCGTCGATGCCGCGGCTGCTACAGGGCGGACGACGCTGGCGTCGATCAATGCGAGCATCGTCAAACAGAATTGGCCGTAGGTCTCTTACGCCGGGAGGGCAGAGGGCAGAATGGGCCGGGCGCAATCCCGGCCTTTTTCATTGAGGAGGGCGCGATGTTGTCGAGACGAGAGCTGATCGCCGGCGGTGCGGTGATGTCCCAGATGAAAGCGGGCGAAGCAGCCGCGGCGCAGCGCGGCGGCGCCGGGGAGGATTATTCCGACGAGCTGCGCTCGATTCAAACCGCCCTGGCCGGGCTGGCCAACACGGTCACGACGCCGACCGTCACCGAGATTCGAGACCGGCAGCGGCAATTCCTGCGCCTGAATCAGCGGTTTCCCCAGTTCATCGCGGTCGGCATCCGCGTGTTCGAGCGCATGCAGGACTGGCACATCAACAACGGGCGGGTGCTCACAATTCAGCGCGGCGGCGACGGCGACTGGCAGATGGACTTCCTCATGTCCGTTCTGGTGCTCAAGCTCGAGCTCCCGGAAAACGAAATCGGGCAGGCGTACGACCGGTGACGAGCCAGCCCGACGCCCAGCTCGTTCGCGCCATCGGCACGCGCGAGCTGACGGCGAGCATCATCAACGTCACGATCGCGTCTTCCATCTTTCTGATGCCCGCCACGGTGGCCGAAGGTCTCGGCGCGGCGGCACCCATCGCCTACCTCGTGTGCGCGGCGCTGATGACGTTGATCGCGCTGTGTTTCGCGGCCGCGGGAAGTCGCGTCTCCCTGACCGGCGGACTCTACGCCTACATCGAAGTCGCATTCGGCGGGTTTGCCGGATTCCTTGGAGGTTTGCTCTATACGTTGACGGCGTGCCTGTCGGTGGCCTCGGTCGGCACGGCGTTTGCCGGCTCGGTCGGTGTCCTCTGGCCGCCGCTCGGCGGTGGCATGTTGCGCGCCCTGCTGTTGATTGTCCTCTTCGCCGTGCTTGCGGTCGTGAATGTCCGCGGCATCAAGCCGGGCATCCGGCTCGTGGAAACCATCACCGCCGCGAAGCTGATCCCGCTGCTGTTCCTCGTGGTGGCTGGAGCCTGGTCGCTGAATCCCGAGTTCCTGCGATTGACGCTGCCGACGGTGTCGCAAGTGGGGCAGGTCTCGATCGTGCTGCTGTTCGCCTTCGTCGGCGTCGAGGTCGCCCTCACGCCGTCGGGTGAAATTCGCGATCCTGCCAGAACCGTCCCGCGCTCGATCTTCAGCGCGCTGGCGACGGCCACGCTGATGTACCTCGCGGTGCAGACGGTTGCGCAGGGCGTTCTGGGGCCGGAGTTGCCCGCGTACAAAGACGCCCCGCTCGCCGAGACGGCCAGGCGGCTTTTCGGCAACGCCGGGAAGCTGTTCCTGCTGGCGGGCGGCACGGTGTCGATCTTTGGATACGTTGCCGGCGACATGCTGGGCACACCGCGGGCGCTCTTCGCGTTGGCGCGCGACGGGGTGCTTCCCGCGCGTTTTGCGAGCGTCCATCCGCGGTACCACACGCCGGCCCTGGCTATCGCATGGTACGCGGTCGTTGTGGCAGCGCTGGCCATCTCGAGCAGCTTCGAAACCCTGGTCGTGATGGCGAACGTCTCCGCGCTGCTGTTGTATTTGATGTGCGTGGGCGCGTCGTACGAACTACAGCGGCATGACGTCCGGATGGCCGGCACGCCGTTCAACCTGGGCGGGGGCGTGCTCGTACCACTGCTTGCTGCCGCGGGTATTGTCTGGCTGTTATCGCAGGCGACCCAGGCGGAGTTCCAGGTCGTCGGGCTCGTGCTGGCCCTCGCCAGCGTGTATTACCTCGTTAGAGCCCGGTTCCTTCGGAAGCCTTCCGCCGTTTCGGCTTCGCCGGCGCCGGACCGGTAACATCGCTCGGCCCCGGACCCAGCTCGCGCTCCGCCTCCAGCCAGTCATCCAGGTCCGCCCCGTCCCGGCCGCCGCGCCGCTCGTAAATCTCGTATGCCCTCCGGGCGACCGCATCAGGATCGTTGAGGTAGTCAATCGCGCCGTTCCCCTTGGCGGGTTTCTTTGGTCGTGGCATCGCAGCCTCCGTTCAAAACGAATATACCTCTACCTGCCCGTCGCGGATCAAGATCGCATCTCACTACTTGTGCCTCCCGCAGCCGGGATGTACGCCTTCAGCACGTAGTCGGTCACCATGCGATCGGCGCTGAAGCGCCAGCCGAGCGTGCGAATGGCGCGCTTCATTCTGGCGATCCA
>JANNJO010000034.1:0-9880 GCA_031395755.1 Acidobacteriota bacterium
CCTCCGCTTTCCCGCCGGACTGGTATTTTTCGGGGTCTTTTTCATGTCGGCCTTCCCGAGCTGCGTCAGTCGACCTTTCGCAGATCCAGGCCCACCAACAGCCGCGCGCTGTTGGACAGGTCTCCAACGGTCGTTCGGAGCGGTCGCGGAAGCCGCCTTACCAGAGTCGGAATGGCGATGATCTGGTCGCCGCGCGCCAGCTGCGGATGCTTCCTCAGGTCGATCACTTCGATCTGATACCGGCCCTTCAAGTGCTCTTCACAGAGCACCTTGAGGTTGGCAAACGCGCGAGCGGACTTCGGAGTCTGACCCGCCACGTAGAGCCGCAAATTCCACACCACCGGTGTCCGGGGGGCCGGTGTGCGAGGCCGCGGCCGGGTCTTTGTTCTGGTGGCCGGCATTCAGCGTTTCCGCGCGGCTGTCGCGCGTACATCTTTCTTGTAGGAGGAGGAGTCCGCTTGCCGGCTCAGCACCATCTGCCCGCGGTCCTGCACCACTTCCTCGCCGAGTAATTCCGACTCGGAGATGGTCTGTTGAATGATTTCTTCCTCCGCTTCAAACTCCGCCCGGAGCATGATCATGCGGGCCTCAAAGATTCGGCGCTTGCGCTCCAGTTCGCGCCGCTGGGTCTCCAGTTCCTGCCGGCGGAACGTGACCACCGCTTTCTCGCGCATTTCCTGAGACACCCGGGCGGAACCGGTCAGGACGCCCTCGGCTCCGAGGTAAACGTCCAGTAATCGCAGGCCGTCGTCGGTGAGGACGAATTCGCGAATCTGGTTGGAATGCTCCATGCCTCGCGATTTCAGCACGTAGAGCGCCCGGTTCCGCTCTCCCCCGACCTCGATGTTTTTCAGCAGGAGCCAGGTGTCCATGAGGGAGGAGACGTCCGCCTCGCTCGCTTCCAGCGACCCCGCCGCAGTCAAACTCGTGAAGATCGCGGTGATCCCCTGGGTCTTCAGAAAATCGACCAGCCGCGTGAGCATGGACCGCACTTCGTTCTGGGTGCTGACCATGAGCAGATTGGTTACCGGGTCTACCACAACGACGCTGGGCTGGAAACTGGTGATGCGTTTGTGGGTCAGGAGCAGGACCTGTTCGATCCCCCCGTAGGTGGGACGCGCCGCATGGAATTGCAGGAGCCCTTTCCTCACCCATGGCTCGAGGTCGATGCCGATCGAACGCATGTTGCGGATGATCTGCCGGGGCGATTCCTCGAAAGCGAAAAACAAGGAGCGCTCACCCCGGCGGCAGGCCGCATCCACGAAACATGCCGCAATGGTGGTTTTACCGGTTCCCGCGGTGCCGGATGCCAGAATGCTGCTACCCCGATAAAAGCCCTTGCCGCCCAGCATGCCATCCAATCGGGCAATGCCGCCCGAGACTCGGTCGGCAGGCGCATCGTGGTCCAGCCCCAGTGAAGAGATCGGCAGGACTGAAATGCCCTGGTCATCTATCAGGAACGGATACTCGTTCGTGCCGTGGGTCGATCCCCGGTACTTGACGATGCGGAGGCGCCGGGTCGAGATCTCCTCCCGGATACGATGGTCCAGGAGGATCACGCAGTCTGAGACGAACTCCTCTATCCCCTGCCGGGTCAGCCGGTCGGGCTGGTCCCGCTCGGCGGTAATGACCGTGGTCAATCCTCTTTGCTTGAGCCAGTTAAACAGGCGGCGGAGTTCGGCGCGCACGATACCTGGGTTTGGCAAATCGCCGAAGAGCGCTTCAATGGTGTCCAGGACGACGCGCCGTGCGCCGACCCTTTGGACTGCGTCGGCAATTCGAATGAAGAGGCCCTCGAGGTCAAACTCGCCGGTTTCCCCAAACTCGCTTTGCGTGATGGCCACGTGGTCCACAAACAGTTTCTTGTCCGCCACCAGCCGGTCCAGGTCGAAACCCAGCGAAGCGACATTCTTCGTCAGGTCCGGGATCGATTCCTCGAACGACATGAACACGCCGGGCTCGCCGTATTGTGTAGCGCCCCGAACCAGGAACTCGAGTCCGAACAGTGTCTTTCCGGAACCGGCGCCACCACTGACAAGAGTGGGACGACCGCGTGGCAACCCTCCGCCCGTGATTTCGTCCAAACCCTGGATTCCGGTGGCTGCTTTTGCCAGCGCTTTGGATGGCTGGCTGGCTTTCTTCTTTTGTCCCATTTGTTGTATCCGTGCCCAGGCGATCTGCGGCTCTCGGTCCCTTCAACATAGACTGCTTCTTCAGAAAAGCAGCTATAGATTCTTCCCTGCGCAGCGCACGGGGTAAGCTAGTGGCCCTTGGCGGATACCTGGCAGGTCTTCTGGGTCGCGCTCCTGACCGCGCTGGCGACAGGGCTGGGCGCGATTCCGCTGTTCTTCATCAAAAACACCGAGCTTCGCTGGCAGAGCATCGCCACCGCGGCGGCGGGCGGCATGATGCTGTCGGCCTCCGTGTTCGCGCTCGCCGACGAGGCGCTGCAGCGGGGAAGAGCGGTCGATGTCATCGCCGGCATGCTCGGAGGCGCGGTGTTCTTCGCGTGGACCGCGAAACTCGTCGAGCGGCGTGGATGGGGTCTGGGGGGCTTCAGTGAGAAAAGGTCGCGGCAGTCCATTCTCCTCGTCATCACGCTGTTCATTCACAGCGTGCCCGAAGGCATGGCGATCGGTGTGGGATATGCGACAGGAGAAATGAAATTCGGCTGGCTGCTTGCGATGGCCATTGCCGTGCACAACATCCCCGAAGGCACGGCCGTGTCGCTGCCGCTGCGCGCCAACGGGGCGTCGGTGATGCGTTGTGTGATGTACTCCGTGCTCACGAGCATGCCGCAGCCGATTGTCGCGGTGCCGGCATTTCTGCTCGTGTCGGTATTTCAGCCGCTGCTGGCCATCAGTCTGGGGTTCGCAGGAGGCGCGATGATCTTTCTTGTCATCTCCGAGCTGATTCCCGAAAGCCTGAAGGGCAGCACACCGACCGACGTCGCATGGGGCGTGACGCTCGGTCTGGTCGGCATGCTGGGCTTCATCGCCGCCATTGGTCTCTAAGTCCCAACTTTCTACACCTCGTCAGGCGCCAACCTTCCTCAGTCTCTCAGCATGGCCTGGCGGTCCACCGCGGCTGGCGGCACGTACGGGCACAAGGGATCGGATCCCAGCGGATCGCCCGTAGCCGCATAGGCCCGCGCACGCGACCCGCCGCAGATCTCGCGAAACTCGCAGCATCCGCATCGGCCCGTGAAACGATCGGGTCGGCGCAGGTCTTGAAACAGCGGCGATTCGCGGTAGGTTCGCAGCGGGTTCTCCGTGCGGACAGCCCCGGCGGTCAGCGGCAGGAATCCGGATGGCTGAACCGCGCCTGTGTGCGAGATGAACATCACGCCGTTCCCATCACGGATGCCCAGTCCCCGCGCCAGCGGTCCTGAAGGCGCGCGCGTGAGATCCGGGGTGTGCCGCATCAGCGCGATCCGCCGGTAATGCGGCGCCTCCGTGGTCGTGACGACAGGCCGGTGTTCTCCCACACGATCGAGCGCCCAGTTCAGCACCGCCTCGGAACGGGCGGGCGTGATTTGACGGAGCGACGTGCCGCGCCCCGTCGCGATCAGAAAGAACAGGCTCCAGCGCTCCGCGCCGATCTCCCGGACGACGCGATGAATGTCGGGGAGATCGTCCACCGTCTCGCTGGTCACGAGCGTGTTGATCTGCAGGGAGATGTGCGTCGCAACGATCTCACGCGCGAGCTGCAGCGTGCGCGCATACGTGCCGACGACCCCACGCAATGCGTCGTGGCGCGTGGCCGTCGACCCGTCGAGGCTGAGCGACATCGCGGCGACGCGCATCGACGCGAGCGTCGTGATGACGTCCGGCGTCAGCAATGGCGTGGCGCTCGGCGACACGCTGCAGGGCAGGCCCAGCGCGACCGTGTGCTCGACGATGTCGAAGAAGTCGCGACGCTTGAGGGGATCGCCGCCGGTGAGGATCACATGCGGCGCGGATTCGGCGGCGAGCTCATCGAGGATTCGGAAAATCTCCGCGGTCTCCAGCTCCTGTGCATCCGCGCACGGATTGGCGTTCGCGCGGCAGTGCCGGCATGCGAGGTCGCACGCACGGGTGAGCTCCCAGTAAACGCGCTTCGGCGCGTCGTCGAAGAGATACTGCATATACGCGCCCTTCTGCAATCGCGAGACCGGCCGGCTTTCCAGCGGGTGGCGCGCGGCATGGTGCTTGCCACGACGTCGGCATGCGAGCGGTGTGCGTGATTGTGGGGGGCGGAATCAGCGGCCTGGCGGCCGCCTACGAGCTCCACACGCGCAAGGTCCCCTTTGTGCTGGTGGAGGCCTCGCGCCGCTTCGGCGGGCTCGTACGCACGGAAACCGTCGACGAATTCGTGATCGACGCGGGTCCCGATGCGATTCTCACGCAGAAACCAGGCGGCGTCGCGCTGTGCCGGGAGCTGGGGGTCGAGCTCTCGCCCGTGAAGACAGCAGGCACGTTCATCGCGCGCGGGGGCGCGCTGCGGCTGCTGCCTGAGGCCGGCGTGTTCGGCATCCCCACCGATTGGCGAGGGTTTGCCCGTACGCGCGCATTCTCCACCGCGGGAAAATTCCGGATGGCTGCGGAATATTTCGTGCCACCGGTGCGTCCGACGCGCACGGATAGCGATGAGTCGATCGCGTCGTTCGTCAGCCGCCGCTTCGGGCGTGAGGCCCTGCGGTTAATTGGCGAGCCCTTGATGGCCGGCATCCACGGAGGGAACGCCGAGCGGCTGTCGATGCGGGCGCTCTTTCCCCGGTTCCTCGATCTCGAGCAGCGCGACGGCAGCGTCATTCGCGGACTCCGGCGTGCCCGCCAGCGAGTCGCAGGCGCGCAGAGCCCGTTCGCGTCTGTGCGTGGTGGCACCGAGAGCCTGGTGCGCGCGCTGCTTGCAGCGCTGCCGCCAGAGTGCCTCATCGCGGGTGTCGAAGTGCGCCGACTCGAGCGATCCGCTCACTGGCGGGTTCACCTGGCGAATGGTGAGTGCCTCGAAGCACCCACGGTCCTGATGGCCACGCCGCCGCGCGTGACGAAGCGGGTCCTGCGCGATGTTGAGCCGTTGCTGTCGGAACTATGCGGACGTGTGCGCGATGTCTCTCTGGTCACGGTGACGCTGGGGTACGAGCGTCGCGCGGTCCATCACCCGCTCGTCGGCAGCGGCTTCGTCGTGCCGGAGGCGGAGCAGGCCCACGTCACCGCCGTCACCTGGATCACGTCCAAATGGAGCGGTCGGGCGCCAGCCGATCGCGTGCTCCTTCGCGCGTTTCTTGGAGGCGCGCGGGATGAAGGGGCCATCGATTGCACCGATGCCGAGCTCATCAGCGGCGTCAGGGCTGATTTCCGCCGGTACCTGCAGATTACTGAAGCGCCCGTGGTCGCGCGCGTATTTCGCTGGCCCCACGCCGGCGTGCAGCTCGACGTCGGGCATCTCGATGTGATGAGCGCCATAGACCGGATCCTTACCCACGCACCTGGATTGTTCGTGAGCGCGGCTGGATTCCGCGGTGTCGGAATTAGTGACTGCGTAGCTGATGCAAGAGCACAGGCTGCGAGAGCGGCCGTCTACTGGAACTCGGAGAGCGATCATGACAACGATGAAAGCAGTGGTATTCAGGGGCAAAGGGCAGATTGCGGTTGAAGAAGTCCCGAAGCCCATTCCCGGCCCAGGACAAGCGGTCATCAAGATCAGCACGACGACGATTTGCGGAACCGACGTGCACATCGTGCGCGGCGAGTATCCGGTGAAGCCCGGGCTCATCCTCGGCCACGAGCCGGTGGGCGTCATCGAGGAGCTTGGCCCCGGCCTCGACACGCAGTACGTGGTTGGCGAGCGTGTCATCGTCGGCGCGATTACCCCGTGTGGACAGTGCTTCTATTGTTTGAACGGCGCTCATTCGCAGTGTGGCGGCCCGCTCGGCGGGTGGCGGTTCGGCAATACGATCAACGGTGCGTGGGCAGAGTACCTGCTCGTGCCCGACGCGCGGGCGAACCTGGCGCCGATCCCCGCCGGGCTGACCGACGAAGAAGTCCTGCTCTGCCCGGACATCTTTTCGACCGGCCTGTCTGGAGCCGAAAGCGGCGGTATCAAGGTCGGCGACTCGGTTGCCGTATTCGCGCAAGGGCCCATCGGACTGTGCGCGACGCTTGGTGCGAAACTGAAGGGCGCCTCGCTCATCATCGGCGTCGACACCGTCTCGACGCGCCTGGATGTTGCGCGGCGCTTTGGCGCCAACGTCACGCTGAATCCAGAGGAGGTCGACACGGTAGCGGCCATCAAGCGGCTGACCGACGGGCGCGGTGTCGACGTCGCCATCGAAGCGCTGGGCCGGCAGGAGACGTTCGAGAGTGCGCTTCGGGCGATCCGACCAGGCGGTACGCTGTCGAGTCTCGGGGTCTACTCGGGGAAGCTCACGGCCCCCCACGAGGCGTTCTATGCCGGCCTCGGGGATCAGAAGATCGTGACGACACTCTGCCCGGGCGGAAAGGAACGGATGCGCCGGCTGATGGCGATGATCGAGCATAGACGTGTCGACCTGTCCCCGCTCGTCACGCATCAGTTTGCGCTCGACAACATCGAGGAGGCGTTCGAGCTCTTCAGCCATCAGGGCGATGGTGTGCTGAAAGTGGCGCTCTATCCGGACGCATCGCGTCTCGATCGTGACAGGATATCCACCCGGCACGGCTGAAAGAGGGGGTTGGCCCACCGTCACATGTGCGAGGATGAGCCATGGTAATCGAGGAGATGACGGATCGTGAGTGCCGCGCAATGCTCGCCAGAGCACACCTCGCTCGTCTCGCGTGCGCCCTGAACAACCAGCCTTACATCGTTCCCATTCGTGTCGACTTCCACGACGCCTTCCTCTACGGCTTCGCCACACTAGGTCAAAAAATTGAGTGGATGCGAGAAAATCCCCTTGTGTGTCTCGAGATCGACGAAGTGAAAACTCACACGCAGTGGGCGAGCGTCGTCGTATTCGGGCGCTACGAGGAGCTTCCAGACACCCCCCGGTATGAATACGACCGGAGTGTAGCCGAGCAGCTCTTTCAGAAGCATCCCGTATGGTGGGAGCCCGCCTCGGTTCCGCTCGCCGGCCATCAACAGTGCAGTCGAATCCTATTCCGCATTCTGATCATCCGCATGACCGGCCGGCGGACCGGGGACTGACGTCCCGGAAACGGCCTACCTGCTGCGCCGTGTGCTGGGACGTGTCTGATGTCTCGCGCGCCGTCGAGATGCCCGACTGCTGTCGCCGGCACGTCATACCTGCGCTTCGTGACCGTCACATCAAGGCGGATGAGATCCGGGCTGGAGGATAGGCGGTTTACTTCTGCTGAATCGAAGCGGCGTCGTAACGGCGGCGTGTTCCCGCGCGGAGACACCCCCTCCAGATCTCACGCCTGGCCCTTGCCATCCTGGCCGTGACATGTGGCGCAGTGCATGACAGTGCTCACACGATCAACGCCGATATCGACCCTGGCGTACGAATCGTTCGCCACTCGCCTCAGGAAGTGCGACGCTTCGAGCGCTTCGAAGAGCACGTCGCAGCTTCGCGAGTCCAGGTTCCACAGCCGCCGGGCCTGGCATTTGGAGAGGTGAAGGCCTGGCATTTCGGTGTACTCCAACCGAATGCGCCTCACACACTCGGAGAACGCGTCCACACTTGTCGGATGCACTTGATTGGGTTGATCCACTTGCATACTCCCCCCGTCTCTCACGGCAGCCTTGCGTGTACCGAGCCCAGGTACGCCAGAAGATCCGCCAGTCATGCGCTTCCCCCTGCGGTCGAAGTAGCACGAATGACGCCAGCCGACATTGCCGGGGCCACACGGAAGTCCGTGCGGTGACCTGGGGGAGTTTTCCGCTATATGGGGAAAAATGTCGATTGGCGACAGGCCGGAATGAACCGTCACATTGCACGCGAGTACGGCTATATCCCACCATAGGAGTGTCGCGCGGACGTGCGCGCGGTCCAGGGGTGTTCGGTTCTGAACAGCGAAGTCGCGGCTTTCCGTGTGACGCTTCATCCCGACTCTGTGAGACGTCTGCATGCGACATCGTGAACGGCACCGGACGGAGCGGATTGGCTGGCTTCGCGCAGCGGTCCTCGGGGCAAACGATGGAATCGTGTCGACCGCAAGCCTTGTCGTCGGCGTCTCTGCCGCCGACATGTCCCGAAACAACGTTCTCCTCGCAGGTGTCGCCGGCCTGGTCGCCGGTGCGCTGTCAATGGCGGCGGGCGAGTACGTCTCTGTGAGCTCACAGACCGACACCGAGCGCGCCGATCTGGCCCTCGAGCGTCGTGAACTCGCGACGCAGCCCGCCGCTGAGGAGGACGAACTTACCGCGATCTACGCGCAGCGAGGCCTTGAGCCGGCGCTGGCCCGTACCGTGGCGTTGCAGTTGATGGCACATGACGCGCTTGGCGCACATGCGCGCGACGAGCTTGGGCGGTCCGACCAACTCCTGGCGCGTCCGCTGCAGGCTGCGCTGGCATCGGCCGCGACCTTCGCGGTGGGCGCAGGCTTGCCGATCCTGACCGTTCTGGTGGCGGCGCCGGCGACGTTGGGCATCGTGGTCTCGGGCGTATCGCTCGTGTGTCTTGCCGCGCTTGGCGCGCTCGCCGCGCGCGCCGGGGGCGCGTCAACGGTGATCGGGGCCGCACGCGTCGCGTTCTGGGGTGCCCTGGCGATGACCGTCACGGCAGCGGTCGGCGCGCTGTTCGGCACGGCCGTGTCATGAGCGCGCGGCCGGGTCTCGTCGCCGCGGTGCTCGCCGGCGTGCTGATCGGCGTTGGGGCGTACACGTTTGTGTACGCGAAGGGTTACTCGTACCTCACAAACAACCCCGCAGCATGCGCCAACTGCCACATCATGCGGGATCACTTCAGCGCGTGGACCCGCTCGAGCCATCGCGCCGTGGCCGTCTGCAACGATTGTCATACCCCGCCTGGCCTGGTCGGCAAGTACACGACCAAAGCCCGGAACGGCTTCTGGCACTCGTTCTACTTCACGACCGGGCGCTATCCCGATCCGTTGCGGATCACACCGCGGAATCAGCAGGTCATAGAGCTGGCCTGCCGGAAATGCCATACTGAATTGACGGCCGCGATCGATGCCGGGCGACGGCATGACGGCCGTGACGGGCTTTCATGCACCAGGTGCCATAACGACGTGGGTCATATCGAATAGACACCTATGACTGAGACTCCGACACGGCGACGCCTCCTTCCGATCGCGCTCACGGTGATCGTCGCCTTTGCCGCGGTGGGTCTGGCCGCGTTGCTCGTCAATATTGTTCAGCGTCAGCAGGAGGCCAGGAACCCGTTCTACCGCGTCGTCGAACTCAACGACGACATCGACGATCCGCAGATATGGGGAAAGAATTTTCCGCTCCAGTACGACGGCTACCGCCGAACCGTGGATCAGGTGCGCACGCGATATGGCGGCAGCGAAGCCATGCCGAGAACACCCACAGCATCAGATCCGCGATCTGTCGTCGCGCAGTCCCGCCTGGAGGAAGATCCGCGATTGAAGACGATGTGGTCCGGTTACGCGTTCGCCAGGGATTTCAGGGAGGAGCGCGGGCACGCCTACATGCTCGAAGACCAGACGTTCACGGAGCGGCAGGCCGTCGTTCAGCAACCAGGCACGTGCATGCACTGTCATGCTTCGGTGTATGTGCCGTATCGAAAGCTGGGAGGAGGCGATCTGACAAAGGGCTTTGAAGCCATGAACCAGATGAAATATCAGGAAGCCCGTAAGCTGGTCACTCATCCCGTCGCGTGCATCGATTGTCACGAGCCGAACACGATGCAGCTGCGCGTGACGCGCCCCGGATTTCTGGAAGGCATTCAAAAGGTGAAGGCCGCGCAGGGCGTGCC
>JANNJO010000302.1:0-5534 GCA_031395755.1 Acidobacteriota bacterium
CCGACCCACCGCAGCTCATGCCGGCGACAGCAAGAGCAGCTGCCAAAAGCAATCTCTTCAATTTAGCAGGTCCTTTGTTGGGGGTATGGTCGAGCTGCCTACTATAGACTGTTCACGCTCGAATCATCGCATCGTCAGCTTATGTTTGCTTATGTTCAACGCACCCACGCCGAAATGGTCGTCGCAGCGAAGCGCGGCGCAGCGTTGGGGACGCTTCAGGAACCGCTGTGCATTGATTTTGCTGTTTACGATCTCGCCACGACGATGGTGTGTCCATGTTAGTCTCTTGCTCGTCCCCACGGTAGCAGTCACTCACAAGGAGCCATCTTTGATTAAACGTAGCGGGTGCACATGTCTGGTTCTACTCGCCCTGGCGGTATCCGCTCACGCACAAGGAACCGAATCGTCGTCGTGGGGCGTGGTCGGCAGCTTCGTTCCCAGCTGGGAAATCCCGTCGTCATTAGAGCCAGTCGCCACGCTCCACTTTTCGGAGGACGATGCCGCCATCAAGGACCTCGATCTGAGAGGTAAGGAGTTTCGAATCGGCATCGTCAGAGGGCGCATGCAATCGGGCGACTGGGGCGTCTCCTTCGTCCGAAGAACGTTTGTCGACCGTCACATCGAGGGGTACCGGAGTCCGGGATGCCAGGGCGGGGGTGGTGCGGGAGGGGTGGTTCTGCAATGCGAGGAGCGATGGACGAACCTCGATCGCCGCGGTGTCATGTTGAACGGGGTCGAAGTCCACAAGTTCATAGCGTTCGCCACCATCAGCCGGCTCGTACAGATTGGGCTGAACGTCGGCGGTGGTATCGCGAGCGCCCAGGGCCAGATCGACTCGACGTCTTTCCGCTCGAGCTACAGGTGCACCTTTCCGCCGGGTGTGCTCCCGAACTTCGGGAGTCAGGGCGATCCCAACGCGCCACCGTGCTTAATGGCCACCATCAGCAATCAGTCCACGGTCCAAACAGGCGCGACCTCGGACGACGTCTCGCGGATGCTGAAATCGGAGTCAAGCAAGTGGCTGCCGCTCGGCAAGGTCGAGATCGCGGCTGGCGTGCTCGTCGGGCCGCGAGTGAAATTACGAGTGGCGGGAGGCTTGAACTACCCGGGGACGAACGCTGTGTCGGTGACAGGAATGTTCTTCTTTGGTGGGAATTAGCGTGCGGTCGAGCGATGCAACGCGTTTCACGTCGTCAGGGAGTCAAAGGCGCTGGCCGAGCTCATCTGGGCACTATGGGCTCCAACCCACTCTTTGCAACGATGCCAGCTGCTTCCGATGACGCCAGAAATCTGATAAGCGCGCGCGCCGCATCCGCATTCTTGGAACCTGCCGTAACGCCGGCCGAGAATACAGTGACTCTCTGAACCTCTGGCGGCAGGGGTCCAACATAGTCGATGCCCGGCTCCGGCAGGAGTTCGCTGATCTGCTGGAAGCCGATCTCTGCCTCGCCACGCGCAACTACGGCGCCCACTCGCTCGCGATCGATTCTCCGGCTCTTACCCAGTACCTGATCGGCGATTCCGAGGCGCTGAAACAGCTCAGTGGTGAGATATCGCCCGCTGACGCTGGCGGAGTACGCGATAGATTTCGCCTGCAGGAGCGTACGTGTCAGGGCATCCAGAGAGCTGATGTCCGGCTTGGGGGCGCCCTTTCGTACGGCCATACCGATGCCCGAACGCGCAAGCTCAACCCGGCTGTTGGCCAGAACCCTGCCGTTTTTGATCAACAGATTCAGCGCGTCATCCGCCACTATGACGACGTCGACGGCTTCACCACGCTCGACGCGGCTGGGAATGGACTCTGATCCAACCCCCATAGACGTCGCGGTGGTCACGATTTTGACCTTGAGACTGCGCTCGAGCTGAGGGCGGAGCTCAAGATATGCCGCCGTGAAGGTGCCTGAGGTCATGACCCTGATGTCGTCCGCTGCCGCGATGCGGACAAAGATCAGCATGCATGCAACGAGCAGTGCTGCCCTTCTGGAAATAAGCGACCTCGTTCTCATGGCGGTGCTCTCCCTTGGAATGTTAGTTACGTCTCTCGCCGCGGCTCTCGGTGCGCCGGCTCTCCATCGCGTAATGAATGAGCGCGGCAGTTCTGTAGATGCCGTGCACGAACTTCCCATACGGGAGGGTCACAAAGAGCGCGAGCACCGCGCCGAGGTGCACGACAAGAACTGCGCTCATCACTGCCCGCTCGCGAAACGCCAGCAGCATGAATCCGGTCAGGCTGGTGAGGAACAAGAGCGCGATGAACGACTCGTCCAGGCCGCCTTGGCCGGGATCGCCGAGCGCCGGGTCTCTCCGTCCTCGCAACATCAAGAGCCCGGCCGGACCGATGAGCAGTCCCGCGCCACCCGCCATCCCCAGAAGCACGGGAAGGCTACCGTAGCGATACGGCGCCGGCCAGCCGAATACGAGGTGATAGAGGGCCGCCACCGACGTCGACGCAAAACACAGCAGGAATCCGTAGAACGTGCAGTGGTGGAACCAACGTCGGAACGGAGCCCGCTGCTCTTCAGCAGAGGTGCAGTCGGCACCGCCGCCCTGTAAGTGGCGAAGGGTCAGCACATCACGCAGCGCGCGGGCTAAATCGGCAACGCTCGGACTGTGTGCCTCGCCGAGGCGCACGTCGCGCCAGAACCGGGCAACACCTATCCAGAGTGCAATGACGCTAAACAGGCCCACGCCTCCGAAGAGCGCGACCATGACGTCGTGTGGAAGGACACCGTAGAAATCGCCGGCGCCAACTGGCCGGGGGAACACACCTTCGTTGACGATCAGAACGGCGGCAACCATCACAGCGATCAGTCCGGCGGCGAGAACGAGGCCGGTGAACAGATTGTGATGCCTGAAGGCGCTCGAGAGGAAAGACGGCCAGCAATAGGCCTCGTACGCATGCGCGCGAATCTCCGCCATCGTCCTCGGCACATTGATGCCGAACTCGTGCGGCGGCGCGTACGGGCACGCGTAGAGACACTCGCCGCAGTTGTGGCACAGGTTGGCGAGATACGCGAGATCCGCTTCCGCAAAAGTCAGGCGGCTCTCCATCGCAGGAAACACGGGACAGAACTGCTCGCAGTACCGGCACGCATTGCAGACGGTCATCACGTGCTCGCCGTGTGCGATTGGGTCAGCGTGCGGCATGCCGCGCAGCCTCCTCGCCGGCGATGCGGCCGAACACAGTACCGATGGTCATGCCGACGCCGGCGATGTACCCCTTGCGAAGGATGTTCCCCGCCATGATTTCTCCCGCCGCGTAGATGTTGCGCAAGGGTTCTCCTCCGGTCATCAGCACTTGCGCATGCTCGTTTACCTTCAAGCCAAGATAGGTAAACGTAATCCCGGGGCGGAGCGGGTATCCCCAGTACGGAGGCGTGTCGATGCGCTGCGCCCAATGCGTCTTCTCGGGGTTCACGCCGACGGTCCGGCAGTCGTCGAGCACGGCGTGGCTGAACGATCCGGGGCGCACCGCGCGATTGAAGGCGCCAACGGTCTGCTCCAGCTTCTCGGGCGGCAGGTTCAGCTGCGTCGCAAGCTCTCTGATGGAGCTCGCCGCTTTCGGTGGAAACACCGACGGCATGAATTGGCCGGCCGCCTTGGCATCAACGATCGAAAAGGCAATCTGATCCGGCTGCCGGGCCACGAGCATTCCCCAAATGGCGTAGCGTTTCGGCCAGAAATCCTCGCCCTCGTCGTAGAAGCGTTCGGCATGTTTGTTGACGACGATGCCGAGCGAGAGGCAGTCGAGCCGCGTCACGATGCCGCCGTCGAACTTCGGCGCACGTGCATCGACGGCGACCGCGTGACACTCCCGCGCGTCTCCGACCGACTGCGCGCCGGCGTCGAGCATCAACCTGAGGAGCGTGCCCTTGTTGTACGGCGTTCCGCGGATGATGAAGTTGGCTGACGCGTCGCCCCAAATCTCGCGCAGCCAGTCGAGATTGGACTCGAACCCGCCTGTCGCCATCACAGCGGCCCTGGCGCGGATTGTCCGATCGCGACCGCCGGTCTGCACGGTAGCCGCACGGAACTGCCCCTCGAGCAGCTCGAGCGCAACGACCTCGGCGTCGTACACGACCCGAATCCCGAGACGCGCGGCGGCAGCGTAGTAGCTGTTCAGGAGCGCCTTGCCGCCGCCCAGAAAGAACGCGTTGGTGCGATCCAGATGCAGCGTGCCGCGCAGGGGCGATTGAAAACGGACACCGAATCGCCGCATCCACTCGGGACAGCCCGCCGATCCGCGAACGACAAGATGCGCCAGCGCTTCGTCGGTCTCATGCCCGCTGACCCGGAGCAGGTCGGAGAGAAATTCGTCTTCAGAGTACGCGTCGCTCACCAGCTGGCTGGGCACGGTGTGCATACACCGGAGGTTGCGCGTGTGGCGACTGTTTCCGCCGCGGAAGTGGCGTGGCGCGCTCTCGACGACAATGACGCGGGCGCCAGCTTCGCGCGCCGTCAGCGCGGCGCACAGGCCCGCGTTGCCGCCGCCGAGCACCGCGACGTCGTAGATGTCCTGCTGGTCGTCAACGGAGGGCACGGAAGCCAATTGTAAGGTCTATGCCTCACCGCGCGGCGGCATCCATCGTGCGAGTATGCGAGGCGCCGCAAGCACCGCGACGGCCACAACCAGGAGAACGGCGCTGATCGGCCGCGTGACGAAGACCGAGAGATCGCCTTCGCTGATCGCCACGGCTCGGCGGAATTGCTGCTCCGACATCGGTCCGAGAATCAGACCGATCACCGCCGGCGCCATCGGCACGTCATTCGCGCGCATCGCGCAACCAAAGATACCGATCACGTACAGCACGGCCAGATCGAGCACCGATCGGTTGAGGCTGTACGCGCCGAGCGACGCCAGCACGAGGATGACGCCGAAGAGCAACCGCCTGGGCACCAGCATGACGCGCGCCCACAGACCGGCGAGCGGGAGGTTCAGGACCAGCAGCATCACGTTGCCGATGAACAGGCTGGCGATCAGCGTCCAGACAAGGTCTGGCCGCGAGGCGAACAGCAGCGGACCCGGCTGAAGGCCGTACTGCTGAAACGCCGCGAGCATGATCGCCGCCGTCGCAGACGAGGGAAGACCGAGCGTGAGCAGCGGGACCAGCACACCGGCGGCCGACGCGTTGTTGGCGGCCTCGGGGCCGGCGACGCCTTCGATGGCGCCGTGTCCGAATCGTTCGGGCTCGCGACTCAGCCGCTTCTCGACCATGTAGGAAAGGAACGTCGGGATCACCGAGCCGCCGCACGGCAGGACGCCCAATGGGAAGCCGATGGCCGTTCCGCGCAGCCACGGCTTCCACGATCGCTTCCAGTCATCGCGGCTCATCCCCGTGAAGTCGTGCAGCGTGACGACCTCCAGCTCATCGCGGCCGTAACGCCTGGCCTGAAACAGGGTCTCCCCCACGGCAAACAATCCGATGACGAAGATGACGACATCGATGCCGTCGAGCAGTTGCGAAATGCCGAACGACAAACGTGCCTCACCCGACAGCTGATCGATACCGACCAACCCCAGTGCCAGGCCGAGG
>JANNJO010000352.1:0-4504 GCA_031395755.1 Acidobacteriota bacterium
AACAACGTGTTCAACGTTTATCCTGACAAGACCATCGCATCGCGAATCTCCGGGGGCGTGCCATTCAACGGTAACGACGTGATGGTCACGGAGGCTCGTTTGGGCCAACGTTTAACCTAAGAGAACCGCAACGCTGCGTGGTGTGCATGCCTCGGTGCGAGGAAGCCTAAAGCGCGGCTCACGAGCGGTTCCACCTGCTTACGCAGGTCCATCGACCTCCCCACACGGCAAAGCGGGGCCTTTCGATACGTCCCACCCCCACGGTTTACGTCAATTTGCAGGGGCATAAAGGATAAGGACCCGCATGGGCCTGTACCTGGTGTACCTCATCAATTTCGCCATTACGGCCGCGGTCGCCGCGGCCGTCCTTGCCTATTGGATCGCGAGCCGCAAGCGCATCGCCGCCGAAACCACCGGCCGGGCCGAGGAGCAGGCCGCGCGCCTGATGAAAGACGCGGAGCGCGACGCCGAAACCCGAAAGAAGGAGGCGCTGCTCGAGGCCAAGGAGAAGGCGCACGAGTTGCGGACCGAGGCAGAGCGGCTCTCGCGTGAAAAACACCAGCAGCTCGCCGATACTGAGCAGCAGCTCAACCGGAAGGAAACCGCGCTCGCGGAGAAAACCTCTGCAGCCGACCGCAAGGACAAAGACCTCCAGGCCAGGGCGCAGTCGATCGCCGAGCGCGAAACAACCACCGCGGCTGCGGCCACGAAATACGAACAGCTCGTCTCGTCCCAGCAGCACGAGCTCGAGCGCCTGTCGGGCCTGACCACCGAAGAAGCCAAGGACCTGCTGCTGAAGCACATCGAGGCCGACGCGCGACGAGACGCGGCGAATCTGGTCAAGCGGCTCGACGCGGAGGCGCGCGAGCAGGCGGGCGCAAAAGCGCGTCAGTACATCACCGAGGCCATTCAGCGCAGCGCGGCCGAGCACACGATTGAAACGACCGTCTCGGTCGTCGATTTGCCGAGCGACGATCTGAAAGGCCGCATCATCGGCCGCGAGGGCCGCAACATCCGCGCGCTCGAACAGGCCACCGGCGTCGATCTCATCGTCGGCGTCGATCTCATCGTCGACGACACGCCCGGAGCGATCATTCTGTCGGGTTTCGATCCGTACCGGCGTGAAATTGCGAAGCAGTCGATCGAGCGCTTGATCGCGGATGGCCGAATCCATCCCGCCCGCATCGAGGAAGTCGTGGAGAAGGTGAAGGCGGAAATGGAGGAATCGGTGAGGAAGGACGGCGAGGCCGCCGCCTTCGAGCTCGGCATGCACGATCTCCATCCGGAGCTCCAGAAGCTCATGGGTCGTCTGAAATACCGAACCAGCTACGGCCAGAACGTGCTGAATCACTCCAAGGAAGTGGCGTATCTGGCCGGCATCATGGCAAGGGAAATCGGGTTGAACGCCACCGTCGCCATCCGCGCCGCATTTCTTCACGATTGCGGCAAGGCGATCAATCGCGAGCTCGAAGGCACGCACCTCGAGATCGGCATCGACCTGCTCCGCAAGCACGGGGAGAGCGAGGCGGTCGTCATGGCGATGGCCGCTCACCATATGGACATCGACTGGCCGTCGCTCGAGGCGATGATCGTGCAGGCCGCCGACGCCATCTCCGCGGCGCGGCCCGGCGCGCGGCGCGACATTCTCGAGTCGTATGTGAAGCGGCTCGAGAAGCTCGAGGAGATCGCTGACTCGTTCAAGGGCGTGTCAAAGGCGTTCGCGCTGCAGGCTGGCCGCGAGATCCGCATCATGGTCGAAAGCGAGCGCATTTCCGACGAAGAAGCCGTATGGCTCTCGAAGGACATCGCGCGCCGCATCGAGAACGAGCTCGAGTATCCGGGCCACATCAAGGTGACGGTCATCCGGGAGACTCGCGCGGTAGACTACGCGAAGTGACAGTCGGAGAGCTCGGGGAGCACGCCCTCATTGGTCGCATCAGGGCCCGCATCCCCCGTGCGCCGAGCTTCGTCGTCGTCGGCATCGGGGACGATGCGGCCGTGCTGGAGCCGGAGCGGAACGCGCTCGAAGTTATCACTACCGATAGCCAGGTCGAAGGCGTACACTTCGATCAGAATTTCGTCGGCGCGGCAGACATCGGCCACAAGGCACTGGCGGTGAACCTGAGCGACCTCGCCGCCATGGGCGCGGCGCCGCGCGTGGCCCTCTTATCGCTCGTGCTGCCGCCAGCGTGGCCGGTGGCTCACGTTGACGCGTTGCTCGACGGCCTGACCGCATTGGCCGGGCGCGCCCGCATTTCCATCGTCGGCGGCAACATCGCCCGCTCCCCCGGGCCGCTCATCGTCGACGTCACCGTTATCGGATCGGTCCATCGCCGTGGATTTCTCACGCGCGCGGGCGCCCGCGCGGGCGACGAGCTGTACGTCACCGGCACGCTCGGCGGGGCGGCGGCAGGATTGCGGACCTTGCGCGAAAATCCATCGGCCGCGGGAGCAGGCGTCGATCGCTATCGACGTCCGGAGCCGCGCACGCGATTCGGCCTGATGCTCGGCCGCAATCGCGCGGCGCGTGCATGCATCGACCTCAGTGATGGCCTGGCCGACGGCGTCCGGCAGATCGGGGAGGCCAGCACCCTGGGGGCGGTGATCGAGGCCGATGCCCTGCCCATCGAGGACGGCGCGACCTTGCGCGACGCCCTCGGGGGAGGTGAAGATTACGAACTCCTCTTTGCGGTATCGCCCAGAATGCGATCGCGGCTGAGGAGCGTGCGGCGCCTGGTGAAAGATCTCGCCGTCACACGCATCGGGCATCTGACGGCCGACCGCGCGATGCTTCTGAGCCGCAACGGCAGCACGGAAGAGCTGCCTGCGGGGTTCGCCCACTTTGCATGAGGAAATTCTTCTGGCGGCGCGCATTCCCCACCGTCCTGCTGGTGTCGGGCTTCGTGTTGCTCTACGAAGCGACAGTATCCGACTCGCGCTACGGAACGCGCCAGGCCGAACTGCTCAGAGGTCATTTCAAGGCGATTCCAGGAACGCGCCTGCAGTTCAAAGCCACGGCGTACTGCAAGGGGCACACGACCGCCTCCGGCGTCGCGGCCCGCAGCGGCGTGGCGGCCGCCGATCCGGAAATCCTCCCAGTCGGCTCGGTGATCCAGGCTGACTTCGAGTCGAATCAATACGACGGCGTCTACACCATCATGGACACGGGCCCGGAAGTGCAAGGCAACGAGATCGACGTGTACATGTGGAGCTGCTTCGATGCGCTGAGGTTCGGGCGGCAGGACGTGCATCTCGTCGTCCTTCGTCTGGGGTGGAATCCGAAAGACACGACCCCGCTGATGGAGACGCTCTTCCACCGGCGGATTCCGTACGTGCGACCGGATGACGAACCGACGCAGCCGCCACCGGCGAGCAGGCCCCGGCCCGAGCGCATTCCGGATGGCAGCGTCGCGCCGCTTCCGAATCCTACGTTCGAGAAACCCGCGGAATCTCCTGAGAATCTGCAGACGGCTCCGGATCCGGCGCCGGCGGCGCCGCCACCGTCGAACTAGAGACGTCTTCCCGCCCTTTGTACTGCAGCTGAAACAGCTTGTAGTAAATCCCGCGCATCGCGAGCAGACGCTGATGACTCCCGGCCTCGCGCAGCTTCCCTTTGTGGAAGACCAGGATCTTGTCCATGTCCTGGATGGTGGAAAGCCGGTGAGCGATGGCGAGGGTGGTGCGGCCCGACATCAACACGCGCAAGGCGTCGCGAATCAGCAGCTCGGTCTCGGTATCGACGCTGGAGGTCGCTTCGTCGAGAATGAGCACCGCCGGATCGAAGGCGAGCGCGCGCGCGAACGACAGCAGCTGCTTCTGCCCGACAGACAACGTGGCCCCGCGCTCCGCGACCGGCGCGTCGTAGCCGCCGGGAAGCGCCTCGATGAATCGATGAGCGTGAACCGCCCTCGCGGCGTCACGCACGCGCGCATCGTCGATCGACTCGTTGCCGAGCCGGATGTTGCCGGCAACGGTCCCAGAAAATAAATGCACGTCCTGCAGCACGAGCCCGAAGAGCCTGCGGACATCCGCGAGATTCATCTCGCGGATGTCGACGCCGTCGATCAGAATCCGGCCGCTGGTGACGTCATAGAAGCGCAGCAGCAGGCTGATGAGCGTCGACTTCCCTGCCCCTGTCGCCCCGACAATGCCGACGCGCTCCCCCGGCTGCACCTCGAACGAGACGTTCCGCAGAACGTGCTCGAGCTGATCGGCAGACACGGCTTTGTCCGCGTTATACGCAAACGACACGTCGTCGAACACGATGTGGCCCAGCCCTTTGCCTTCTGCCCTCTGCCCTGTCTCAGGATCTTCTACTGCGACGTTCGTGTCGAGGAGCTGGAAAATCCGTTCTGACGACGCCATGGCCGCCTGTAGCGTGTTGAACTTCTCCGACATGTCGCTGATGGGCCGGAAGAAGCGGCCCGCATAGAGGATGAATGCGACCAGCGACCCCAGCGTCAGTGCGCCGTTCATCACGAATCCGCCGCCGAACCACAGGATC
>JANNJO010000387.1:0-7189 GCA_031395755.1 Acidobacteriota bacterium
GATCCTGCTGGTGATGCGAGATGGAGTGATGGCCGTCAGAGATGCCGATCTCGCGGTACGCGCGGTTGCTGCCGTCGCGACCCATCGTAAACGACGCCACCCGCGTCATGTCGGTCTGCCAGGCGATCACCTGCATATCCATCATCAGTTTGCAGTACTGCTCGTAATCGTCCGGGATCGCGCTCGGCCGGTCCATGTGCGGCAGTTGCATGGTTACGTTCTGCTCTTCGGCCCGCTGAATCCGCCGCTCGATGTCGCGGACGGATTCGAGATATTCGTCGAGCTTCCGCTTGTCGCCGGCGCCCAGACTCCCATGAATGCGCGTGAGGCTGGAGGTCACATAATCGAGCACGCTCTTCTGGCTCTCGAGCCGTGCCATCCGATCGGCAGGTGAGGTGCTCTCGCCGTCGCCAAACAGCCGCTCGAACACCGCTCGAGGATTGATTTCACCCGGCAGCGGGCTGGTCTCGCCTCGCCACGACATCGACATGTACGCGCAGGTGTAGCCCGAGTCGCAGTTGCCGGCGAGCGCCGGCTGTTCCAGTGCGAGCTCGAGAGACGCCAGCTGCGTCTGCTTGCCGAATTCCTTCGCCGCAATCTGATCCGCCGAGACGCCGAGTTTGTAGTTGGCGCCGCCGGTCTTGTACGGGTGCACGCCGGTGAGGAAGGTGGCCGTGGCGCGCGCGTGATCGCCCGGCCCATCGCCGAGGGCCCGTCCGGTGACCTGCGCCAGTCCGCTCATGACGTTCACATGTTCGCGGAACGGCTCGAGCGCCTTCATCGTGGGGCTGAACTCGAAGTTCGCGCCCACCGTCCTCGGCGTCCACATGAACGGCTTCGGACTCTTGTCCGAGCATCCGATGATGCCGTTCGGCGTATACACATAGCCCAGCCGCACCGGCGCCTTCTTCATCGTCTGGGCGACCGCGGTGAGCGGCGAGAACATGGAGTCCAGCATCGGCAGAGCCATGGTTGCGCCTATGCCTCGCAGGAACGTCCGACGGGGCAAGGTTTTATTGGTGATGATCATGACTCCGAAGCCCTCCTCATTTGAAATGGTGTGCTCTTCACAATAGAAAGTATCAGCGACGAAATCCGATAGTTGTCCTTCGCCGCCTGCAGTGCGATCGCGCGCACGGTTGGATTGTCGTAGTACTCGACGCCGCGGCCGAGCGCGTAAGTCATCAGCTTCTCGGTGATCGTCCGGACGAAGTCCTCGCGGTACTTGCCGACCATGAGCTCGGTGAGCCCGGCGGGCCCGCTGAACTCGGTGCCGTCGGGTAGTTGACCGCTGGCATCGATCGCGGCGCCCGCATCTTCCGCGCGCCACTTTCCAACGCCATCGTAGTTCTCGAGTGCGAAGCCGATCGGATCCATTCGCGCGTGGCACGAGGCGCACACCGGGTTGGCCCGGTGGGCCTGCATCTGCTCGCGCATCGTCAGCGCTTTGCCGTTCTTCTCGGCCTTCAGCTCCGGCACATCAGCCGGCGGCGGAGGCGGCGGCGTTCCCAGAAGATTCTCGAGAATCCACTTGCCGCGCTGCACCACGGACGTCCGGTTCGGGTAGGACGTGACCGTCAGGATGCTGCCCTTGCCCAGGAGCCCGCGACGATTTGGATCGGCCACCGTGACGCGGCGGAACTGTGCCCCGTAGACCTTGGGAATGCCGTAGTGCTCTGCGAGGCGTTCGTTGAGGAACGTATGGTCTGCCGTCAGCAAATCGAGCGCGCTTCGGTCCTCGCGCACGATGCTCCCGACGAACAACTCCGTTTCCTTCATGAACGCGGACCTGAGCGCCTCGTCGAAGGGAAAGATGACCGGATCGGGCTGGGCTGTTTCGACATTGCGCAGATGCAGCCATTGCCCGGCAAAATTCGAGATGAGCGCGTCCGACCGTGAGTCGGCAAGCATGCGCTGCACCTGCTGCTGCACGACGACGGGATTTTTCAGCCTGCCGCGTTCCGCGAGATCCAGCAGCTGATCGTCCGGAAGGCTGCTCCACAGGAAAAACGACAGGCGCGAGGCGAGCTCGACATCGCTCACCCGGTACGCGCGTCCAGGGACATAGCGCGGTGGATCCTGTTCGATGCGGAACAGGAACTCGGGGGAGACGAGCAGCGCTTCGAGCGCCCGTTGAATCCCCGTTTCGAAGTCGGCTCCGTTCCGGCCCTTTTCGTAAAACGCGTAGAGCGGCTGCACGTCAGCTGCGACGACCGGCCGACGAAATGCGCGGCGGGTGAGAGTGGCGAGAATCGTGCGCGCGCAGGCCGCCTCCTCTTTGACTTTGACCGTGGCCGGATTGCACGTAAAAATTTTTGAGCGGCTCGCGGTCGTCCCCCGACCAGAGGTGCCGAATGGTCCGCCGATGATGAGCTGCCTGACGTCAGGCGTCCCACCAGGAACATCGAATCGCTTGACGCGTGCCCCGTTCAGCCTGAGATCGACGGGATAGGGCACCTGGGGCACGGCGCCACCCCGGCCTCCCCCACCGCCACCCCTGCCGCCGGGCGCTTCGCTCTCCACCTTCAAATTTTCCCGGGGAGAAGTCACGCCGACCCAGTGGAGCCCCGCTTTGACGGGGACGCGCACCTGGTAGGGGTCGATCTCCGGATCGTTCTCCCCGACTGGCACGCCCGGAATGCGGATTTTGAAGACGTACTCGCCATCGACCGGAAAGTAGTGCTGAACGGAAATGCCTGCGCGCGAATCGAACGGCAGGGCGTCGCTGAGCCGTTCGTTGCGCACACCTTTCACCGGGTCCCGTTTCGCGTCGTAAATGTCTTCGGCCGGCTTCACGGTAAGGTCGCCAATCGCGAGGCGGCTGATTCTGCGCGCCGCCGTCATGTAGCGCTCGAGCAGGGCGGGCGACGTCGACAGGACAGCCGCGATGTTGTCGAAGCCGTACCCGGAATCGTCGACCGGCAGCCATTCGCCCGGGCGCACGTCGACGGCCAGCAGATCGCGTATGGCGTTGCTGTACTCCGCGCGGTTCAACCGATGCACGGGCGCGCGGCCCGGATTCGGCTTCGCCGTGGCGGCGGCGTCGAGTGTCCGTTCGAGAAACGCCGCAAACGCCGCCGCCGATTCGGGGTCCGGCCGCGTGCGCACGTTGGGCGGCGGCATCTCGCCTGAACGCACCTTGCGGAGGACCTTTTCCCAGATTTCCCCGTGCGCCGGAACATCCGTCAGACCCAGGCCTTGAAGCGAGAGCCCCCCGGTCCGCGTCTTGTCGTTATGGCAATTGATGCAGCTCTTTTCAACCAATGTCGCATGGGCCACCGGATTCGTTGGGGACGCCGCGGGCGCAGCGGTCTCACGTTGACCGCTCACGACCGACGCAGACATGAGCACTCCGGCCAGCAGAGCCGGGATCCATCGAGCGTGCTTCATCAAAAGCCCTTCCAAAAGCCTTCCCTGTCTTTATTAGGTGCGACATCGATTATAAGTCTGATTCGGCACTAAATACACGCAATACAGTCGATTTCAACCAGCGAGTTCCCCGGAATCCCTCCCGCCGCCGCGATCGTCGTCCGGACCGGTGGTTCCCCTCCGAAACGGCCCAGGTACGCCTCGTTCATCCCCGTGTAGTCCTTCAAATCGTTCAGGTAGACATTGACCTTCAGCACCTTGTCCATCGACGAACCGACAGACAGGAGCCGTTTCTCGATCTCATCGAGCACATGCTTGGTGTGCGCCTTGATATCGCCGGGAAAATGCGCGCCGATGCCGGCGATGAACACCATGTTGTTGAATGTCACGACCCCGCTGAAGAGCGGCGTTTTCTCCGGCGGCTTGCCGCTTGCGTAGTGCACGCGCTTCACAGGTTGGGCCGCAGCGGTCGTCTGCGCCTGCACCGCCGAGGGCAGCGCGATGGCTGCCGCCGCTGCCGCTGTCGTTTTCGTGAGAAATCTGCGTCTACTCGATCTCATCGTTTTCTCCTGTGGCCTCCTGTGGGCCCACTGGTTTGCCGGCCGAACTGAATCGGGATCGTCGATGAACTCTTCATCTGTGTCCTCCTACGCGCGAGTTGCTGTCCATGTGGCGCCGAGGTACTCCCCCATGTCGAGCGAGCCTTCCATCTGATTCCCCGACACCGTGCCAGTAAACGTGAACGACAGCGCATCGCCGGTCTGGCCGCTGGTGACGCTGCGAATCCGAACGTCGCGTCCGCTGATGGTGCCCGTCAGATCGCGCGACACGAATTCACCCTGATGCGTGCCGTCGAGCTGATCGTTGCGCTGCCTGATGTGCAGAGCATGGGTAGACGCGCCCGCCGAGTACTGAATGCGCACATCCCACCGGCCGCTGAGATCGGCTGCCGGCGTCGCGGTCACAACCGCCGGGTCACGCAGCTCCCGGCGCGAGAGAAGCGCGTGCAGCCGATCGCCGACGATCTGTTCGTCGCCGGGTGACATCATGTACGGTGTGACGGCCACGCCGGTCTCCATCGGCGGTCCCGGCCGCCTCGCCGCGACGAGCGCGATCCGCGGCTCGGTCTCGAGCAGCGTGCGCGCGACGGTCTCCCCTGAAAACCCGAAGCGTTGAGGATCCCACCACACACGCAGCGACGGCGTGCGGTTAGAGAGGCCGTTCGGCTGCATCACGGTCGTCGTCACTCCGGCGACGGCCGAGACCCTCGTTGCGATGCGGTCGAGTCTCGACGTCCACTGCTTCCACTCCGCGTCGTGATCGCGCTTCACCCACATTTCGACGGCTGCCAGCATGCCGATGGCTTCCTCTTTGCCGACCTTCATCGCACGGCCCGGACCATGATGGGGCGCGCTGTGCACCCATGCGGCGCGCACGAGGTCCTTTCGGCCAAGCAGCAGGCCGGCAGCCTGCGGTCCGCGCAGGCACTTTCCTCCGCTGTAGGCGACGAGCGTTGCGCCGTTCTCCAGGTGCACGTTGGGAATCGTCAGGATCTCCGCGGCCGCGTCGACCAGAATCGGCACACCCTTCGCCAGCGCCACCGGCGCAATCGCCTTCAAGTTCAGCACGCTTTGATCGGCGCCGCCGCCTGCGAGGATGTAGATCATGGCGGTGCGGGGTCCGAGCGCGTGCTCGAGCTCGGCGACGGTGCTGACCTCCAGTACGCGCGTGCCGACAACCCGCACCGCCGCGTCGTAGACGTTGCGCGAATGCGTCGGGATGATCACCTCATCCCTGGCGAAACCGCGGAGGTCGGGAATGCGGACGTGCAGATCGGGATTACCGCCCGCCACGCACGCCGCGGTGGCATGCGTGATCGCCGCCGAGCAGCCGGAGGTGACGAGGCCCCATTCAGCGCGGGTCAGGGCGGCCAGACGCGCGCCAATCGCCTCGGCGAGCTCATCGAGATGAACGTGGTGCCGCGCGGCCGCGTCCATGGCCGTCCTTACCTCCGGCAGCATCAGCGATCCGCTGATGATGGTGAACGTGCCGCGCGCGTTGATGAGCGGCGTGACGCCGATCGCCCGGTAGACCTCCGGCGTCGCCGGCGTCCGCGCCTGCGCCTGCCCGGCTTCCGCCGCGAGCGGAGCCGCAAGCGACGCTTCCGTCCCGACCAGCAACGACAGACGCAGCAGATCGCGGCGACTGAGCGGAGCGTCAGCCATGGAAGCACCTCTACGCGGGTGCAAGATGCCGGGGAGCGTCCCCACTCGTACCTCCTTTGAAGGCAGGGGAAATATACCGTAAAGTTTGCTCGTGAATACGAGGGCGAAAGATCGCCGCGAGTTTCTTGGCACGGCCATGCGCGCAGCCGGCGGAATGATGATCGCGCCCGGGATTATCCGCCAGGATGCCTCGAGGCCCGCGATTGCATACGGCACCGCGAGCGGCGACATCACCCGCGATCGCGCGGTCGTGTGGGGCCGCACCGACCGGCGGGCGCGCATGCTCGTCGAGTGGTCCACCACCGAAGCGTTTCAAGACGTGCGTCGCGTCAGGGGCCCGGAGACGGCCGGAGACGCCGGCTTCACGGCACGGGTCGATCTGCAGGTGCCGCCTGGTGAGCGCATTTTCTATCGCGTGCAGTTCGAGGATCTCAGCGACTCCCGCAATCTGAGTCTGCCGGCGGCGGGAAGCCTGCTCTCGGCGCCGCGGGAGGCTCGCGACCTGACGTTCGCGTGGTCGGCCGACACCGTCGGCCAGGGCTGGGGCATCAACCTCGAGTGGGGCGGCATGCGCATGTACGACACCATCCGCCGCGTGCGCCCCGACTTTTTCATTCACTGCGGAGACACGATCTACGCCGATGGGCCGGTCCCGGCGGAAATCCGGCTTCCGGACGGGACCCTTTGGAAGAACCTCGTCACTCCGGCGAAATCGAAGGTCGCCGAAACCCTCGACGAATTCCGCGGCAACTACGCCTACAACCTGCTCGACGACAACGTGCGCCGATTCAATGCGGAGATTCCGCAGCTCGTGCTGTGGGACGACCACGAAGTGAAGAACAACTGGTATCCCGGCATGAGCCTCGCCGCCGACGACCGCTATACCGAGAAGAATGCCCGGGTGCTCGCGGCGAACGCGAGAAGGGCGTTTCTTGAGTACTCGCCGATTCGACTGCCGCGCGGGGCCACAACACGCACCGGCCGAATTTACCGAACGGCTTCCTACGGCCCTCTGCTCGACGTGTTTGCGCTCGACCTGCGTACCTATCGCGGCCCCAACTCGGCAAATCGACAATCCATGCCGAACGCCGCAACCGATCATGCGGGCGCGCGGCAGCTGATGTGGTTGAAGAGCGCTCTGCTCGCCTCGAAGGCCACCTGGAAGGTCATTGCCAGCGACCTGCCGATCGGGCTCATCGTTCGCGACGGCGAAACCGCGTTCGAGGCGATTGCCAACGGCGATGGCCCACCGCTCGGCCGCGAGCACGAGATCGCCGACCTGCTGCGCTTCATGCGGCGACGGCAGATTCAGAACGTGGTCTGGGTGACCGGTGACGTGCATTACGCGGCCGCGCATCATTACGATCCGGAACGGGCGCGGTTCAAGGACTTTCAGCCGTTCTGGGAGTTCGTGGCAGGCCCGCTCCACGCCGGCACCTTCGGCCCCAACGCGCTCGACGGGACATTCGGACCCGAGCTGCGGTTCGCGAGCGTCCCGCCGGGGTCGCCCCCGAATCAGCCCCCGAGCGCGGGCCTTCAGTTCTTCGGATTCGTCAGGATTGCGGCAGGTACGAAGGTGATGACGGTGGATCTCA
>JANNJO010000402.1:0-6068 GCA_031395755.1 Acidobacteriota bacterium
CGACACCGCCCCCTCGAGACAGGTGTGAACGGCCAGTGCCTTGCGGGTGTCGGGCACGATGCACAGAATCGTGCGCGACCGCAGAATCTGGCGGACCGACATGGAGATGGCCTGCGCCGGCACGTCCTCGACCGAGGCGAACCAGCCCTCGCCGACCTGCTGACGCCGGCAGGCGTCGTCCAGCGTGACGACGAGGTATGGCTGCTCGGTCAAGAAATCGGCGGGCGGGTCGTTGAAGGCCAGGTGGCCGTTCTCGCCGATGCCGACAAACGCCAGGTCGATGGGTTCCGACGCAATCGCACGGCCGGCGTCGTCGGCGGCCTGCCGTGCGTCGCCCTCGCCGTCGAGCAGATGGTAGGCAGACATGCCCGTCGGGCGGATCAGCCGCTCGAGGAGGTATCGGCGGAAGCTCGCGGGATGGCCGATCGGGAGGCCGACGTACTCGTCGAGGTGAAACAGCTCGACGCAAGACCAGTCAATGTCTGGTGCGGCCGTCAGCGCTGCGAGGAAATCAATTTGTGAGGCGCCGGCCGCCGCGATCAGGCGCACGTCGCGGTTGGCGCGGATGAGATCGCGCAGTGTCTCCGCCGCCTGTTGAGCGGCGGCGCCGCTCATCTTCACACGATCGCCGTAGATCCTGATCCGCAGGAGTTGACCTTGCGCTCTCTGCGCTTACGGTAACGCGAACACGAACAGCGAGAGACCTGCGGCGGCGGCGACGTACTGCTTTCCGTTGACCGCATAGGTGATGGGATTGTTCAGCATCTGCGCACCGAGATTCGTTTTCCATAACAGGACGCCGGTCCGCGCGTCGAGCACCTGCAGGTACCCTTCGCGGCCGCCGGTGATGAGCAGGTCGGTGACGGTTGTGACGATCCCGGTATCGATGACGTCCGTCATGCGAAATTTCCATTTCGCTTCGCCGGTCGTCGGATCGATGGCCTGCACGGCGCCGTTGCCTGCCGCGTCGGTCCAGTTGTTGATCGGTCCGCGGCGGAGGTTCGGGATGCTCGGCGCGCCGGGGATCCCCCTCGTCGGCGCGCCCGGCGTCGGCACGAACGGCTGATTGACGCCGCCGCCGAAGCCGCGACCCGGCTCATACACGATCGGCGTCTGGCCGAAGATCTGGCCGTTGCCTTCCCATGTCGAGACATACATCAGCTTGGTGCGCGGGCTGTACGAAGGCGAATACCAGTTCGAGCCGCCCTGCACCGCGGGATAGGTCGGCATGCCGGGAGGTTGCGGCGTCTGGATGGGTCTGCCGCTGGCGTCGAATCCGCTCATCCAGTTCAGCCTGATGAACGGTTTGCCGAGCAGGAACTTTCCGGTGGCGCGATCGAGAACATAGAAGTTGCCGTTGCGGTTGGCCCACAACATCGCTTTCAGCGGCGCGCCCTGCCAGGTGATGTCGGCAAGCACGGGCACCTGCACCGAGTCGTAGTCGTAGAGATCGTGCGGCGTGAACTGGTAGTGCCATCGCAGCGTCCCGGTGTCGACGTCGAGCGCCACGACCGATGCGGTGTAGAGATTGTCTCCGGGTCGCTGCGCGGCGTTGTAGTCCGGTCCGGCATTGCCGATGCCCCAGTAGGTCAGGTTCAACTGCGGATCGAACGAGCCGGTGACCCACACGGACGCGCCGCCGTGCTTCCAGGCCTCTGGATCGCAATACGTCGCCGGGTTCGGCGGGCACGCTTCCCATGTCTCGTGCCCAGGCTCGCCCGGACCCGGAATCGTGTGAAACCGCCACATCTCCTTGCCCGTGCGCGCCTCGTAGGCGGAAATGAAGCCGCGAATGCCGTACTCGCCGCCCCCCACGCCGATCAGCACGCGGTCTTTCAGCGCCAGGGGCGACACGGTGATCGAGTAGCCCTCCTTGCTCTCCGCGACCTTGGTCTTCCACACCAGCCGGCCGCTTTTCGCATCGAGCGCGATCAGGTGTGCGTCGAGCGTGCCCATGAACAGCGTATCGCCGAGCATCGCGACGCCGCGATTGTTCGATCCACAGCACACGACCAGATCAGCCGCGTTCTGATGGCGATAGATCCAGAACACGCGGCCGGTCACGGCGTCGAGCGCGATGACGTCGTTGGGCCGCTGCGTGAGATACATGATGCCGTCGACCACGAGCGGCGTCGGCTGCCAGCTTCCGGCCGCGGGCGCCTGATACGCCCACGCGAGGCTCAGGCTCTTCACGTTCGCCGGCGTGATCTGCGACAGCGTGCTGTAACGGCCGCTGAAGTAGTCGCCGCCGTATGTCAGCCAGTTGTGCGGCTCTTTGGCGGCGTTGAGCAGGCGGTCGTACCCCAGCGGCGTCTGCGCGCTGATCCGGAGCGATACGAGCGCGATGAGGACCAGCACAGCCGCAGCGCCGAGGGAACGTCGCATCTTCATCGACCTTTCAGGGAGAGGAGATAGGAGACGACGTCGGCGATTTCCTCCGACGTGAGCTCTTTTTCATAGGAGGGCATCGTCGATCGCGTCGCAATGGTCAGCTCGCGCAGATCGCTTTTCATGAGCGACAGCAGCCGTCCGTCTTCGTCCGAGATCTGGATGGTATAGGTGTCTTCGTTCAGCCGCCGGCCGGCGATCACCGTGCCGTCACGCGTCACGAGCCGGACGGGCCGATTAATCGGCATCATCTGGCTGCTGGGATCGCGCAGCGAACGCTCGAGCGAGCCCGCGCTGCGGTTGGCGCCGATGTCGCTCAGGTCGGGCGCTTTCCGGCTGCCGACGTTGTCGACGCGGTGACAGCTCAGGCAGGCGCCTTTGCCCTCGACGATCACCTCGCCGCGCGAGGCGTCGCCGGGCTTCATCGAGCCGGCGTCGAACGTATTCATGTTGCGCAGGTAGGCGACGAGCCCGGTCAGCTCGACGGGATCCAGTTTGAACGCCGGCATCCCGGCCGTCGGGAAACCGTTGGCGATGACGGTCCGAAGCTGCGGATCGGTGACGGCGTTGCGGAACTTGCCGCTCCGAAGCTCGACGCCGGCGACGCCGTCGCCGGCCGCTCCGTGGCAACCGAAGCAGTGCTGAACGTACAGTCGCGAGCCGTACTCGATGTCGGCGCGCACGTAGTCGTCGGGATGCCCCTGAAGCGTCGGGTTCTGCGCCGCGCGCGCAGCGCCCGACAGAAGCATGAGTGGAAGAATCGCCGCCATCGCCCAGCGCATCATTGCAGTCTTATACCCGTTGGCCCCCAGGGCGGTCCAGCGATAAAGTGTGGATGTGAAAGTGGCGGCGGCCGGACTGGTGTATCTCTTCGCGGTGGGGTCTGGCTTGAGCCAGACTCCACCGCCAGGTCGAGCCCTGTTCGAGGGGCGCGGGCGCTGTCTCAGCTGCCATGCGGTCGACGAGCAGGGCGGCCGCAGCGCGCGTGACCTGAGCTGGATCGGCCTGCTCCGAACGCCAGACTCGCTCCGTCGATCCCTCACCGATCCGTCGCGTCACGCCGAGGCATCGAACTTCTCAGCAGCAGACGTGGACCAGCTGGTCGGGTATCTGCGCACGCTGCGGAAGATGTGGGCGATCTCACCGGGGGAGCGGACCCGCGACATCGCGCCGGCCACAGAGAATGCCGCGTTTTTCGAGCGGGCGGAACGGGACGCCGAGGAACGGCCGGAGCTGTTGATGAACGCGCTCGACATCGGTCGAGGCGCGACAGTGGCCGATATCGGCTCGGGCACGGGCTACTTTACGTGGCGGCTGGCGGAGCGAGTAGGGCCGGCTGGCAAGGTGCTCGCGGTCGACGTGCAGCAACGGATGCTGGATCTGACCCGCGCGGCCGTCACGCAGCGCAAGCTCCAGAATGTCGAGTACGTGCTGGCGAGCGAGAACGACCCGCGGCTCCCCGAGAAGGCGCTCGATCTGGTCTTCATCGCCTACGCGTTTCATGAGTTTGCCGACCCCGAGAGGGTCATGGCGGCGGTGCGCCGGTCGCTCAAGCCGGGCGGGCGGGTCGTGATCCTCGAGTATGCCAAAGAGAGCAATATCGCCCCCGCCTCGCCGTCCCACAAGATGAGCTTCGAGGAAATCCGGCGTGAAATCGAGCCGATGGGCTTCACGATCGACCGTCTCCTCGATTTTCTTCCGGTGCAGCACGGTGTCGTCTTCACAATAAAGTAAAAGGCCGTTTCGACCGAAAATCCAGGAGATCGAAAACATCTCCTGGGAGACTTGTGCCGCTCGCAAATTCGCTGCTGACCGCTATCGTTCGCGCTGATGGAGACGCCCTTGTGCTCCATGCGGGCGAGTGTCCATATGTCGTGGCTCCCACGGGGCAGTCCCAGCTGGCCTCGCGCGTCCTGACGCTCGAGGCCATGACCGGCATGCTTGGTGAGCTCCTTCCTCAGGATGCGCGCGAGGTGCTCGACGAGGTCGGAGCCGTGCAGCACGATTTACCGTCCCCTGACTTTGCCGGCCCCGGCGAACGGTTCAGCGTCGTCGCCGCCCGTGGCGGTGAGGATATCTGGATTGAGATTCGGCGCCACCGCAAGCCGGTCGAGGTGGAGCAGCCGATGGCCGAGGCCGTTGCAGCAGAACCGGAGCCCACTATCATGATGAACGAGCCGGAACCCGAACCCGAACCCCAGCCGGCCATCGAGCAGCTCGAGGACGTTCAGCAGGAGGTTTACCAGACTCACGAGGGCGCCCAGGAGCCCGAGGGCCACAAGGTCTCGTTTGACCCGGCGAACGTCGCACCCCCGCCGCCTCCCCCCGAGCCACGCGCGGCGATCGAGCCGGAGCCGCGGTCGGCGTCCTTCGACCTCGATCAGGACGCCCCGAGCGAAAGTCGAGCAACGAATGTGCTGTCGCTGTCACGCAGTCAGGTTCGTTCGGAGCAGCCGATTCGATTCTCGCCCCCGCTGCACACCGCCGGCATCGATCGCCTGCTGCGCATCGCCGCCGCCCGCGGCGCGTCGACGCTCTACCTGACGTCGCAGGCGCGGCCGTCAATTCGTGTCGACGGCGAGATCAGTGCCATCGAAGGCGAAGGTGTTCTCAGCGAGCCCGACGTCGAGGCGCTGATGCTCGACATCATTCCCGAGCGCAGCCGCGAGACGCTGCGGACCCAGGCGGGCACGGAGTGGATCTGCGACGTGCCCGACGTCGGCCGCATCCGCTGCGTGACGTTCAGAGATCATCGAGGCGCGGGCGGCATCTTCCGCATGATTCCGGCGCGCGCGATCTCGGCCGAGCAGCTCGGGCTGTCGCGCGAAATTCAGGGTCTCTGCGCCGAAGCCGAGGGGCTGGTGCTGGTGACCGGCCCCCGCTCGAGCGGCAAGTCGACGTTAATCTCCGCGTTCGTCGATCTCATCAATCGCACGCGCAGCGATCATGTGATTACGCTCGAGAACCAGATCAAGTTCGTCCACGAGAACCGCGGCTCGCTCGTCAGCCAGCGCGAGGTGCGCGGCGATCGCAGCGAGCTGATGCAGGTCGCGCGAGCCGCGCTGCGCGAGAACCCCGACGTGCTGGTGATCGAGGATTTTGGTTCCCCGGAAATCGTGACGCTGGCGCTGGACGCCGCGCAGTCCGGGCACCTGATTATCGGCGCGCTCACGGCACACACCGCGATCGAGGCGGTTGATCGCATCATCGACCAGACGCCACCGGATCGGCGGCCGAAGGTGCAGCTGGGGCTGGCGGAGAGCCTGCGCGGCATCGTGGCGCAAGTGCTGCTTCGCAAGACGGGCGGGGGGCGCGTCGCCGCGCGTGAGGTGCTTCTGAACACCCGCGCGGTCGCGAACCTGATTGCGGAAGGGAAGACGTCCCAGCTGCCGATGGCGATCGACAGTGGACGCAAGCACGGGATGGTGGCGCTGAACGATGCGCTGGTCGCATGCGTCCAGGGCGGCAGCGTCGACTCGCGCGAAGCGTACAGGCAGGCGGCCGATCAGCAGGGATTCCTGGGGTTGCTCAAGCGCCAGGGGATTGATACGTCGTTCGGCGAGCGGCTGGCCTATCGCTCGACCAACGGCGCGATTTAGTACAGCAGGGCCAGCAGCACAACCACATCGGTCAGCTGATCGACCCCCCAGTGACCCAACACCCGCCCTTGGTGCAGCACC
>JANNJO010000422.1:0-7294 GCA_031395755.1 Acidobacteriota bacterium
TGGGCGGCGTCGCAGGAAGCCAGAGACTGGGCGGCGAAAAACCAGACGAAGGTGAAGCGCAGCAGTAGTAACTAGTGTCCTGTAACTGTAGAAACTGAAACAAATAGCGCGGCGCCCTCGTACTCCCTTACAAGGAGGCGAGCATGCGACACGGACGCCCGAAGGTAGCATTGATCTTGACGACGGAGGAGCGGCAGCGACTCGAGTCGCTGGCACATCGATCGCGATCGGCCGCGGCGCTGGCGCGTCGGGCGCGCATTATTTTGGCGTGTGCCGACGGCACCGACAGTAAGGTGGTCGCGCGGCGGTTGCATGTGACACCGGGGACCGTGTGCAAGTGGCGGGGACGGTTTGTCACTCGTCGACTGGACGGGCTGTACGATGAGCCGCGACCGGGGGCCAAGCGCACGATCACCGACGCGCAGGTCGAGGCGGTGGTCATCCGCACGTTGGAAACCACGCCGCGCGGCGCGACGCACTGGAGTACACGCGACATGGCCAAAGCTGTCGGCCTCAGTCACACCGCCATCGCCCGTATTTGGCACACGTTTGGGCTGCAGCCGCATCGCAGCGAGACGTTTAAGCTGTCGAACGATCCGCTGCTCGTCGAGAAGGTGCGCGACATCGTCGGCTTGTATCTGCACCCGCCTGCGCATGCGGCGGTGTTCTGCGTCGATGAAAAACCGCAGATCCAAGCGCTCGACCGCACGCAGCCGCTGTTGCCGATGCAACCGGGGCAAGTCGAACGCCGCACCCATGACTACAAACGGCACGGCACCACGACGTTGTTTGCCGCGCTGAACGCGAAGACGAGCGAAGTGATCACCCAATTTCACCAGCGGCATCGTTCCGCGCAGTTCCGCGAGTTTCTCGACCTCATTGAGGCGCGCGTCCCCCGTCGACTCGACGTGCACATCATCATGGACAACTACAGCGCCCACAAAACGGCGCTGATCAGAAATTGGTTCGCCAAACGCCCCCGTTTTCACGTGCACTTCACGCCGACGTATGGCTCGTGGCTCAGCCTCGTGGAACGCTGGTTTGCCGAGCTCACGATGAAACGCATCCGTCGCGGCGCCTTTCGCAGTGTGCCGCAGCTCAAAGCGGCGATTCAGGAATTCATCGACGCGCATCAGGCCGATCCGAAGCCGTTTGTCTGGACCAAAAGCGCCGATGAGATTCTGGCCAGCATCGCCCGATTCGCCCAGCGGACCGTTGACGCGCGGGCCCCGCAGTCAATGTCACGAACCACGGTTACAGGACACTAGTAAGGAAGAACGAATAAGGCAAACGGAATAGAGAAAAGGGGCGCGGCAGTTATGCCGGCGCCCCTTTTTTCTATTCCTTCTTCCCTTTTCCGTATTCCTTACTTCGCGGGCGCCACGGGCGCCGCGGGCGCCACGGGCGCTGCGGCCGGTGCGGCTGGCGCAGCCGTGGTGCCGGCGGCCGCCGGAGGAGCCATCGCCGCATCCGGCTTGATAAACAGCTCGACCACCTGCACGGCCGCCGCACTCTTGTTCGTGAAGCTGTGCGTCTGTCCCTTCAACATGTAATACGCCTGGCCGGGTACCGTCGTGATGACCGGCTCTTTTTCGACGGTGAGGTCGAGCGAGCCGGTGATCGGCACCAGCATGTGGAAGGTCACGTCGTTGTGGAGGTGGGGCCGGCGGACGGCGCCCGGCTGCAGCGTCACCTGGAGCACGCGCACGTGCGCGTTCTCGACCACGTTGAGAAAATTGACGCCAGGATCGGGATTGCCCGTCTGGCCCACCTTCTGGCCGCCGCCGCCGCTCGCAGGAGCAGGCGCCTGTCCAGCCGGAGGCGCGGCCGGTGCAGCCGGCGCAGGTGCCTGGGCCAGTGCTGTTGCAGACGCGAATGCGCCGATCACGATTGCCATTCCGAACGCCTTCTTCAGCATGCAACTCTCCTGTGCTCGTTGGAATCATAAGGATTGAATTGGACATACATACATCCCATCTGAACCGAAGTCAAACCTCGCCAGCGAGTTCGCCGAAGCGCGAGCCAAGTCCAGTTCCATGAAACCCGCTCGAAGAAACGGGACTCCACGACCGGCCGGGGTATGCGGCTGAGAGATGCGTTTCCCGCCATCGATCAGTCGTGCCGCAGACGCGCTAAAATCCCGTCATGGACCTGACGAATCGCGTCGTACTGGTGACTGGGGGCAAGCGGATCGGCGCGGTCGTCGCCATCGAGCTTGCGCGGCGCGGTGCCGACATCGGGCTCTGCTACAACCGATCCCGCGACGAAGCCGAAAAGACCGCCGCCGCGATCAGGGATCTGGGCCGGCGCGCTTTCGTGAAGCAGGCCAACCTCACAAAGGCCGCGGAGTGCGAAGCGCTCGTGGACGAGAGCGCCGCTGCGCTGGGTCGGCTCGACGTGCTCATCAACATGGCGTCGATTTACGTGAGCAAGCCGCTCAGCGAGCTGACGGTCGAGGAGTACGACGAGAATGTCGCCGTCGACATGCGGTCGGTGTTCATCTGTTCCCGCGCCGCATGGCCGCACATGCGCCGCAGCGGAGAGGGCCACATCATCAATTTTTCCGACTGGCTGTCGCGCAGCGGACGGCCGCGCTACACGGGCTACCTGCCGTACTACGTTGCGAAAACAGGCGTGATCGGTCTCACCGAGGCGCTCGCCCTGGAGCTCGCACCAGACAAGATTCGCGTGAACGCGATCGCGCCCGGGCCGATTCTCGCCCCGCCGGAGACCACCGACGAAGAGCTGGCGTCGGTCGAGAAGGCGACGCCGCTCGGATCCTGGGGCGGAGAGAAGGCCATCTCGGACGCCGTGCTGGCCCTGCTGAGCTGCGATTTCATTACGGGAGAGACGGTGCGGGTGGACGGGGGGAGGCACGTGAGGTGATAGGAGCAAGTAGAAAGTGAAAAGTAGAAAGTAGAAAGTGAAAAGTGTGGCAGAAAGTGCGATCTCGGCGAGCGACTCCGCTTGTTTTCTTAGGAGTCATCGATCGAGTCGGCGGCAGGGATTCTGCATTCCTCTATGGCATGAGCCCTGTGCCAGAGCTGCTCGACCGCGTTTACCGCTTCTCGCTCGCGTCGCTTCGGTTCTACAGAAAACTGCCCAAGAGCCCAGACGCGCAAGTCCCAGCGGTTCAGTTCTACAGAGCCGCGACTTCGAGCTGGTCCAACTACCGCGCCGCCCAGCGCGGACGATCGCGCCCTGAATTCATCGCGAAGCTTGGAACGGTCGTGGAAGAGTCGGACGAAGCCGTGGGATGGCTTGAGTTCATGAAGGATGGTGAGATAGCAAGTGATGCACCGCTTCTTGCCGAAGCGAAGGAGCTTTCCGCAATCTTCACGGCGTCCTTAACCAGCGCCCGGCACAATTCAAGGCGATCCTAGACGCCAGGGAGTACTTCCTACTTTCTACTTTTCACTTTCTACTTTTCACTTTTCACTTTCTACTCACAGCCGAGTCCCCCAACGCGTCCGCCAGCCGCTTCTGCTCCTTGAACATCTCTGTCGGCACACGGGGTCCGAGCGACTTGAAGTACGCGGCCTGATCCGCCGAGGCCTCGGCCCAGTCGCCGCGTTCGACCTTGACCAGCGTTTCCAGCGCTTCGTCTGAAATATCCAGTCCCGTCCGATCGATCGCGTCCGGTGTGGGCACGATGCCGATGGGCGTTTCCGTGCCTTTGCCGACGCCGTCGCAGCGCTCCAAGATCCATTTCACGACGCGCAGGTTCTCACCGAAGCCGGGCCAGAGAAACTTTCCGCGCGCATCGGTGCGGAACCAGTTGACGCGGAAGACTTTCGGCGGCGATGAGACCTTCCGGCCCATCTCGAGCCAGTGCTGGAAGTAGTCGCCCATGTTGTAGCCGCAGAACGCGAGCATGGCCATCGGATCGCGCCGCAGCACGCCCGTCTTCCCTGAGGCGGCGGCGGTGGTTTCCGACGAGAGGGTCGCGCCGAGGAATACACCGTGCTGCCAGTTCTTTGATTCGTAGACGAGGGGCACCCTCTGCTGACGCCGCGCGCCGAACATGATCGCATCGAGCGGCACGCCGTTGGGATTCTCGAATTCCGGCGACAGCGACGCGCAGTTCACCGCGGGGGTCGTGAAGCGGGCGTTCGGATGCGTGGCTTTCTCGGGCGAGGCAGGGGTCCACGGGCGGCCCTGCCAGTCGAGCGCCTGCGGGGGAGGCGGATCGTCGTGTCCTTCCCACCACGGCGTTCCGTCGGGACGCAGCGCCGCGTTGGTGTAGATCGTATCGCCCTGGATCATATCGAACGCGGTGGGATTCGTGTGGCGGCTGGTGCCTGGAAGGACGCCGAAGAAGCCCGCCTCGGGATTCACCGCCCACAGGCGTCCGTCGGCGCCCGGGCGAATCCAGGCGATGTCGTCGCCGACGGTCCAGGTTTTCCAATCCGGCATCGAGGGCGGCGGCACGAGCATCGCCATGTTGGTCTTGCCGCACGCCGATGGGAACGCTCCGGCAATGTAACGCACCGGGCCGTCCTTGTACCGGCAGCCCACGATCAGCATGTGCTCCGCAAGCCAGCCCTCGTGCCGCGCTCGATAACTCGCCAGGCGCAAGGCAAGACACTTCTTGCCGAGCAGCGCATTGCCTCCATAGCCGGAGCCGATGGACCACACCGCGTTCTCCTCGGGAAAATGCACGATGTATCGGCGATCGGGGCTCAGGTCTCCGAGCGAATGCAGACATTTCGTGAAGTCGCCGGAGCCGCCGAGGTGATCGAGCGCCACCTGTCCGACGCGCGTCATGATGCGCATGTTCAGCACCACGTAGCGGCTATCGGTGACTTCAACGCCGACCTTGGAATACGGAGATCCGGGAGGGCCCATCAGAAACGGCACCACGAACAAGGTGCGTCCCTTCATCGATCCGCGGAAGAGCGGCGTCAGTTTCTCGCGGGCGGCGTCCGGCGCCATCCAGTTGTTGGTGGGACCGGCGTCATCCTTCTCCGTCGTGCTGACGAACGTCAGATGTTCCGTGCGTGCGACATCGTGGGGCGCGCTGCGATGGAGGTAACAGCCCGGCAGCTTCTCCTGATTCAGCTCAATCAGCTCTCCGGTCGCGAGGCACCCTGCAATGAGTCGGTCTCGTTCGGCCGTCGATCCGTCGCAATACACCACCGCGGACGGCATCGTAAGGGCCTGGATGTCATCTACCCATTGACGAACGGCCGGATTCATCCAAACATCCTATCGCAGAAGATTCTTCACGGTGAAATCGAGCATCATTTGCCGCATGTGCGGCGCCAGCTGCGGCTCGCTCACCCCGTGGGGGGATCTCGGATACAGCATCATCTGGAATCGCTTTCCGGCCTTCTGCAGTTCGTAGGCGAACTGCGACATGTTCTGCTCGTGCACGTTATCGTCGAGCGCGCTGTGAATCAGCAGCAGCTCGCCGCTCAGACGCCCGGCGCTGAACCGCGGGGAGCTTCGTCGATATCCGTCCGCATTGTCCTTCGGCAGTCCCATGTAGCGCTCGGTGTAGATGGTGTCGTAGTTTCGCCAGTCACTCACGGCCCCTTCGGCGATGCCCATCGCGAAGCTCCGGCTGTGTGTCAGCGCATACAGCGTCATGTAGCCGCCGTAACTGATGCCGGCGATGCCGATGCGGGACCCGTCCACGTAAGCCTGCTTCTTGAGCCACGCAATGCCGTCTTCGATGTCGCGCAGCTCGGTCTCACCGAGGTTCCTGTACAGCGGCCATGCCGATTGCATGCCTTTGCCGCTCGCCGTGCGGTTGTCCATCATCCAGACGATGATGCCGTTCTGGGCGAGCAGCTGGTGGTACAGAAAGTCGGAACCGCTCCAGGCGTTGACGACCTGCTGGGAGTGCGGCCCGCCGTAGGTGAACTGATAGACCGGATACCGCTTCGATGGATCGAAGTCCGGCGGCTTGATCATCATCGCTTCCATGACGAAGCCGTCCCGTGTGTTCACCTGCAGCAGCTCCGGCTCCGACAACCTGTACTCCTTCAGCGCCGGTACCTGGTTCGCATGAACGAGGCGAACGGCCTCGCCGGTCGCCGTTCTGTGCAGGCGCACTTGCGGAGGCGTGCTGACGTCGCTCCATGAATCGAGAAACAGCGTGCGCGAGCGGTTGAGAAACGGAAGATGGCGCCCGTCCTGCGTGGATAGCCGCCGAAGGCCGGTGCCGTCCAGATTGATTCGGAAGAGATCAAGGCCGATGGGGCTGCGCGCGGTCGCGTCGACGAAGACGGCCGTTTCAGCCGGGTCGAGACCGTGCATCCGGCGGATCTCCCACTCGCCCGACGTGACCTGCCGAATCAGAGCGCCTCCAGCCGCGTAGTGATAGAGATGGCGCCATCCGTTCCGTTCGCTCAGCCACAGAAACGATCCGTCCTTCAACCAGACCGGATCCACGCTCGAGTCCTGCCAACGTTCGACCCACGTCTTGCTGGTTTCTCTTAGAAGCGTGACGGCTGCGCCCGAAACGATATCGGCTCGATTCAAGTCGAGCCACGTCTGTTGCCGATTCTGTATCTGATGGACCACTGTGCGACTGTCCGGCGCCCAGCCGACGCTCACGATGAGGAAGTCGGCGTACTTCGACGTGTCGATCCAGAGCGGCGCGCCGCCCGAGAGCGCAACGACGCCGAGCCGCGCGATGGGGTTGGGATCGCCGGCCTTCGGATAATCCCAGCGCTCGACCTCGGGATGATACGGAAGGTCGTCCACGAGCGTGTACTCGGGGACCGACTTCTCGTCGAGCTGGATGAAGGCAATGCGGGATGAATCAGGACTCCACCAGTAGGCGCGGTACGTTCCGCGCCCGTACAGCTCTTCGGAGTACACCCAGTCGAGCTTGCCGTTGAGCAGCTCGGCGCTGCCGCTGGTGGTCAGCGCGCGCTCAACGTGGGGCGGGTCTTGAACTGCAAGACCCGCCCCACGCACGGTCGTGACGTGCAGGTTGTTGTCCTTGATGAAGGCGACCGCGCGGCCATCAGGGCTGAACGTCACTTCGCTCTTGGCCCCCGGTGAGCTCGTGAGGCGCGTCGCTGCCGCACGAGCGATGTCGTAGAGAAACAGATCGCCGTCGATCGTCACGACGAACGCGTCTCGCCGCGTGTTGAAATTCGACGGCCGGCGTCCCGCCGCGCCGCTCGCGGCATCCGCGGAAACGCCAGCGTTGACGAGCGCTGATTCGAATTGGGCCGTCGTGAACAGCGGCTGGCTGCTGCCGGTGAGGGCCTCAACCCGCAGCCAGGAATTTCCAGGCGACTCCGGTCCCGGCCAGAGAAAGTGGGTATCGCTCAGC
>JANNJO010000076.1:0-18242 GCA_031395755.1 Acidobacteriota bacterium
GCGGTCTCGCCGACCGGCGGGTCGAGCATGAACAGCGCCTTGCCTCCTTTGCGCAGGTAGGCGCCGATGGCATCGACTTCGGGTTTCAGGAAATCGGTCGTCGGACCGGCGACGATCAGCACGGACGCATCGGCCGGCACGCCGCCCTGCGCCTGCGCGAGGACGATCTTGTCGACGGTGTAGTTGTCCCGCTTCAGCACGTCGATCACGCTGGAGTAGCCGTTGCGGTCGGAGCCGGCGCTGTCCTTTTCGCCGTGCCCCTGAACGAAGTACGCCTTGATCTGGCGGCCCGTCGTCACCTTGATGAGGGTGTTCGTCAGGTCCTGCTCGCGCTCGCTCATCACCGTCTCGCGCCGGCCGCTGTACTCCATGACCACCGTGCCGTTATTCAGCACGTTGTAATCGCGCGCGCGTGTCGGCTGACGGTCCGTATCGACGTACTCGACCTGAATGTTCCGGCTCGCATGCTCGTACGAGGTGAGGCCATCGCGAAACCGCTGAAAAGCGCCAGGCTGATCGAAGACCAGCACCTTGACCGGCGCCGAGAGGTTGCTCAGCACCTTGAGCGTCTGGTCCGAGAGCGTGTACGAGCCGCCGGCGGTGAAGTCCCACCGCTTATCGCGACGACTCACCAGGTAGTTGACGCCGATGAGGATCGCGAGCACGGCAATGACGCTGATGCTCATCATCGCGCCGAGCTTCGTTTCGCGCTTCTGGAGCGACCGAGCGATCTCGCGCCACTGGCTAAGCGTGTAAAGACCGACGCACACGAGACCGCCGATCGCGGCCCAATACGCGTACTGATCCCATTGGGGACGGAACAACCGGATCGCCACGCCCAGAAACACGAGTAACGTGCCGACCCAGCCGATGATTCCAAGGAGCGTATTAAGCATGCAGGCTCACCCGCGCCAGCGTTCGCTGTCGACCGACTTCGCGGTCAGAAATAACCCGAACGTGATGAAGCTCAGGTAGTAGACGAGATGGCTCGCCGAGATGATCCCTTTCGAGAAGTCATCGAAGCGGTCGGTGATCGAGAGCGCGCTCAACACCTTCTGCATCGTCGGGCCTGCCGAGTCGGTCATCCAGCCCAGCGTCCAGATCAGAAGGAGCACCGCGAATGTGGACATGCCGGCGACGATCTGGTTCTTCGTCAGGCTCGAAATCAGCAGGCCGATCGACATGAACGACGCGCCCATCAGCAGGAGGCCGAGGTAGCCGGTGGCGATCGGCTTCCATTCGGGGTTGCCGTAGACGAACAGGATCGCGATGTGAATCCAGGTGACGGCCAGCATGAGGGCGTAGAGCGCGAGGGCGCCCAGGAACTTGCCGACAACGATCTGCGTGTCGGTGAGGGGCGAGGTGAGCAGCAGCTCGATGGTCCCGGACCGCTTCTCCTCGGAGTAGGTGCGCATAGTGATCAGCGGCAGCCAGAACAGCGCGACCACGGCGACGTTCTGAAACAGCGGCCGGATAGCCATGGTGTGGATGTTGATCTGCCCCTGGCCCGGCATGCCCATCTGAAGGCTCGCCTGGATGAAATAATTGAGCGACACGAAGAAGAAGTAGCCAAACACGAGCGCGAACAAACCGATGACGATGTACGCAATCGGCGAGGCGAAGTAGGATTTCAGCTCTTTCTGGGCGATCGCAAGCACGTTACTCATGGGGCATCTCTTCGGTTTTGTGTTCCGGTTCCGCTCTGGCTTCCATGTCGGAGGGCCTTTCTTCGGTCGTGAGACTGAGGAAGATCTCTTCGAGGCTCATGCGCGACGGCCGCAGCTCGAGGAGTCCCCAGTTCTGCGAGACGATCGCGCGCGCGAGCTCGCGGCGGATATCGCGACCTTTCTCGCTGCTGACGTCGAAGCCGCCAACCGTTCCCTGCATGTCGGCCGGCACCACGCTGACGACCCCGGGCAGCGTGCTCAACATCGCGGCCGCATCCTGGCCCGACGCGTCGACCTGCACGTACATCGTTTCGGATCCGCGCAGGCGCGCCGTGAGGTTCGCCGGCGTATCGACGGCAACCACGCGGCCGTTATTGATGATGACGACTCGATCGCAGGTCTGCGCCACTTCGGGAAGAATGTGGGTGCTCAAGATAATCGTGTGGGTGCCCGCGAGCTCCTTGATGAGCTCCCGCGTCTCAATGATCTGCTTCGGATCGAGCCCGGCCGTCGGCTCATCCAGAATGAGCACCTCGGGGTTGTGCAGAATCGCCTGGGCGAGACCGACGCGCTGACGATATCCCTTCGACAGCTTTCCGCAATGGCGGGTCGCCATATCGTCGACGCGCGTGCGACGCATCGAGTCCTCGACGCGGCCTCGGCGCTCGCTGGATGTGATGCCCTTGATCTTGATGCGCGCGACAAACTGCAGGTACTCGCGCACCGTCATCTCCGGGTACAGCGGCGGCGTTTCCGGCAGGTACCCGGTCCGGCGCTTGGCTTCGATCGGCTGCTCGAACACGTCGAATCCGGCAACCACCGCCTTGCCCTCCGTCGCCGGCATGTAGCCGGTAAGGATGCGCATGGTCGTCGTCTTGCCCGCCCCATTGGGACCGAGAAAACCGAGGATCTCTCCGCGCTCGACGCGGAAGTTCAGGTCGTCGACCGCAGTCACGCGGCCGTAACGTTTTGTGAGGTGCTGGACCTCAATCAACGGCGATCTCCATTAGATATAAGCTCTTGAAAGGGGCAGCGACCATGCCACCAACCCCCAATCCTAGTCGAACGGCCTCAAGGGCGGCAAGAGGGACGGCGGTTCTCATAGGGCTCGCCGCCCTCCTGCTGTCGTTTGGGTGGTGGTGGGTTCACCGCTCCATCCCGCCTTTAGACGGACGGCTCCCCCTTGCGGGCCTTCAATCCTCGGTCGAGGTTCGATTCGACAGCTTCGCCGTTCCTCATGTATTTGCCCAATCAGACGAAGATGCATGGCGTTCGGTTGGCTACCTGCAGGCGCGCGACCGCCTCTGGCAGATGGAGTTGTATCGGCGCGCGGCCTCCGGACGATTGTCGGAGCTGCTGGGAGAGGCGACGATCGCCATCGATGGACGGTTTTTGACGCTGGGTCTTCGCCGCGCGGCAGAAATCGAATGGCAGCGCACCACGGCCGAGGTGCGGTCGGTGTTCGAAAGCTATGCGGCCGGCGTGAATGCCGCGATGAGCGTGCCGCGTGGGAAGCTCCCGGTCGAGCACCAGTTACTGGGCCTGCATCCTGAGCCGTGGACGCCGATTGATTCGCTGGCCATCGGCAAGCTGTTCGCGTGGCGGCTCGGCGACAACCACACGGCCGAGCTGCTCAGGTACGAGCTCGCCCAGGCACTCGGGCCGAGAGCGGCCGAGCTGTTCCCCGAGCCGCCGGAGTGGGCGCCGGTGATACTCGAGGGTGCGTCGGGTGCGACAGGTGCGACAGGTGCGGCGGGTGCGACGGGTGCGATAGGTGCGACGGGTGCGGAGCGACGATGGACGATGGACGATGGACGATCGCCGATCAACTATCCACCCGGCCTCGAATGGCTCTCGTCGGAGTCGCGGGCGATGAGCAACAGCTGGGTTGTTCACGGTTCGCGAACCGCGTCCGGCCGCCCGATTCTCGCCAACGACCCCCATCTTGCGATCGAGATGCCGTCGGTCTGGTGGGAGGTCCACGTTGTGTCCCACGCGCTGAATGTGGCGGGCGTCACCATTCCGGGCATTCCGTTCATCATCATCGGCCACAACGCGCGGCTGGGATGGGGGCTGACCAACGTCGGCGCCGACGTGCAGGATTTTTTCGTCGAACAGCTTGACGCCTCACGAACGCGTTATCGGTCCGGCGACGAGTGGCTGCCGCTGGACGTGCGCCGCCACGAGATACGCGTCAGCGGGCGCCGGGAGCCGGTTGTGTTCGAAGTGCGCTCGACGAGCCGGGGACCGGTGCTGAACGCCGAGGGATGGCACGACGCTCAACCCGGTGGACCCGCGCCGCAGGGCGAGCTACGTGAGACCGTGCTTGCGCTCAAATGGGATGCGATCGTGCGGGGTGAGTCCGCGGTGGCCTTCGACGCGCTGGCCCGCGCACGCGATTGGACGGAGTTCGTTGCCGCCGTCCGGCGGTTCTCGGCACCTGCTCAGAATTTCGTGTACGCCGACATCGACGGCAACATCGGGTACGCGATGTCCGGTCTGCTGCCGGTCCGCGGTGGTTCCGATGGATCGATGCCGGCGCCTGGATGGCCCGTTGAGGCTGACTGGCGCGGCTCCATCGACATCAATCAGCTGCCGGCCGTGCTGAATCCGGCGTCGGGCCAGATAGTGACGGCCAACAACGAAATCGATCGGCGCCTTCCATATTCGGTCACACGCGACTGGGTGGCACCGTTCCGGGCCCAGCGTATTACTGCGCTGCTGGGCGAGTCGCGAGGGCTCGATGTCGCCGCGATGGCGAGTATTCAGGCCGACGTCACGAGTCTTTCCGCCGGCTGGATTCTCGACCACGTCGAGCTGCCGGAAGACGTTCGGGAGCTGCGCGCGTGGGACCGCCGCGTCGACGATCGGCCGGTCGCGACGTTGTACGAAGCGTTCGAGGAAGCGTTGTGGCGCCGGACGTTCGCCGACGAGATGCCCGCGCCGCTTTACGATCGATTCTATCGATACGCCGGCAACGAACGGTTTGCCGGGCTGCGATCGATCATTGCGGATGACGGTTCCCCGTGGTTCGACGACCGGGGAACTCTCGATGTCGTGGAAACCCGGGAGCACGTCGCCCGCCAGGCGGCGGCCGACGCCGTGTCATCTCTGCGGGGCCGCTTCGGCGATCGGCCGAACTGGCGGTGGACGGAGATTCACGCCGTGAAGTTCTCGCATCCGCTGGGCGGAGGGGGAAGGCTGCTCGACTGGTTCTTCAGCCGCGGCCCTGTGCCGGTCGCCGGCGACAGCATGACCGTCAACAAGACGACCACGAATGCGAGGCGGCCTTACGAGACTTCCGAAGCGGCCTCATATCGGCAGATACTTGATGTAGGCGCGTGGGATCGGTCGGTGGCCGTCAACACGACGGGCCAGTCAGGCCATCCGCGCAGCCCGCACTATTTCGATCAGAATATGCTGTGGCGGCAGGGGCGGTATCGCGCGCTGCCGTTCACGCGATCAGCGGTGGAGAGTTCAACCGCCTCGCAGTTGGCACTGGTTCCCTAGGAGGCATCAATGGCAGTAGAAGTGGGAAGCAAGGCTCCGGACTTTGCGCTTGCCAATCACGATCGCGAAAGCGTGACGCTCAGCGGGGAGCTCAAGAAGGGCCACGTCGTGCTCGCATTTTTTCCGGGCGCGTTCAGCGGCACATGCACGAAGGAGATGTGCCGCTTCCGCGAAACGATGAGCGGCTTCAAGGGGGCCAACGCCAGCGTGCTCGGTGTCAGCACCGACACGTTCTTCGCGCTGAAGGCCTGGCGCGATCAGCAGCACTTCGAGTTTCAGCTGCTGAGCGACTACAACAAGGACGTCATCAAGGCTTACGACGTCGTCAATCCGGACATGATCGGGTTGAAAAATATCGCGAAGCGCGCGGTGTTTGTCATAGATACAGGGGGCGTCGTCCGCTATCGCGAGGTCTTGGACGACGCGCGCAACGAGCCAGACTACGGAAAGTTGAGCGAGGCGCTCTCGAAACTTGCCGGATAAATCTGGAGCCTAGATTATCCGGACCCTCGACACGCGCAATCCGTCGATGGCTTCGACGCGCAGCGTGCGGCCGCCGGTTTCGACCGTATCGCCGATCTTCGGTCGTCTGCCGAGCCGCCCCAGCATGTAGCCCCCGATCGTCGTGTACGTCTCCTCGTCGATCTCCAGCCCGAATCGCTCGTCGATGTCGGTGACCAGCGCAAGGCCGTCGACCTCGGCGGATCCATCGGGCAGCTGCCGGATGGGTGACGCCGCCGTGCCGAAATCGCCGCCCAGCTCTCCGACGATGCGCTCCATGACACGCTCGAATGTCACCAGGCCAGCGGTGCCGCCATATTCGTCGATAACGATCGCCTGGTGCGTGCGGTGCCGCCGCATCTGCCGCAGCAGCTCGTCGGCCTTCATGGTCTCGGGAACGTTCAGCGCCTCGCGCGCGATCGCCGCGACGCTGAAGTTGAGCGGCGGCGAGGCAAGCGCGCGCACCAGATCGGGCACGAGCATGATGCCGACAATATCGTCGAGCTCGCCGCGGTACACAGGCAGGCTCGTGTGCCGGCCCCGCCAGATGAGGTCGACCACGTCGCTGATCGACGCTTCGGCTTTCACCGCGGCCATCTCCGTGCGCGGCACCATCATATCGGCGGCGGTGAACTCGGCGAAATGGAAGACGCGATGCAGCATCTGCTCTTCGTCCTCTTCGAGCACGCCGGCTTCCTGGCTCGCCGTCACCAGCATCTTGAGCTCTTCTTCCGAGTGCACGAGGCCATGGCCGCTCGCGGCCTTCATGCCGAACATCCTGACGACCGCCCAGCCCATGCCGTTCAACACGCGAATGAACGGCTTGAAGACCCTGAGAAATAACTCCGTCGGCTTGGCCACCAGGAGCGACGTCTTCTCGGGATACTGAAGCGCCACAGTCTTCGGCGCCAGCTCGCCGAGAACGATATGGAGAGCGGTGATGACGAGGAAGGCGATCGCGACGGCGATGGTGTGCGACGTCGCAATGGATAGCGTCGCCGGCAGCCAGCGAAGGAGCGGCTCGATGAGCGACGCGAGCGCCGGCTCGCCGATCCATCCGAGGCCGAGGCTCGCCATCGTGATGCCGAGCTGGGTGGCGGCGATATACTGATCGGGATTATCCAGCGCGCGCCTGACCGGACGCGCCATCCGGCTGCCTTCGGCCAGCAGCTGGTCGATGCGGGTCTTGCGGACCGAGATAATCGCGAACTCGGCCGCGACAAAAAACCCATTGGCCAGAACCAACGCCAGCACCGCGAGCAGGCGCATACCGACGTCCAGGACACCGGTTTCCATTGAAGGAACCTCCGGGGGTGATCCTATGCTTTTCTACTGCTGAAGAAGTGCGCGTCGACGAACTCGTCGATGGCGGTCTGATCCTGCGGCTCCACCTTCTCGAATTGAAGGCCCATGCCGTGACGGCGGTCGCTCCAGGCCACGCGAGCCTCGGCGTCGATGTCGCGCTTGGAGCCCGGGAGCCGGAACCGGATCCGGACCTTGGCGTTGTTCTCGAGCGGGCTTGTGGTTCTGATGGCGATGCCCCCGCGGCTCAGATTCAACGTCAAGGCGGCGGCAATCGTGTTGCCGAAGCGGTAGGCGATCGGAATGCCGAGCACCACGCGAGGGCTGCCGCGCCGGTTGAAATTGTCCGGAAACAGGTGCGGCGCGAGCGATGGGAGAATGTGCTGCACCGCGCTGTACTCGTTCACGTAGCCCGCGACACCGAGGGCCGCGAGCTCACGCACCTCTTCGGCGCTGGTAATCGTGCCGCTGAAGATCAGGATGGGCAGGCGCCCGTCGTCCAGCTTTCGGATGCTCCGGACGAGGTCCACGCCGGAGGAGTGCGGCAGCCGCAGGTCGATGACGAGCAGATCCAGTTGCGCGAGATCCGCCCGCACGCGCGCGAGCAGCTCCGCCGCGCTCTTGACCGTGACCGCGCGATGTCCGGCCCCTTCGATCGCGGCCTTGAAGCGGTCGCGCACGAACGCGGTGTCGTCAGCGACGAGGACGGTCTTGGCGCTGGGCGCGCTGGTTGTCGTCATGAGCGGTGGATGGCCCACGAGATGTATCGGAACGCGGCCTCAAAAGCGTTAGCACGCGTTGCAGAATTTAGCAGGTTCTCGATATAATCCGGAACAAATGGCTATCTGCCCAGAATGTGACGCCGAGGTCGAGGTCGACGAGTACGACGTGGACAAGGGCGACCTCCTCAGCTGTCCCGAGTGCGGCTCAAACCTCGTAATTTCGGGCCTCTCGCCCATCGAGCTGGATGTCGCCTCCGACGACGATGATGACGATGACGATGACGACGAGGAAGAGGAAGTGAAAGGCGAAGGGGAAGAGGAGCTCGAGGTCGACGAAGACGAAGACCCTAAGGAGGAAGAGGACTGGGACGAGTGACACCTGAGCTCCGCGCGATCCTGTTCGACATGCGCTCGGTGATCGTCGCGTTCAGCGGCGGCGTCGACAGTGCGTATCTGGCCTGGGCCGCCACCGAAGTCCTGGGCGACAACGTCCTCTGCGTCACCGCCGAGAGCCCCAGTTACCCCGCGCATCACCGCAGGCTTGCGCTGACCGTCGCCAAGGAGTTCGACCTGCATCACGAGATCATCTTCACCGGCGAGATCGATCGCGCCGAGTACCGCGCGAATCCCGAGAACCGCTGTTATTTCTGCAAGCACGAGCTCTATACGCGGCTCACGCAGCTCGCCCACGAGCGGGGATTCGCCGTCGTCGCCGACGGGACCAACGCCGACGATCGCGGCGACTACCGTCCCGGCCGCCTTGCGGCGAAAGAGTTCGGTGTGAGGAGCCCGCTCGACGAGGCCGGGCTGACCAAGGCGCACATCCGCGAGCTGTCGCGGCTCGCAGGGCTGCCGGTGTGGGATGAGCCTGCGTCCGCGTGCCTCTCCTCGCGCATTCCGTATCACAACGAAGTGACGCCGGCAAAGCTGCGCCAGATCGAGCGCGGCGAGGACGCGCTGCACGCGCTCGGTTTCCGCGTCTGCCGCGTGCGCCACTACGACACGCTCGCACGGGTGGAGGTGGCCTGCGACGATCTCCCGCGCGCGCTCGAACCCGACATGCATGACGCCATCGTTCGAGAACTGCAGGCTGCCGGCTATGAGTCCGTGACGATCGATCCGAAAGGCTATCGCACGGGGAGTTTGAACGAAGGCCTGATCCTCCGCCAGGTTTGACCATTTCTCCGAAGCTGCTTTGGGCGTCCGGGCTCGCGGTCGTGTTTCTGGTCGCGCATCTCGTGTTTTTGCCATCGACGCTCGAAGACATCGATTCGCTGAACTTCGCGCTCGGCGTTCACGATTTCGATCCGTCGAAGCACCAGCCCCATCCTCCCGGCTACCCCATCTTCATCGCGCTCGCGAAGCTCGCGCGGGCGGTCGTCCCATCCGACGCGCGCGCCCTCGCGCTGCTGGGTGCGCTCTTCGGCGCGCTGGCGGTGTTTCCGCTGATGAAGATCTACGCCGATCTCGAGGCCCTGGACGGGCGGCGAGCCCCGGACTCGGCGCTTCCCGTGGCATTGGCTACGCTGCTCGTCGTGGTGAGCCCGCTGTACTGGTTCAACGCGGGACGTCCGATGAGCGACGTGCCGGGCCTCGCCGTGACGCTGGCGGCTCAGGCGGCTCTCGTGTCGGCGTTCGTGCGGCAGCGCCTGAGTCCGGAACGCACGCCGGAGGCGCTGGCGGGCTCAGGCAGGATGATCGTGCTGGGCGCATTTCTCGCGGCGCTGGCCATTGGCATGAGGTCTCAGGCCCTGTGGCTCACCCTGCCGCTCCTCGCCCTCGTGCTGGTGCAGCGCGCGGGGCGAGGTGCGGCGGGCGCGCTTCTTGGCAGCGCCATGACGTTCACGATCGGGGTGCTGGTGTGGGCCGTTCCCCTCGTGATCGCCAGCGGAGGTTTGATGGCCTATCGCGCGGCGATCGCCGCGCAGGGCCGGGAAGATTTCGCCGGCGTCGACATGCTGTACCGCAACCCGAGCGCGCGAAGGCTGGCGTTCGCGCTGCTCGAGACCTTCATCTACCCGTGGGCGTCTCCCGCGCTGGGCTGGACGATTTTCGTGCTCGCGGCAGCCGGAGCGCTGGCGCTCGTACGGCGCGCGCCCAGGGTCGCCCTGCTGCTGGCCGTGCTCGCCGGGCCTTACCTGTTCGTGCATCTGCTGGTGCAGGAAACCGTGACCACGCGCTACGCGCTGCCGCTGATTCCGGTGATGGCGTACCTCGCGCTGAAAGGAATCGAGTTCATCGGCGGCGCACGCACGTCGCGTCCCGCGTATTCGAGCGTGATTGTCGCGATACTCGTCGTCTGGTCGCTCGTGATCACCCTGCCCGCCGTGCGCGTGTATGCGCGAGATGGCAGCCCCGCCTTTGCGGCGCTCCGGGAACTGCAGAACCGCCTTCGGGCGGAGCCCGGCGCCGCAGTCGGCATGCACCAGGCGTTCGCGCGTTCGGCGCAGACGCAGAACCTCGGAGATGCGCGCGTGTTGAACACGCCGCCAATGCGGGAATGGCTCGAGCTTGCGAAGTACTGGCACGAAGGGAATACCGGGCCCGTCTGGTTTCTTGCCGATCCGGCGCGCACGGATATCGAGCTGATCGATCCGCTGAGCCGGAAGATCCAGGCGCACTACGTCTGGCGTTTCCCGCGAGAGCGCTTCATCAGCGGAGTCCGCCCCGACATCGTCGACCTCATCCGCATCGACTCGCCGCCCCGATGGTATGCGGAAGAGGGCTGGCACCTCACCCCGGAGACGTTGAACATGTCAGAACGTCTCGGCCGCACCCAAGGTGTGGCATACATCAGAAATCGGCCCGACGCAGCGCTCCTGGTCATCGGGGGGGAGAGCACCGACAGTCAGACCGCCACCGTGACGCTCACGATGAACGATCGCGCGATTGACAAGTGGGACGTACCTGCCGGCGGCAATTTTTTCAGGAGGATCATGCTGGAGCCCGGAGCTCTGGCCGGAGCGTCGGCATTCGGCCGGCTTGTCGCGTCTTACGCGTCGCCGGCGGGCAAGCCGCAGAGCGTGCGGCTCACACAACTGGCGGTCGCCGCGCCGAGCGAGCTGTTTTTCGTTCACCACGCGGGCTGGAACGAGATCGAGTACAGCAAGGACCTTCAACGACGCTGGCGATGGACGACCGGCCGTGCGCAGACCTTCGTGAATTCGGGAGGGCGGGATCTGACCCTGACGCTCGGGGGTGAATCACCGCTGCGGTATTTCGACGCGCAGCCGCGCGTCATCGTGCGTGCGGGGAACCAAGTGCTGGCGACCGCTGGGCCGTCGGTGGATTTCGAGCTGACCGTGAAGATACCCGCCTCGGCGATCGCGGCGGCAGACGGCATGCTGACGCTGGAAACCGATCAGACGTTCGTGCCGCACGAGCGCTCGGGCAGCCCCGACAGGAGGACGCTGGGCCTCCGCATCTTCCGCTTCGATATCCGTTAGGGTTTTCTCGCGAGGCACAGCAGCGAGCTTCCGACCGGCATGTTCACGCCCGCCGCGACGAACGCCGATTCGAGGGCGAGGGCGCCCGAAAGCAGCGCATTCACAGGGCCCGGCGGCACATAAAAGTCACCCTGATTCTGGTCGCCTGTTTTCAGTCCCCGCAGCCGCTGGACAACCCTTACCGCCGCGGTGATGGGGAACAGGAACGCGTTTGTATAGGTGATCCGCGCCGTCCGAAATCCGGCCCGCTCGAGTCTGGACCGCAGCTCGCTTCGCGTATATCGGTGCACTTCTCCGCCAAGAATGGAGTGGTCGCCTTTCAGGAGCGCCATCGCCGCCACGTTGACGATGAGCGCGCCTCCGGGACGGAGCACGCGGTACATCTCCGCGATCGCGGCTTCTTCGTCAGGCTGGTGTAGACAGTAGAGCACGTCGAACGAGAGCACGACGTCCACCGACGAGGCGGCAAACGGTAGCGCCACGACGCTGCCCTGGGTGAGCCGCGTGATGCCCCGCTCGCGTCCGAACCGCAATCCGCGCCAGTGGAGCTCCAGGCCGAACGGCGTTCCGTACTGCTGGAGAAAGACGAGGTTGGCGCCGGTACCGCAGCCGGCATCCAGGAGGCGCGGATGCGAGAGGCCCTCGGTTGCCTGCGTCAGAAGCGGGGCGACGAATCGTTTGAAGCCGCGAAACCAAAAGTGGCGTTGTTCGGCGTGAAAGGTCCGTTCGAGCAGCGCGTCCACCGCGCCTATGGTACTCTGTCCCCGCGATCGTTCCGATCGCGATGCAACTTCAGCTGAGGAGAATCTCATGCGACGTGTCCTGCTGGTCGGCGCGCTGTGCGCTATCCTGGGTCTGACGGCTGCCGCCTGCAAGAGGCCGGTGCCTGCCCCGGCAACCGCACCGGCACCACCTCCGGCGGCCCCGGCGCCGCCGCCCCCCCCTCCGCCACCACCCCCGCCCCCGCCCGCGCCATCGGCGCCGGCGCCTCTCACCGACGATCAGATCTTCTCGAAGAAGACCGTCGATCAGCTCAACGTCGAGCGTCCCCTTGCCGACGTGTTGTTCGACTACGACAGCGCGACGCTGAGAGACGACGGCCGGGCGGCTGCGTCGAGAAACGCCGACTACTTGAAACGGTGGCCGTCAGTCAAGATGACTGTGGAAGGGCACACCGACACGCGCGGAACGGAACGGCGGAGTACAACCTGGCGCTGGGGGGACGTCGTGCGACGGCCGTGAAGGATTACATCGTGAGCCTTGGCGTCGCCGGGGATCGCGTCACGACGATCAGCAAGGGCAAGGAGCAGCAGGTCTGCACCGAGGAGACGGAAGCCTGCTGGCAGCGGAACCGCAGAGGCTTTCACATCGTCACGGCGAAATAGGTTCTACGTTCTGGGTTCTGGGTTCTACGTCGAGCACGCAGAACTCAGAACCTAGGACAACCCTTAGTACCGACGGGCCTCAAGCATCCGCGTCAGTTCCTCCTCCGACACCCGATACTTCGCCACCTTAAATCCATCGATCAGCAGAACGGGAACTTCGAGGCCGTAGCGATCGAGCAGGCTGGGATCGGTCGAGATGTCGATCTCGTCCAGCGGCGAGTCTGCCCGAGAATCGATGACGCGATGCACGACGGCCTTCATTTCATCGCACAGGTGGCAACCGGGCTTGCTGTAGATCGTCAGGCGCAACTGCGGGCGATCTCTTCGGCGGCACCGCGGGGATCTGCGGCCGCGACAATGGGGCGCCCGACGACCAGGTAGGTGGCGCCGGCCGCGAGCGCCTCGCGGGCGCTCAGCGTGCGGGATTGATCATCTGCCGGCGCCGCCGACGCGCGGATCCCCGGCGTCACGATCGTGATGTCCGGAAAGCGCCGCCGCAGGACCGCCAGCTCATGCGGCGATGCCACCACGCCATCGAGGCCGGCCTTCTGCGCCAGCGCGGCGAGCTCTTCCACCTGTCGCTCCATCGACCGGCTCACGCCGATCTCGAGGAGCGCCTGATCGCTGAGGCTGGTGAGCGCCGTCACGGCGACCATCAGCGGCGCGCGTGTGTTGCGGGCGGCGGCCGTCTCGGTCGCGGCACGCCGGGCCGCCTTCAGCATCTCGAAGCCGCCCGATGCATGAACGGTCATCATCCAGACGCCGAGCTTCGTGGCCGACGCGACAGCGCCCGCGACCTGGTGGGGAATATCGTGAAATTTCAGATCGAGGAACACGCGGTGGCCCATCTCGACGAGCCGCCGTACCAGAGCCGGCCCCTCCGCTGTAAATAACGTGCTGCCGATCTTGATGCCGCCGACGCGGCCCTGGAGCCGTGCCGACAGCTCGATGGCGTGCACGGCATTGTCCACGTCGAGAGCGACTAGGAGCTGATCCATTCTGTTTCGCGCGCGCTGGTATCGATCGTGCCGATCAGATCGCTGATGTTCTGCACCTGGTGGCGCTCGCCGTAACTGCCGATGCCGTCGAGCAGCTTCGCCCAGATGAGCGGATCGGTGAAGTTTGCGGTGCCGACCTGGACGGCCGAGGCGCCGGCGATGATGAACTCGAGCACGTCCGAGGCGGTGGCGATGCCGCCCATCCCGATGATCGGGATACGAATCTTCTGCCGGCACTCGTACACCATTCGCACCGCAATCGGCCGGATCGCGGGTCCGCTCAGTCCCCCGACGATGTTCGAGAGCCGCGGCCGCCGGGTCTCGACGTCGATGGCCATCGCCAGAAAGGTGTTGACGAGCGATACCGCATCGGCGCCGGCATCTTCCGCCGCTTTCGCAATCGAGCTGATGTCGGTGACGTTGGGCGTCAGCTTCGGGATCACCGGCAGCCGTGTAGCGGCGCGCACAGCGGCGACGACTTCGGCGGTGCCGTGGATGCTGCAGCCGAAGGTGATACCGCCTTCCTTGATGTTTGGACACGAGATGTTCAACTCGAGCGCCGCGACCCCCTCGACATCCGACAGGATCCTTGCCAGCTCGACGTACTCCTGCCGCGTGGTTCCGCAGATGTTCACGATCACAACGGCGCCGCGGGCCCGGAGCTCGGGCATTTTTTCGTCGATGAAGCGGTGCACGCCGATGCCCTGGAGGCCGATCGCGTTGAGCATGCCTGCCGGCGTTTCGACGATGCGGGGAGGAGGATGTCCCTCGCGCTCGGCAAGGAATAAGCCCTTGACGGCGATCCCTCCGAGCGATGACAGGTCGACGAGCTCCGCGTACTCGGTGCCGTACCCAAAGCATCCGCTTGCCGCGATCAGTGGATTCTTGAGCGTGAGCGATCCGATGCGGACGGAAAGATTCATCGTCACCACTTGATTTCGTCGCCGCGAAACACCGGGCCTGAGAGGCAGGAGCGCACGTGGTGCCATCCGCCGTCCGGAGTTTTGATCGGAATCACGCAGCTGTAACACCCGCCGACGCCGCAGCCCATCACTCGCTCGACCGAGACCTGACACGCCGTAGCGTGTGCGGCGGACAACTTCGCGACGGCGGCCAGCATCGCTTCGGGGCCGCACGCGTAGATCATGACGCCCCCGGCTCGGGACCGCGTTTTCAGATCGCGCTCGAGCGGCACCGTCACGCGGCCGCGATCTCCCAGGCTGCCATCCTCCGTCGTCAGCACGAGCTTGACGCCCATGCGTTCGAACATGTCGACGTAGAAAAGCTCGGCGGCACGGCGCGCGCCATAGTAGAGCCTCACGTTGACGTTCCTCGCGCGCAGCGTCTCGGCGAGCGTGGCGAACGGCGCGAGGCCGACTCCGCCGGCGACGAGCCACGCTTCGTCCGGCGTCGCGACCGGAGCAAACGGGCGCCCGAGAGGTCCGAGACACCGCACGAGGTCGCCGGGCCTCGACTCGAACAGCAGCCTCGTCGACGGGCCGACCCGCTTGCTGAGCAGCGACAGACCGACGATCTGTCCGTGATCCTTGAGAACCTCGAATACCGAGAACGGACGGCGCAGCAGCGGATCGATCGCATCCCCGGCCTTCACCATGACGAACTGGCCAGGCAGCGCGCGCTCGGCGATTCCTGGCGCGGCGAGCGCGAGCACGTTGAAGTCCGATACCAGGTGTGTGTTGGAGAGGACTTCGGCGATGACGTCCAGCGGCACGATTAGGAAGTATATCGGAGGCGGGCGGTCCACTCGTTCACCAGATCACCAGTTAAGGTATACTCCCACCATCTCTTTAAGAGCGGCCCGGCGAGGCCGACAAGAGCTATGCAGACGCCCTTCCTCTCGAATTTTCCTCAACCCATCTCTACGTCGAGGTGTTCCTGATGCCAATCATCATGGATGCCGACCGCATGGGGCGCACGCTCACGCGCATCGCCCACGAAATCGTCGAGCGTAACCGCGGAACGGACCTGCTGGCGCTCGTCGGCATCCGCACGCGCGGCGACGTCCTGGCCAAGCGCCTGGCGAGAGTCCTGGAACAGATTACGAACGAGCCGGTCAGAACCGGGGCGCTCGATATCACCCTGTACCGCGACGACCTGATGCGGCACGTGGTCGGGCCGCAGCCGCTGGTGCGGCGCACGGAGATTCCGTTTTCGATCGACGACCAGAAGATCCTGCTGATCGATGACGTGTTGTATACGGGCCGCACGATCCGGGCGGCGCTCGATGCCCTCATCGACTTCGGCCGACCCAAAGAGATTCAGCTGGTGGTGCTTGTCGACCGCGGACACCGCGAGCTGCCGATCAAGGCCGACTACGTCGGCAAGAACGTTCCCACGTCGCTGAAGGAAAGCGTGCAGGTGCGGCTGACGGAAACCGACGGCGCTGACGAAGTCTCGGTCAGCTCCGGGCACGAATAAAGGACGATCCGATGATTACCCAACAGGTCGCGCCGATTTCGAAGCTGCGGCACAAGGACCTCCTCGGCATTTCGGATCTGACGCCGGACGAGATTCTGCTGATTCTCGACACGGCCGAAGCCATGCGCGAGATCGGCGAGCGGCCCATCAAGAAAGTGCCCGCGCTTCGCGGCAAGACGGTCGTCAACCTGTTTTTCGAAGCGAGCACGCGCACGCGCACGTCCTTCGAGATCGCCGAAAAGCGGCTAAGCGCGGACACCCTCAACATCGCCGCGGGCACCTCGAGCGTCGTCAAAGGCGAGACGCTCGTCGATACGGCGCTGAATCTCGAGGCGATGGCGCCGGACATGATTGTCGTGCGCCATGCGTATTCGGGCGCGTGCCACATGCTGTCGCGCATCTGCAAGGCCGGTATCATCAACGCGGGCGATGGCATGCACGAGCACCCGACTCAGGCGCTTCTCGACGCGTTCACGATTCGGGAGCACAAGAAACGGATTGCGGGGTTGAAAGTCGCCATCATCGGCGACCTTCTTCATAGCCGGGTGCTGCGCTCGAACGTGCAGTTGCTCACCAAGCTCGGTGCGGATGTCTGGGTGTGCGGCCCGCCGACGCTGATGCCGCCGGGTATCGAGCGGGAGGGCGTGCGCACCACGACATCGGTGAACGAAGCCGTGGAAGCCGCCGACGTCGTGATGCTCCTGCGCGTGCAGCTCGAGCGCATGCAGGGCTCGTTCTTCCCTTCGCTGCGGGAGTACTTCTCGGTATTCGGCATGACCCGCGAGCGTCTGCGCCGCGCCAAAGAAGATGTGATCATCATGCATCCCGGCCCGATGAACCGTGGCGTCGAGATCGATTCAGAAGTAGCAGACGGGCCGTACTCGGTGATTCTCGAGCAGGTCGCCAACGGCGTCGCCGTGCGGATGGCGGTTCTATATCTACTGGCGGGCGGAGCGGAACATGAAACGGCTGCTTAAAGGCGGGCGGGTCGTCGACCCCGCGAACGGGCGTGACGGGATCCTCGACATTCTCATCGACGGGGATCGAATCGCCCGTATAGGCAAAGATCTGCCCGCCGATGGTGCGCAGGTCGTGGCGGTGCCGGCGGGGTTCGTCGTCACCCCTGGCCTCTTTGACATGCACGTTCACTTGCGCGAACCCGGGCAGGAGCACAAAGAAACGGTTGCGACGGGCGCCGCTGCGGCGGTTGCGGGTGGATTTACGGCTGTCGCCTGCATGCCCAACACATCGCCGATCAACGACAACGCCGGCGTGACCGAGTACATCCTGCAGAAGGCGGCGCAAGCGAACCTCGCGCGTGTGTATCCGATCGGCGCCGTGTCGAAGGGATCGAAAGGCGAACAGCTTGCCGACATCGCGGAACTGCGCGCCGCGGGCTGCGTCGGCATCTCGGACGATGGATGGCCCGTCAAGACGGCGTTGTTGATGCGGCGGGCGCTCGAGTATGCGGGCATGTTCAACATGACGGTGATCGAACATTGCGAGGAGCAGACGCTGAAGGGAGACGGCGTCGCACACGAAGGCTTCCACGCGTCGACGCTCGGACTGCGTGGCATTCCGGGGGCTGCGGAATCGATCATGGCGCTGCGCGACATTTCGCTCGCGGAGCTGACCGGTGGCGCCGTGCACATCGCGCACATGAGCGCGCGCCAGTCGCTCGACGCGGTCAGGTACGGGAAGGCGCGAGGTACACGCGTCACCTGCGAGGTCACTCCGCACCATTTCGTGCTCACCGACGAAATGCTCGGCGCCCCTGTTCCGTACGACACGAACGTGAAAATGAACCCACCGCTGCGGGACGTTGCCGATCGAGACGCCATGCTCCAGGGACTAGCCGACGGCAGCATTGACGTGATCGCGACCGACCACGCCCCGCACCACTATGACGAGAAGCAGGTCGAGTTCGATCAGGCGCCCTTTGGCATTACCGGACTGGAGACCGCCGTCTCGCTCTGCTTCGATCGGCTCGTGCACCCCGGCATCGTGTCGATGTCCAGGCTGATCCAGCTGCTTGCGGTGAATCCGGCGCGCATCCTGGGCGTGCCCGGAGGCTCGCTGTCCGCAGGGGCACCCGCCGACATCACGATTCTCGCCCCGGACCTGCCCGTGACCGTCTCGGCGGCCCGTATGCGGTCGAAATCGAGGAACACCCCCTTCGACGGCTGGCAGCTGCGCGGTGGCGTTGCGGCGACGATCGTCGACGGCCGGACGGTGTACCTGAACGACGCATTCGTGAGTTCGAGAATGTGAG
>JANNJO010000049.1:0-5015 GCA_031395755.1 Acidobacteriota bacterium
ATCGCGGGCGCGTCCGTCGTCCGGGGCGGGTCCGGTTTGTCCGGAACCATTTCTGTTACGATCCCTTCTGCGGGGTCATCGCATGGCTGCCTTTGTTCTGTGCCGGGAGCCACCGTGACCGCGCGCCGCCTTGCCACCGGCCTTGTCATCGAGCGGGTCGCCGATTCCGCGGGTCGCTTCTTCCTTCCGTCCATGCGAACCGGCCAGTGGGACATCATAGCCTCGCTGCCCGGCTTCGCACAGCAGACTCGAAAAGGTGTCGCGGTCGAGATCGGCCGAACCCTCCACCTGGAGATCACGCTACGTGTCGGAGGTGTCGCCGAAGAGATCACCGTCGCCGCCGCCGTTCCCCTGCTGCAAACGACGACGGCCGAGATCAGTGATGTCATCGAGAACTGGGAGGTCCTTCAGCTCCCGCTCAACGGGAGGAACTTCCTCGCCCTGGCGCAGCTCAGCGACGCCGTCGTTCTGCCGCCCGGCGGCGATCGGGTCACAACATTTATCTGCTGGACGGCACCAAGGTTACCGACGAGCTGTTCAACAACCTGGTGATTAATCCATCGGTGGATTCGATCGAGGAGTTCACCATCAAGAAATCGCTGTATCCTGCGGAGTTCGGCGCGAGATGCAGGCCGGACTTCGCCTCGCGTTCTAGCCGTTACGCCGGCGTGGCCTCCAGTAAGCCCAGGCGCGCCAGCAGTGCTCGAAGGTCGCGAACTGTACCCTCGTCGACAGGGAACGCTGGCATCCGCACGCGATCCGACGAGATCGCGCCGCGCAGTTTGTAGACGTACTTGCGCAGCGGCAGATTGATCCGCGGCTGGTTTTCAAAACGGATGAGCGACGCGACCCGGTCGAAGACTGCGCAAGCGCCGTCATGATCGCCCGCCCGGTGCCGCCGATAGATGTCGACGAGAATCTCGGGAAACCCGAACCCCGTCATCGTCCCTGCGGCGCCGCGCGCCAGCTCTTCGATGAACATGATGCCGCCAAGGCCGCCCAAGACGACGGTGTTGGGGCTCGCCTTCAAGATCTCGGTGATCTTTGGCGGCGAAGGTTCGTCTTCCAGCTTCACGTAGCGACAGTGAGCGGCGCGCTCGCCGATCGTCGCAAGGAACTCGACGGACATGAAGACGCCGCTGCTGGCCGGATGATCCTGGATGACGATAGGGACATCGACCGCTTCGGCGACCGCGAGGTAGTGACGGAACAGCGCGGCGTCGCTCGACCGGGCGAGTTTAGGCGGGGCCACCATGATCGCCTGCGCCCCGAGTCGCTGGGCCTGGCGGGAGAACGCGATGCAGCCGTCCGTGCCGGCATGAGTCGTCCCGACGCAGATGGGCACCCGACCAGCGGCGGTCTCGACGACCGTTGTGATCACTGAATCGCGCTCGGCGTCAGTCAATTTGTCGGCTTCGCCAAGCACTCCGAGAATGGTGAGGCCATCGACACCGAGGTTGATCATGAACCGCGTAAGGTTTCTGAGACTTTCGAGGTCCAGCGCACCGTCGGGCCGGAACGGTGTCGGGGTGATGTTGTAAACGCCGTTGAAATCGATGTGAGGCATATATCGCGGCTCCTGAGGCTTTATCGCGGCCCCTTGGATTTCTCGTATTCCTCTTTCAATGCCGGTGATAACGGGTAGATGTCACGGAATCGGTATTTCTTCGACAGAAGGAGCTCGCGCTCGAAGGCTTCACGCCTCTCCGTTTCGCTTGCACTCTTCAACACGGCGTCGAGCATTTCCGGCGGAAAGAAGAGGACGCCCTCGTCCTCACCAACGACCACGTCCCCGGGCAGCACCGTGACGGTTCCGATGCGGACCGGAGCGTTAAACTCTACTCCTATCCACGAGGTCGTCGTCACGTGAAAGAACTTGGCGAGAACGGGAAATCCCTTGAATGCGTCGGCCTGCAGCTCCGCAAGGTCACGGCTGCCGCCATCGATGACGGCGCCCGTGACACCACGCGTCTTGATGCCGGTCGCCGCCATAGCGCCGAAGAAATTATGGCCGTCGACGCCTCCGAGCTCGGCGACCACGACGTCGCCGGGGTGGGCTTCCTCCGCCGCACGGGCGTAGTAGCGGCGGTCCCAGTCGCCCTCCTTTGCCAGCGCGTCGGCCGCGCGCACAAGATCCGGACGCGGCGGGAGGAAACGCATTGTCAGGGCGCGCCCAACCACCCGCTCGCCCGGTCGCGTATTGGTGAACCCACGCGCGTAGTTGAGCCGGTAGTCGCCGAGCGCCCCAAAAATGCTTTCGAGCGGCAGTGTCTTGAGCTGATCGAGTTGAGCCTGCGTCACGCGTGGCCGAGTCGACAGAAGGACATCCATGATGGCCGAATACGATGTCCGGTTCGTGCGAAACCGTTCCGGCTCTGGCACGTCTGGCGCAAAGGTCTGGTCGAAAGGTGTCTGCGCCGCCAGAGAAAACCCCGTCAAGATAACCATGAACGTCAGGATTTGAGAGCCCTTCATGACATCCTCCAAGGAAGCGTGAACGTCCGGACCGATGGCGGCGAACGCCAGTCACTATACCCCGAGAAGAACGACTGATTGGCGCCATCACGAAGGCGGGCGTCGATGCGAACTGTGATAAAACAGAGCCTCAACAAAATCTAAGGAGGGCCCGATGCGTCGACACTCGTGGCTTCTGGTGGGGTTCAGTGTCCTTGTCACCGCAAGGATCGCCGGAGCACAAGCCGGCGGATCCGCCCTTCAAGGTCGGGCGACCGACGAGCAGCAGGCGGTCCTTCCGGGTGTCGCCATCATCGTCACCCACCAGGAGAACGGGACGTTTCGTGAAACGGTCACGGGGCCCGACGGGGCTTACTTCATCCCTGGCCTTCCTCCCGGCCGGTACCGAATCGCGGCCGAGCTCCAGGGTTTCAAGAAATTCAACAGGGAAGATGTGCTCCTTCAGCTTGGAAACACCCAAACGCTCGAGCTCCGGCTCGAGGTTGGGGCCCTTGCGGAGACGGTAACGGTCACAGAAGAGGCGCCGCCGGTTGATCTGACGTCCGCGGTGGTTGGGGGGAACGTCGGATCTCGGGAGCTCCTGGATTTGCCGTCGCCCACCCGCAACTTCATCTCCTTCGTCGCGATGGTACCCGGGATCCAGTTGAACCCAAGCGCGGAAGGATCCGACTCCATTAGCGTCAACGGTCAACCCTCTCAGCAAGTCACCTTTGTGCTCGACGGCGGGAACAACACAGATGACAACTCGGCGTCGGCCTCCGGGGGCCAGGCGCGGACCCCACTCGAAACCGTCGAAGAGTTCCAGGTCCAGACCAACCAGTTCGACGTGGAATTCGGCCGGACGACAGGTGGCGTCGTGAACGCGATTACCAAGCGGGGGACCAACGCCTTCCGGGGGTCCGCGTTCGGGTACCTGACAAACTCGGCCATGACGGCGCCGACGATCTTCGCCAAGCTGGCGGGGGAGGGAGAGTCGGACACCAACAAGAACCAGTGGGGCGGCACGCTCGGCGGGCCGATTATTCGGGACAAGTTTCACTTCTTCGGGAGCTTCGAGCGTTACGTGGTGGGCACGGGCCTCACCAATGTGTTCCCGACCCGACCGGAGCTGAACTGGAGCGCCCAGGAGGGCCTCAACGGACGAAACTACATGGTCCGCGTAGACCATCAAATAAACAGCAACAATATTTATACCTTCCGGTACCTGACAGAGCGCCAACCGAATCGCGATCTGCTCACGGGCGAGCGAGCCACGCTCAGCACTGGCAACTACGAGCTGGACACCGACCAGACCGCCAGTGCGGCCTACAACAGAGTCATCGGCACTAGAGGGCTCAACACGATCCGGGCGTCGATAGAGACAGAGGACATTCAGCGCGGCGCGGAGCCGGGAGACTTCTTGGAGACCAATCGCAAGGATCTCGAGCCTCCGGTGCTGCGGTTCCTGAGCTTTGACGAGCAGGGGCACACCAACGGCCAACATCGCAACAACCAGGCCCCCGGGCTCGATGACACGTTCAGCTGGTTCCTGCCTGGGAAGGGCGGGGACCACGATCTGAAAGTCGGATTTCAGTACTTGTATGCCCGGAATGTGTTGTCGGAACAAGGGAGCATGAACGGCGTTTTTTCGTTTCCAGGCGATCGGCCTTTCAACAGGGCAGATCCCTCGACCTACCCGGAGCGGCTGACGATTCGCGTGCCGGTGCCGGCGGGCGTGACGTCATTTACGCATTCGTTCGGGTTCTACGCGCAGGACAAGTGGAAATTGACGAGGAAGCTGACGCTGAACCTAGGCCTGCGATACGACGTCGACGTCTTTCCGTACCGGCAGCCGTCCAACCCGCTCTTCACCGACGACCGCTATCCCGTGGACAAGAACAACTTCCAGCCGCGCGCCGGCTTCGCCTACGCCGTCGACGGACGGTCGGTCATCCGTGGTGGCATCGGGCGTTATTACGAGAAGCTCTTCGTCGGTCAGGTGTCGCCCCTGCAGGAGACTGGGGTGTTCGGCAGGTCGCTCATCGTTAACTTCCCGGTCAGTCAGCCCGATCCGGGGCCGAGTGCCGGGCGGCTTCCAACTGATCCGATGCTCACAGGCGGCCCGGTCGTGAACCGGGCGCTGCTCAACCAGCTCTTTCCCGCAGACACGCCCCCGCGGAACACCGGCACGGTGCAACTCGACTCGCCCGATCGACAGATGCCGAGATCGACCCAGGTGTCGCTTGGCTACGAGCGCCAGCTTGGGACGACGCTGACGGTTGGGGTCGACTACATCCACAACGAAGGCCGCAATTGGGTCGGATACGACCTGAACCCCGGGTTACGCGTTGACACGAGCCGGACGGGACGGGTCAACCGTACCGATCTGCTGGGGCTTGCCGGCCAGCTGGGGGTTGCGCCGTTCGCGAACATTGTCAACCTTCGCTACGATTACACCGGCGAAACCAAGTACGATGGCCTCAACCTGCAGGTCGAGAGGCGTTTCGCCGGTTTCTGGAGTGCCCGCGCGGGTTACACGCTTGGCTACGCTCGCGGCAACA
>JANNJO010000055.1:0-21241 GCA_031395755.1 Acidobacteriota bacterium
GACATCTTCGCGGCCAACGGGCACGTCGCCGACGACGTGCAGCGGGTGCAGCCGCGCGTGTCGTACGCGCAGCTGCCGCATTTGTTCCGCAATCTGGGAGGACGCCGCTTTGAGGAGGTGACCGCGCGTTCGGGGCCGGCGCTGCGGCTGCCGATGGTCGCGCGCGGGGCCGCCTACGGCGACTTCGATCGCGACGGCGATCCGGATCTGCTCGTGACCGTCAACAACGGCCCCGCGAGGCTGCTTCGCAACGACGGAGGCACGAATCGCGCGCTGCGCCTCGTGCTGCGCGGGACGGCGTCGAACCGCGACGCGATCGGCGCGCGTGTGACGGCGCGCATGACCAATGGGAGCCGCCGCTGGCAGATCGTGAAAACCGGATCGAGCTATCTGTCGCAGAGCGAGCTGCCGATCACGGTCGGGCTCGGTCAGGACGCTGCGGTCCAAAGCCTCGAAATGACGTGGCCGAGCGGCCGCCTCGAGCGCATCGGGAGCGAAAAGGCAGGGCAGATTCTGACCCTCGAGGAAGGACGTGGCGTCGTCGAGCGCGCGATGCTGTCCCTTGAACCGCGTCGCCCGGGAGCTGCGGGCAGGTGAAAACCCAGGCCCGCTTGTGGGTGGTGGCCGCGATCGTCGTCTCCGCCGCATGGCTGATTGACGGCCAGCCGGGCCCTGCGCGCGAAGACGCGTACCGGCAGAACAACCTTGGCGTCGCGCACCTGGAGCGCTACGACTACGATGCCGCGACGGACGCCTTCCGCCAGGCGTTGACCATCGATCCGCGTCTCGCCACGGCGCGGCTGAACCTCGCCATTGCGCTCCTGTATGACGGCGAGCTCGACGCCGCTGCCGCCGAAGCCGGCACCGCCCGCGCGGCTCTGCCGCAGTCGCCGCACGCGCAGTACGTCGACGGGCTCATTTCAAGAGCCTCGAACAGGCCGGCCGAGGCACAGGTGTCTTTCCAGCGGGTGCTCGTTCTCGATGCGGCAGATCCGGGCAGCCGGATCCAGCTTGGCCAGCTGCACGTGGCAGGGCGGCGGTTCGCCGAGGCGGCCGCGCTGTTCGCGGCGGCGCTGACACGCGAACCCTTCAACGCGACCGCCGCGTACGGCCTGGCGACCGCGCTCATTCGAGGCGGTCAGCGCGCCGAAGGCGAGGCTGCGATGGCGCGCTTCCAGGCGCTCCGCGAGAATGCTGCTGCGGTCACCTACTCGGCGAACTACCTCGAGCAGGGACGGTACGCCGAGGCGATCGCGTCGACCGGACTCGAGGCGGATGTGGTCAATCCGTCCGCGCCCCGTGTGATGTTCGGCGACGCGACAACCGCCGTGTTCGGCGAGAACGATCCGCAGGGCCATGCGGCGCTGCTCGACGCGGACAACGATGGCGACCTCGACGCCATTCTCGCATCATCGGCCGGGGTCATCCTCCACCGTAACGAAAACGGACGGTTCGTGCGGCGGCGAACCGTCGATGCCGATATGCGCGACGCCTCGGGCGCCGTCGCCGGGGATTACGACAACGACCGGCGGCCGGACCTGCTCGTCATCGGTGGAGCGGTCGATCGTCTGTATCACCAGGAGAGCAATGGAGAATTCCGCCGGGCGCCGCTCGATGCAGGTCCCTCCGCCGGCAGCGGCCCGACGCGCACCGCCGCTTTCGTCGACATCGATCACGACGGCGACCTCGACATTTTCCTGGCGGCGCCGAACCGCCTTCTGCGTAACAACGGCAACAACACGTTCGTGGACACGACTGCGTCCGCGGGACTGACGGGAACGGCGCCGGCGGAAGCCGTCATCCCGACCGACTACGACGACCGGCGCGACATCGATTTGCTGATTGTCCGGTCCTTTGGCGCGCCGGCCCTCTTCGCCAACCAGCGCGATGGCACATTTCGCGACGCAGCGGCGCAGGCCGGGCTTCCAGGAGAGGCGGCGTACAAGGCGGCCGCCGCCGGAGACGTCAACAAAGACGGCGCGCCCGACTTCGTGTTCGCCATGGCGAATACGCCGGCCGCGATCGCCCTGAGCGAGGGCCAGGGCAGGTTTTCGCTCGAGGTTGCGCCCCAAGGCACCGCCGGCGCGACGGCGCTCCAACTGTTCGACTACGACAACGACGGCCTTCTCGATTTTCTGGCTTTTACACCCGGCGGTCCGAGGCTGTGGCGTCACCTCGGCTCGTCGTGGCAGGACGTCACGTCTGAAGCCTTGCCGCCCGCGCTCAGCTCGGGCGGCGACATGCCTGCCGCGTTCTCGGTCGGCGACATCGACGCCGACGGCGACTACGACGTGGTGGCGCGACTTCAGTCTGGACGCGTCCGGTTCTGGCGCAACAACCAGGATGCGGCGGCCGAGCGTCACGGGGCCGTCCGTGTCAGGCTCGATGCGCGCGTGAGCAACCGCACCGCCGCCGGTGCGAAGGTGGAGATGCGAGCGGGCAGCCTCCGCCATCGTTATGAATCGTCCGCCACGACGCCCCCGGCCGCGCCAGCCAACATCGTATTCGGCATCGGCCGCCGCGCGCGCGCCGACGTCGTGCGCGTCCTCTGGCCGTCGGGCATTCTTCAGGCCGAGACGGACCCGGCCCGCGCTGTCACCATCGTCGAGCTGGATCGGAAGCCTTCTTCGTGCCCGTTCCTGTTCACTTGGAATGGATCGCGGTTTGAATTTGCGACCGATTTCATGGGAGGCGGCGAGATGGGCGCCTGGGTAGCGCCGGGGGTCCGCAACATCCCCGACCCGGACGAGTACGTCCGGCTCCGCGCCGATCAGCTCGCGCCGCGAAACGGCCGGTTCGAGCTGCGCGTGACGAACGAGCTCGAAGAAGCGCTCTTCATCGATCAGTTCCAGCTTCTCGTCGTGACCCACCCGGCGGATGTCGATGTGTATCCGGACGAAGGGCTCCGTTCGCGCGCGGCGCTGCAGCCGTTGTCCATCTACACGGCGCGCGCTCCGCGCCCGCTCGCAGCCGCGATCGACCACCATGGCCATGACGTGCTCGATCGTCTTCGCTCAATCGATCGCCGGCCGTTTGACGACTTTCGGCTCGAGGCTATTCAGGGGTACGCCGAGCCGCACTGGCTGACGCTGGATCTCGGCGCGGCGTCTCCCGGATCGCCGCTTCGACTGTTGTTGACGGGCTGGACCGACTACGCATTTTCGAGCGACAACCTCGCCGCGCATCAGGCCGGGCTCCCGCCGCACCCGCCGTCGCTCGAGATCGAGGACGCTGCCGGCCGCTGGCGGACCATCACCGCCGAGGTCGGCATTCCCGCCGGCCGCCCGCAAACGGTCATTGTGGATCTCTCGCGCCACGTGCCTCGCGAGGGCGGCCGTATGAGGGTCCGCGTCCAGACGACCTTGCGGGTGTATTGGGATCAGATCCTGGTCGACGCGTCAGCGCCGGCGCAGTACTCCGTCGTCCGGCTGCACCCGCTTGACGCCGCACTTGAGTGGCGCGGCTTCTCCGCCGAGATCGCGGCGGAAGGACGCGCCCTCCCGACCTACGACTACGATCGCGTGTCGCCCGTCAGTTCCTGGAAAACGCTGCCCGGGCGCTACACGCGCATGGGGGATGTGAGGCCGCTGCTGACGGCCCGCGACGATCGGTTCGTCGTCTCGGCCCCAGGCGACGAGATCGCGTTGAGCTTCGACGCGTCGAGCTTGGGGGCTTCGCGGCTGGCGCCGCTCCGCACGGGATGGACGCGGACGTTCCTGCTCTACGCCGACGGTTTCAGCAAGGAGATGAACATCCACTCGGCGAGTCCCGACAGGCTCGGGCCGCTCCCGTTTCATGCGATGCGCGAGTACCCGTATCGGCCGCCGGCGCACTATCCGCGGACGCCCGCGCACGAGCGCTACCAGTCGGAGTACAACACGCGCGTCATCGGCGGACCGCTGCCGCCGATGGTGCCGGAACGGCGAGCCGCGGGCCGATGAGCCATATCCGGTACTCCGCCGCCGCGTGCCAGACCGATCTGGCCAATCCGCTGGATCGCCTGCAGATGCGCCGCAACACGGATCGGATCGTCGACATGATTCAGAGCGCCGTCGACGGCGCCGCGCCATTTCTGCCGGTTCGGCTCGTGGTCTTTCCGGAATTCGCGCACGCCGCGCCGGTGTTCGCAACGGTCGCGGAATTGATCGCCAAGCTGGCGGTGCCGATCCCGAACGAGCACACCGACCGCCTCGCCGCAAAGGCGCGCGAGCTCGACATCTACATCCAGAGCGGCACGATGATCGAGGCGGATCCGCGCTGGCCCGGCGTGGTGTTCAACACCACGTGCCTTATCGGACCCGAGGGCATTCTTTACAAATACCGCAAGGTGAACCCGTGGATTCCGTACGAGGTCCACGCGAGCCCGCACGATCTGAAGGATTACGGCGAGCCGCTGTTCCCCGTCGCCGACACGCCGATCGGCCGCATTGGCTGCGCGATCTGCTATGACTGGCTGTTCCCGGAGGCCATCCGCCAGCTCGCGGCCAACGGGGCGGAAGTGCTCGTGCGCGTGTCCGCCTACATGGACCCGTGGGGCGCGACCGAGCCGATGAGCTGGTGGACGATCGTCAATCGCTGCCGCGCCCTGGAGAACACCGCCTACGTCGTCGCGGCGAATCAGGGCGCGAGCCTGCGGCACTACCCGCCGTACTCGTGGCCGGGCGGCAGTCAGATTGTCGACTTCGATGGACGACTGCTTGCGGATGCCTCGCCGGGCCCTGGCGAGCGCATTGTCGTGGCGCCGATCGACATTTCCGCGCTGCGGCACGAGCGCGAGGCGCGGAGCGGCCATCAGATGCTCGCGCATCTGCGCACGGAGGCGTATCCGATCTACGGGGAACATCGGTATCCGCCCGAAGACGCGCGGCCGGCTGCCGAGCTGTCGTTCGAGGAAAATCTCGATCGGATTCAGCGAGCCAAGCGGCGCTGAGCGGCGTGGCTATGGAATCCCGCGTCTCCACCATTGCGTGCGGCCCGGGATCAATGCGTCGATGCCGGCGCCGATGGCTCCCCAGACCCCCATCCCGGTCAACGTGAGGCCGATGCGTTGGCCGCGGCACGGGCTCTTCCCTTTGGAACAGTCTGAGATGAGACCTCCCAGTGCGCCGAAGGCCGCGCCGATGATGATGCCGGTCTTCAGGGAGTCGCCGCGGCGATCGATGCGGAAGGCGTCGGCGGGCGTGAACGTCCGCTTGGTGCCCCTGGTCTCCACCACGATCGACGATGGCGTCCAGACAACCAGCCGGCCCGCCGTTTCATTTCCCGATAAATCGGTCACGATGACCCGTGGGGTTCCCTCCACGTCCATTCTGGAAAAGTCCGTCTGTGCGGCGGCTGGAACCGCGGCGAGCGCAAGCCCGCCCAACATTAAACCGGTAATGAGCTTCATCATGCCTCCAGTTGCAGTATGCGGAATCGAGCGGGCGGGAAGCTCAGGGCGCGCGAAAACCGGGGCTCTTGGAGAGGAGATCCGCGTTGTGGGCCGACGCGGCCCGCAGCTCCTGCGCTTCTTTGATTTCCGCACGCAGACTGGCTATCAGCCCGTTCGAGAGGCCCGAGATGTCCTTTTCGTGCTCGGCAAGGTCGGTCGCCATGCGCGCGAGCGTCAGGTCATAACAGGCGACCGCGTTTAAGAAGCGCGCCAGGGCGGGCCTCCAGCTGCGCGCGGCGGCGTCAATCTGCCCGAGATAACGCTGGGCGTCGCAGTCGGCGCCGTTCATCTTCAGCGCGTCCTCGAAATAGTCGCGCGCTTTGGCAGGACGATTGAGGCTGAACGATGCGATGCCTGCCAGGCGGTAGACTTCGTTGTTTCTCATGCCTTTCAGCGCAGCCACGGCGTCTTCGTAAGCGGCCTGCGTCTGCGTCAGGCGGAAGCGGTTCCACGCACGCCAGTAATACTTCTCGCCAGGATTGTTCTGCAGATCGGTCAACAGATCGTCGAGCACGGCGATGGCCTCGAGATGGCGGCCCATATAGCTGAGCGCCTTGGCGCGCCCAAGCCGCGCCGCGGCGTCGAAACCGGCAGCCAGTACTCGGTCGAAGAGGCTCAGTGCTTCGGAGTAACGCGCGTACGCCATCTTCACGTTCGCGAGCACGAGGGTGATGGACGCGCTGTCCTGCAGCAACTCGCGCGCGCGGGCGAGCTCGCGATGCGCGTCGCCGAGACGCGCATCGAGCACCGCCCGCTGGCCCAGCAGAAAATGCACCTCGCCGAACCCCGTCTCCTGACCGATGAGCGCGCGCGACGCCTCTTCGGAGAATGTGGGAAGAAAGGCCTGCATCCGGTATTTGAGCGAGAGATCCTCCGAGTGCGTGTCGAAAATGGCGTCGATCTGCGGCTTCAGCTCCGCCACCATGCCGCCGTTCAGCGCCGCGGCGATATAGAAGTACGCCTTCATCGGACTGGCGGGCCACTCTCTTTCGAGCTCGATGGCGAGCTTCATCCGCTCCTCGCGCGCCGGGGGCGGTGGAGGCAGTACGTGGTGTCCGGCTTTAGCCGGACCCGCTAACGTATCCAGAACCGCGAAGTACGCGGCATAGCTCGATGGGACGCGAGGCTCGAGTGCGTGCGCGGCTGCGCGTGCGCCCGAGTCCGGAATGCGCAGCTCGATCTCGCGCACGGCGATCATCAGATGGTTCTCGAGCGCCTTTCTCGGGAGGCCCCCCTCATCCGAGAGGTCGAGGAGGCTCGAATAGGCGGCGGCCGCCTCTTTCAAACAGAGATAGCATCCGCGTGAGGCCAGCCGATCGGCTTCGACGAGCCTCGCCGCCAGCTGTTCAATCGAGATGCGAGGCGTGACGACGAGCGGCGCGGCCTTCGCGCAGCCGAGCGCGAAGAACACGGTCAACGCAGCGGCGGGTCTCATCAGCATCGGTGGCGCAGTTCGCATCGGTGGCACAAGGCTTGAGCCCTGTTCGTATTAGACACCGGCGGGTGACGGCGACGGCGACTTGTCGGGAGTCGTAGGGTTGACATCTGATGCGTGATGTTTGATGATCGGAGGCATGCGAACGACCCTCGATCTCGATGAAGACATTCTTCAGGCGGCAAAGGAACTCGCCGAAATGCGCGGGCTTACGGCAGGCAAGGTCCTCTCCGACCTCGCACGAAAGGCTCTTACGCCAACCAATGTGCCGCGTATGCGCAACGGCGTCCCGCTTCTGCCGCATCGTCCCGGCGGGCGAGTGGTGACCACAAAACTGGTCAACGAGCTTAGAGACGAGGAGTGAGTCGCGTCGCCCTGCTGGACGTCAGCCTCCTCATCGCTCTTTTCGATGCCGAGCACATCAATCACGAAGTTGCCCACGATTGGTTTGCCGACCACCACGCATCCGGGTGGGCGACGTGTGCGATGACCCAGAATGGCTTCGTGCGCATCCTCGCAAACTCGCGCTATGGATCGGCAGAGATCTACCGGCCGGTGGATCTATTGACTCGCCTGCGACAGTTCAGTACCACCCGACATCACGTCTTCTGGCCGGATTCGGTTTCGCTGACGGATGTTAAGCTCTTCAATCCTTTATTAATCCGCGGACATCGTCAGGTGAGCGATATCTATCTCCTCGGTCTCGCCAAGAAGATGGGCGGGTGTCTCGCGACCCTCGACGGCGGCATCCCCCTCGGCGCCGTCGTCGGTGCCACGCGCGAGACACTCGCGATCATTTCAGCGGCCGCAGAGTAGGCCCGCCCGCGCTACAATGTGCACCCTATGCGCACAAAACTCTGCATCCTGACGGCCTCATTCATCTGGATCGCCGCGCTCGCCTCCACCGAGGGACAGTATGCATCGCGGCGGCAGCCCGGCGAGAACGTCCCCACGTTCAACAAGGACGTGGCCCCCATCCTCTTCAAGAACTGCACAGGCTGTCATCGCGCTGGAGAAATCGCCCCGATGTCGCTGATGACCTACGAGCAGGCTCGTCCCTGGGCGCGGGCCATAGGTAAGGAAGTCAGCGATCGGACGATGCCTCCGTGGCACGCGGACGCACCAGCCGGCACATTTCACAACGAGCGCATCCTGACCGATGCGGAGAGGCAGACGCTGATAGCCTGGGCGGAAGGCGGAGCCCCGAAGGGCGATCCGAAGGACCTGCCGCCGGCGCCAACCTTCAACGAAGGCTGGTCGCTCGGCAAGCCGGATGCGGTGCTGGAAATGGAGGAAGACTACAAGCTTCCGCCGACCGGTACTGTCGAGTACGAGTGGTTCTATATTCCGACGAACTTCACCGAACCGAAGTGGGTCCAATCGATCGAAATCCGGCCCGGCAATCGCGAAGCCGTTCACCACGTACTTGTGTTTTATGTCGCGAAGCCTGATGTGGCACGCGTGCCTGTAGTGCGGCCGAAAGACAACACCACTCCCGAGCAGAAATATCAGGGGCAGAGGCTGCGGCCGCGCCGGCCTGCTCAATCTGATACGACGCGACGCCTCATTGCGACGTACGCACCCGGGACCAATCCGCAAGTCGCTCCCGATGGGACGGCGTTCCGCCTGGACCCGGGCGGTACTCTCGAACTTCAGATGCACTACACCGCGACCGGTGCGGCGACGACCGACCGCACGAAAGTCGGAATCGTGTTTTCGAACGAGCCGTCGCCTCGTGAAGTGCGTCCAGGGCAATTTTTCAACGGCACACTTACGCTTCCCGCGGGCGCTGGCGACGTCGCGGTCAGTACCCATCTCGAGTTTCTCCAGGAGGCAACGGTCTGGGGCCTCTTCCCCCACACGCACCTCCGCGGCAAGAAGTGGGCCTACGAATTGGTGTTGCCGAACGGCAACACCAAACCGATCCTCTCGATCTCGCGCTACGACTTCAACTGGCAGACGTATTACATGTTCAAAGAGCCGCTGCGGGTGCCCAAGGGCGCGAAGATCGTGTCGACCGCCTGGTACGACAATTCCGCCGCCAACAGATCAAACCCCGATCCGACGATCGATGTGACATGGGGTGATCAGACGTGGGAAGAAATGCAGTACACAGGAGTTCTGTACAGCTCCGCCCAAGCGCCGACTAGATGAGCGGCCTGATCGGCACGTCGAGGCGGTAAGCGGTGTCGTTCGAGGAGACGATGAGGCCGCCGTTCGGATTGAAGGCCACGCCGACGAGCGACTGCCCGGCCACGATCAGCTCGGTCGATTCATCGGGACGAACGCGATACAAACCATTCCATCCCGCGAGCGCTTCGACGACGTAGAGCGCGCCCTGCGAATCGAACGCGATGCCCTGCGGCCGCCCGAATCCTGCATACACCTTGTCGATCGAGCCCGCATTCGGGTCGATGCGATACACGTAGTCGTAAGGGCCGAGTGTCGGCGCCGTCGCATACACACAATCGTCAGGGCCGATGGCGAGATGAAACGCCGCCACGCTTGCCGGCAGGGTGGCGATGGCGTTGACCGTCCGATCGGGTTGCACCGCGAACACTGTCCCCGAACGATCCCCCACATACAGCACGCCGCGGCGATCGAACGCGAGCCCGCAGGCGATGCCGAGATCGCTCGCGTAGGTTTCGTACGTGCCTTCGGGATGCACGCGGTAGACCGCCCCTTCGAAGCGGCTCGAGACGTACAAGAGTCCCTTTGAATCGAACGTCATCGAGGTGGGATTCACGATGCCGGACACGTACGACTCGCGGCGCCCGCTCGGGCTCACCCGGAAGATCGACACCGGCACTTCCTGCCCCCGGCCGCCGCTGTAGGTGACGTAGAGGTTCCCCTCACGATCGAACACGGGATTGTCGATTTGATGAAGGCCGGTGGCGAGCGGCGTCCCGACTTCGAGCAGCGCAGTTTCGCCGGGCACGTCCGCAATGCGCACGGCGGTCCGCCCGCCGTCGAGGCCGCTGGGTACGAGCACGGCAATGGTCGATGAGGAGGCGTAAACCGGGCGCGCCGGGGAATCGCCGATGGTGACGTCGGGAAGGTGCGGTCGGTCAATCGGAAAGCCGGTACCGTGGATGGCGACCCGCCCGCCTTCCACGGCCCAGTGAGGTTGAATCGAAGTCAGCCGCGTCAGGACTCGTCCAGCTCTGCGTTCCAGTACAGGAAGTCACGCCAGCTGTCGGGCGCGTTGCGCAATCCGATCGTAATGCGGATCGCCGGAACCGACTCCGGCCGCCTTGGATACTTCACCAGGTGCATGCGGGCTTCGGCCGGCGTGCGCCCTCCCTTGCGGCGGTTGCACGAGACGCAGCAGGTGACGATGTTCTCCCAGTCCTTGCGGCCGCCTTGCGCGACCGGCACGACATGGTCGAACGTCAGCTCGCTGGTCGGAAACCCGTCGCCGCAGTACTGGCACGCGTGGTTGTCGCGCGCGTAGATATTCGCCCGCGAAAACGGCACGTAGTCGAACCGGCGCTTGATCTTGATGTAGCGAAGCAGGCGGATGACGGAGGGCAGCTTGATGCTGAACGACACGGCCCTGATTTCCCGGTCGTAGACCGAGATCACCTCCACCTTCCCCTGGCAAAGCAGAGTAATAGCTTTTTGCCAGTTGACGACCTTGAGGGGCTCGTACGTTGCGTTGAGGAGGAGCGTTTGCTCCATACTTGTGCAAAGATTTTCGCGTGAAGGGGCGAGGCTGTCAAGCTGCCCCCGGGGTAAACTCCCAGTAACAATCGGTTTAGGGGTCTGTACTTCTTCCGGCCTCGGGCCGATAATTTACACGGATGCGTGCCTTGACCCAGAACGCTGCTCTCCTAATAATGATGGCCCTTCAGGCCGCGGCCTCTGCGGCCTGCGCCACCTCTGGGGCCGTGCCCCGCCCGTTTCCCGGCGCCCCGGTGGCCGCCGCACCTAGGGCACCTGTCGCACCCGCCGCACCTGACGCACCTATCCCACCCCTCGCATCCGATCTGACCGCGCACCGTTTCGACGGCCGGGCCGTCGCCGAGTTCGCGCTGGGATTTCGCGGCGTGCCCTATCGCCTGGGCGGCGCCGATCCGGCGGGGTTCGATTGCAGCGGGCTCGTGCAGTACGTGTTCGCGCAGTACGGCGTGTCGGTGCCCCGTGTGGTCGAACAGCAGTATGTCGTGGGCGACAAGATCAAACCCTCCGAGATCAAGCCTGGCGACCTGATCTTCTTCAATACGAAGAAGGCGGGCTCGAGCGCCTCGCACGTGGCCATCGCCATTGGCGCCGACACCTTCGTCCACGCGCCAAACTCCACCGGCGTGGTCCGCGTCGAAACGCTCGGATCGGCCTACTGGGGAGCGCGCTATGTCGGCGCTCGCCGGGTGACCGCGGCCGGTGGGTGATACAATTCGCGTATGCGAAACATCGCTTCTCTTACCGCTGCGCTCCTGTTGTTGGTTGGTGGGCACGCCGCCGCGCAAGTCGGAACCGCCCCCGCGCTCACGGCTGAGCAGATCAAGCTCAGCGAATCGCTGGCGCCGACCTTCGACCAGGCGGCGGCCAGAGAGCAGGCGCGGCTCAAGACATTTGCGAGCCGGCCGCTCGGCGGCGCGATTCAGCGGTCCTTCAATGTGTTCAGCAACTATCTGGTCGTCGCGGCCGGAATGATGCCCGAGAGCGCCTACCCCTTCCGACCCAGCCCCGACGTGCGAACATTCGGCGAGCAGATCAACCACGCAACGGGCGCGCACTATTCCTTCTGCAATCAGGCGGGTGTTCCACCGGGGGTCGAAAGGAAGGCGGCGCCGAATCTGCGCACCATCAAGGCAAAAGCCGACATCGTCCAGGCGCTGAAAGACTCGATCGCCTATTGCGATGCCATTCTCGCGGCCGCGACCGAATCGTGGCTGATGGAAACCGCGCCGGCACTCGGCGGAGGGTCGAGCGGGCTCATCCCCGCCATTCGCGCGCACGCGTTCATGTACAACAACGTGCACACTGCCGAAGACTACGGCACGATTACGACCTACATCCGCATGAGCGGTCTGGTTCCGCCGTCGACGGCGCTGCATCCGCCGGCGACGGCGCGGGGAACGACAGGAACCAAGGATTAGGGATTAGGGATTGGGGATTGGGGATTAGGGCGTCGCGGGCGTAACCAGCTTCTTAATTATGGCGCGACTCGTACCCCCTTTAGACCTGACGTGTCGATCGCTTTTTGCACGATACCGGCTGCCTTCGCGTCATTGATGATTTGCGTGAGTCTGCTTTGGGCCCCGGGCGATCGTCCTTTCGGCATCGCTACCGCAAAGCCCACAGTGTTGAACGCTCCAGGTATGACCTTTGCGCCCGGCAGGCGGTCTGCGATTACCAGCGCATTATCGGTGATCGTGGCGTAAATCTCAGCTTTGTCGGTGCGCGACAGGTCGATTCCGGAAGCTGTGTCTCCGGCCACTCGCACAAGCTTCGCAGATTTGAGCGTCCGGCTGAGGAACACATCCGCCGAAGCGTTTCGGGCGACCCCTATCTTGATTCCAGCCCGGTCAACTTGACCGGCATCGGCAAACTCACGCCCGGGCGCGGCAACGAAGACGAATTCAATGAGAATCATATCTGGGGTGAAATCGAACATCTTCGCCGTAATTGCATTCATTCCAGTGACAATAATGTCCCATTCTCCCTTGCCAAAGCTTTCCGTGTAAGTCGCCGGAGAAGCGTAGACCACCGGCTCGTATGACATGCCGAGCTTCTCGGCGATGAACTTTCCGAGATCAACAGAAATTCCACGGACGTTTCCGTCTGCTGTTTGCGTCACCAGAGTCGCATTCGCGGCATTCATTCCGACACGCAACGTTCCCGCGGGTGCAATTTCGCTATTTACAACCGTCTGCGCCAAGGCTCCGCCAGGCATGTGAAGCGCGATCAGAAGGAGCGCGAGCACGCGCGTAATGATCGTCTTCATAACTAATCCCTAATCCCTAATCCCTAATCCCCAATCCCTAATCCCTATTTCCCTGCGTTCGCATCGCGCGGAAGAAGGCTCGGCGCGCCGGCAATCTTCACGGCACCGAAGTGACGGAGATCCAGAGTGGCAATGGCCTCGGCGCCAAGACGCTCGGCTGTGGCGATTACGACCGCATCGACCAATCCGAGACCCAGTGCGCGGTACTTCCGGACGATCGCCTGGGCGCGCAATACGTCCTCGTGCTTGCCGTACTCCACTGTGAAGGAGCCTTCAGCGACATCGGCCAGAAACATCTCCTGCGCACGAGCTCCCAGCTCGGCGCCAACCAGGTAATCGACTTCCGGCAGAATCGCCCAGGGCAGGAGCCAGTCACCGGGGCGATCCTCAAAGAGCTCGCGAACGGCGGCGTGATGACGATCGCCCTTGTCGAGCAGAGCGAGGATCGCGCCGGTATCGGCCACGATCACCGCGAGCGGCCCATTCCCTTCAAAAGGTCCTCGGATCGCTCGCTGAGCGTCCCGCGTCCGCTCGAGAACGCGCCGACGCTCTTCGGAGCCCGCCGCGGCTCGTGGCGGGCGGCGTACTCGGCCACCGCCTCGCGCACGAGCTCCGCCGGGGGACGCTTGGTCTTGGCGGCGATCCGCTTCAGGGCGCGATAGTCCGCCCGATCCAGATACACGGTGGTCTTCTGCATATAGTTACCATATATGGTAACACACTCAGGATGGCAGCCTGAACGCGATCAGTTCTCCGCTGTACCCAGCCCCGCTGACGGCGACAACGATGTACTGGCGTCCGTTGAGCAGGTACGTCATGGGCGATCCGGTTTGCGGCGCGGGCAGATAGACCGCGCCCACTTCTTTGCCCGTCGCTTTGTCGTACGCGCGAAGCATCGCACCGCGCGCGCCGGTGGGCGTCGGGCCGTAGCCGGCTTCCCCGGAAATCAGGAGTGTCTTCGTCGTGAGCGATCCGACGACGCCCGGCCGCCCGGTTCGCGGGATATTCAGGCCTTTCAGATCAGGATGATTGCGAATCGCGTCCGGCGTCTCTCCGTGCGCCACTTGCCACAGGATTTCCCCCTTGCCGAGATCGATGGCGCTGATCTGCCCATACGGCGGCTTCATGATCGGCAGGCCGCGGACGTTCAACCCCGGCGCGCCGCCGCTCTCAGCCGCCGCTGCGGACGCCGCAGGCGTTGCCGGCGCGGATGCCGGATACGCGCCCGGAGCCGGCGCGAGACCTCCACCTGCCGCCGATCCGGTTCCGCCCGTCGTCCTCGCGCCCGTCAGCGCGTTGCCGACCACATAGGCGAGATCGTTTCGCGACGGATCTCGCGGCGGCACGAGGCCGAGCTGGCTCACCGACTTCTGCGAGTTCACATAAAGAATATTGGTATCCGGATCGTACGAGCCCCCGGGCCAGTTCGTGCCTCCGCCGGCTGCCGCCAGCACCAGCGTCGCGAGCGGCCCCTCGGCTTTGCTGACCACAGGCGCCGTGAAGATCGGCCCGATCTTGTACCTCGAGACCACCTTCCGCCCCTCCGCGCGCAGCTCGGGCGTGAAATCGATCAAGTCGTCTTCGACGAAACCCTGCGAGTCGTACTTGAACGGCCGCCCGCGCGCGTCGAGAGGAAACGGTTGCGTCGGCGCGTAGTACTCGCCGGGCACGTCGCCACGTGGCACGGGTCGTTCTTCGATCGGCCATAGCGGTTGTCCGGTCACGCGATCGAACACGTACATGAATGCCTGCTTGGTCGGCTGCGCAACAGCCTTGATGATCTTCCCGTCCCGCCTGATGTCGACGAGGATCGGCGCGCAGGGAATGTCGTGGTCCCAGATGCCGTGATGGACGAGCTGAAAGTGCCACTTGCGCTTTCCCGTCTGCAGATCGACCGCGACCAGGCTCTCCGCAAACAGGTTGTTGCCGGGCCGATCGGCGCCGAAGTAATCACCCGTCGCGCTCTCGACCGGCAGGTACGCGATGCCGAGCTCGGGATCGATGCTGATCTGCCCCCACACCCCGGTGTTCCCCGTGTAGGACCACGAATCTTTCAGCCACGTCTCGTTGCCGAATTCTCCCGGCGACGGAATGGTGTGAAAAATCCAGAGCCGCTTGCCGGTCTTGACGTCGAATCCGCGGATGTAACCCTTCACGTTCGTCTTGCCGGTCGGCACGCCGCCCGATCGATGTGCCGCGCCGACCACGACGACGTTGCCGGCGACCATCGGCGTCGAGTGCAGGCCGATCTCGCCCGAGAGGGGATCGATCACCTGATCGTTGTTTTGTTTCAGATCGACGAGGCCGTCGTTGCCGAAGGTCGGCACGCGCATGCCTGTTTTCGCGTTCAGCGCGACGAGCTGATAACCGGGCGTGACGTAGAGAATGCGTTCCTCTGTACCGTCGGTCCAATATGCCAGGCCGCGACCGGAGAGCAGCCGCGGCGCCGCGGCGCCGCGCGCGCCTTCGCGCTCGCTGTGCATCCACAGCTCCTCGCCGGTTTCAGGATCGAGCGCCACGACCGCCCGCCGGCTTCCCGCCGTCGAATACAGCACGCCGTTGGCCATGACCGGCGTCGACTCGAACATGAACTCGGGACGCGGCCCCAGATGGTCCGTCTTGAAGCGCCACGCGACGGTGAGCTTGCTGAAGTTGCTCGCGTCGATCTGAGTGAGCGGCGCATATCGCGTATGCGCCGTGTCGCCTCCGTAGGCCCGCCACTCGCCGTTAGCGGCGCCAGCCTGCCCGCGAAGGACGCCGCTGGAAAACGCGGAGGTGAGAGCCACCGCCGTGAGAAGCCGCACCAAACGCGAAATCGTCAGCATGAAACGCTCCTGTCTGTCAGTGATCTGGCGCGGATTATATGCTCAGCGGCCCACCCGACGGCACCCTATCTGGCTCGCGGGTGCTACGAGGGATGCGCGCTGTTTCTGACGACCGTAATCTGCCGGACGCGCGTGGTCACGATCGGGCCGTCTTCAGTGTGGAATTCGATGCTGAATCCCACATAAATGCCGTGCACTTTGAGAAAGCTGCCGGCCAGCGAGGCGCCCGACAGGTGGGCGCGCGTGTAGACAGGAAAGAACCGGCCGCCGCGTACGAGAATGTCGCCGCTGGGCGGGTCCATGATGGTGATCTCGTAGGTCGTGTTCCTGGTTTGCACCTCGAGGGTCTCGAGCGGATCGAGGTCGCCCACCTGGAGGCCGTCGCGCCATTCAAGATCGGCCCACGTCTCGAGGTTGGCGATGATAGGACAGTGAGTGTCGCTCACATCATTGATTGTGCAATAACCGCGCCCGCTGCGCTATAATTTTCGCCCTTTCCACAATTCGGACGGAGGTGTCCATGGTCCCCGTCGCCGTCAGTACCGTACTCCGCGGCAAGGACCGCAAGGTCCTCTCGATCGCTCCGGACGCCTCTGTGTATGACGCCATCAGCCTGATGGCCGACAATTCGATCGGCGCGCTCCTCGTCGTCGCGAACGGGGTTCTCGTGGGCATCCTTTCCGAGCGCGATTACGCACGCAAGGTCGTGCTGCAGTCGCGCTCGTCGAAGGACACGCGGGTCTGCGACATCATGACGAGCCCGGTCCTGACCGTCTCGCCCGCTCACACGGTTGAAGAATGCATGCGGATGATGACCGACCAGCGCATCCGTCATTTACCCGTGGTCGAAGGCGCGGCCATCGTCGGGATCGTCTCGATCGGCGATCTCGTGCGCTCGGTCATCACGGTCCAGGGCGAGACGATTCAGTACCTCCAGCAGTACATCGGCGGGCCGTACCCCGGCTAGCGGAGAGGGGCGTCAGCTGCGTCAGGTGCGAGAGGTGCGTCGGGTGCGAGAGGTGCGACGTCAGGCTTGTCCGCCGTAGCGCCGTCAGGCGCGAAGGTGGATGCGGGGGCCTCGTCCACCGGTCCTTCGGGCTCGGACGTCATCACCTCCGCGGGTGCGTGCGTGGCGATCGTAGGCGGCGGGGTGATGTTGCCCATGCGGGCGCGAATGATCCGCTGGCGCGCGCGCAGCCGTCCGTTGGGCTTGGCGATGTGCAGGACGCGCGGGTTCACAATGGCCCCGGCCATCATCGCCGCCTGATCGGGGCCGACAGCCGAGGCGGGGATGCCGAAGTACGTCCGCGCCGCCGCTTCGGCGCCCCACACGCCGTCTCCCCACTCGATGTCGTTGAGGTAGAGCTCGAAGATGCGCGTCTTGCTCAGCTCGTGCTCGAGCCGGCGCGTGATGAACAGCTCGCGAAGCTTTCGAAACGGGTTTCGCGACGGCGAAAGATAGAGGTTCTTGGCGAGCTGCTGGGTAATCGTGCTCGCGCCGCGCGAGAGGCTGCCGCGCTCCCAGTCGGTCTCGAGCGATTTCTTGATTTCAGCGAGGTCGATGCCTTGATGACCCCAGAAACCGGCGTCCTCCGCGACGAGCACCGCACGCTTCAGATGGGGCGAGATGCGGCCGTACGGCACCCATTGATGGACGCGCTTCGGCTCGCGCCCTTCGGCCCGCGCTTCGCGCGCGCGCAGGTCCATGAACGCGGTGGAGGGCAGATTGCGCGCGCGCAGCCCGCGCACGTCGGGCAGCGTCAGGTAGATGAACGCAATGTAACCGAAACCGAAGGCCGCGATAGCCGCCATCGCGCGGCTGACCCGTCGCATGTCATGATTATAGTCTTCGTGCTGATGCTCTCCGCCGCAGCCGCCGTCATCGCGCAACCCGACAAGTGGCAGTCGGTGCGCGATCGGATGATCGAAACGCAGATCCGCGCGCGCGACGTGCAGAATCCGGCCGTGCTGAAGGCGATGGCGCGCGTACCGCGGCATCTGTTCGTGCCGGCCGACATGCAGCCGTTCGCCTACGACGATCGGCCGCTGCCGATCGGCCTCGGGCAGACCATCTCGCAACCGTTCATGGTGGCGTACATGACGGACGCGCTGCAGCTCAATCCAAGGCACACGGTGCTCGAGATCGGCACCGGATCCGGATATCAGGCGGCGGTGCTCGCGGAAATCGTCAAGCAGGTCTATACGCTCGAGATCGTTCCCGATCTGGCCAATTCTGCGCGGCAGGTGCTCGCGCAGGCGGGGTATCGCAACATCGATGTTCGCGCCGGCAACGGCTACCGCGGCTGGCCCGAGCGCGCGCCGTTCGATCGCATCATCGTCACCGCCGCCCCTCCGGAGATTCCTCAAGCGCTCGTCGATCAGCTCGCCGTCGGCGGCATCATGGTCGCGCCGGTCGGTACGGCGTATCAGGAGATAGTGATCATCACGAAGACGCCGGGCGGCGTTGCGCAGAAGCGCACGATTCCCGTGCGGTTCGTGCCGATGGTCGGCAGGCCGGCGGCTCGTTAAGCCGGCTTTGCCTTCAACAATCCGATCTGCACGAGCACGCCGGTGAAGTCATAGATGCGGGACTCGTGAACGATCTTTCGATCGCGGAACTCGTAGATGTACACGGCCGGCGCCTTGAAGCTTTTCCCAGACGGCTCGAGCCCCATGAACCCGCCGATGTCGGTGCCTTCGAGAGTCCCAACCTGGACCACGGTGTTTCCATCCACCACCATCTGGTCGATTCGGAGTTTCAAGTCTGGGAACGCCTCGAAAAATGCGCGGCGGCCGCGATCCACGGCCGCGGCGCCGCGGAGCGTGCCGTGTGCCGGGCTGTCGACGATGCAGTCCTCAGCATAATCGCGCGACAACGCGTCGGCATCCATGTTATCGAACGCCTCCTGCCGGCGGTCGAACAACGCCGTCAGTTCTTCACGGGTAAGCCCCGCTCCAACAGCCATACCACCCTCCTTAATCAAGTGCGTTGACCGGGGGTCGTCGTTCGACTAGTATCCCGCTCCGATCCCTCGCGATTCAAAAGGAGCGTCCCATGCAGATTGCCGAGCGCTCGGCCGGCCACGTGAAAGTCCTCGATCTCTCCGGACAGATCACCCTCACCAAAGGCGATGATCAGCTGCTCAAGGACAAGATCAACAGCCTCGTGCATCAGGGGCACACGCACATCCTCGTGAACCTGGCCGGCGTCACGGCGATGGACAGCGCGGGGCTGGGCGAGCTCGTCGGCTCGTATACGACCGTCACGAAAGCCGGCGGCAGCCTGAAGCTCGTGAACCTGACGAAGCGGCTTCACGATCTCCTCAGCATCACGAAACTGCTCACCGTATTCGACACGTTCGATTCAGAGCCGGACGCACTCCGCAGCTTCACGTAGCCCGCTTTCGGTACCTCAACACGAGCGCAGTCACGTCGTCGTTTTGGGCTGCGCTCGCCGCGAAGGTCCGAACCGTGGCGAGCACGTGCTCGAGCAGCTCTTCCGGGCGGCATCCCTGATGCGTGTGCAGGCACGGCAGCAGCCGCTCTTCGCCGAATTCCTCCTCCGCCGCGTTCAACGCCTCGGTCACGCCGTCGCTGAACACCAGGAGCGTATCTCCGTCCTCGAGCTCGAGCGTTTCTTCTTCATAGGTCGCGTGGGGAAAGAGCCCGAGGATCAGCCCACCGGTTTCGAGGCGGCGCACGCCGCTGCGGCCAATTAACATCGGCGGATTGTGTCCGGCATTGCTGTAGGTGAGGCGCCCGTCCGGAGAGAGCACCCCATACATCACCGTCGCGAAGCGCGATTGGATCGCGCGGCGGATGAGGGTCCTGTTGACATGCGCCATCAGCGCCGCCGGCGAACCGGCCGTCGTCACCTGCGAGGCGAACGCGCCTTGAATCATCGCCGTCAACAAAGCCGCCGGCGGCCCCTTCCCCGCCACGTCGCCCAGCGCAAAACCAAAATGCCCGTCCGGCAGGTTGAAATAGTCGAAGAAGTCGCCGCCGATGGAGCGGCACGGGATGGATGCCGCGGCCACGTCGAAGTGCGCGCCCGACTGCAGTGCGTCAGGCAGCAGCGCGCGCTGAATCTCCGCGGCCAGCACCAACTCCCGCTCCAGCCGCGCCTTCTCCGTCGCTTCGCGATACAGGCGCGCGCTTTCGATAGCCGACGCCGCTTCTCCCGCGACCTCCTCCAGCGCTTTGCGCGCCTGCGCCGACATCAGCTGCCCCTTCTCGCGGCTGTCGAGATACAGGACCCCGATCGGCCGCTGTTCGGCCGCGCCGTCTGACCGCTCGAGGTAGCGGACGACGCGCAGAGGCGTGCAGAGCACATTGCGGATGCCCAGCGCGACGGTGCCGAGGTGCTGGCCCGCAAGGTTGCCGTCCAGGAGGTCGGCCACGATCCGCTCGCGTCCGGTGGCGAAGACCTCCTGGGGAATCTTCTGGCTCGTCGCGAATGACTGGCCCGACAGCGTGATCCTGCCGCGCGCGCGCGCGATCTTGAACTCGAGCTCGCCCTTCGCGTTCGCGAGCATGATGAAGCCACGCTCGGCGCCCGTCGCGTCGATGGCGGAATCCATGACGAGCACGAGCACTTCATCAACAACTCGCGCGGAACCGAGGCCGCGAAGACGATCCAGGAGCGTCGTCAACGGCCGGAAGTCCACGACTCCAGATATGCCGCTGGTATGCGAATCGTCCGCGTCGTCTGTGAGGAAGACCAGCTCCGCGCTGCCGCTTCTGCCGAGGCGAATCTTGTCGCGATGCCGCAGCTCGCGTTCGGTCACCTGCTCGTCGTTGACGAAGGTGCCGCACCGCGAGCCGCGGTCCCTCAACACGAAGCGCCCATCATCCTGGCGCACGATCTCGGCGTGCTCGCGCGAGACATCGGTGCCGACCGATCGGAGGTCGCTTTCGCTTTTGCGGCCGATGCGAAAAATCGGCTTGTCGATGACCACCGTGCGGCGGCCCAGGGGGTCGTCCACCTGAAGCCGGGGGGGGTTCACCGTTGCCGGTGCAGACATGGTCAAACCGGCTTCGCCTTGAGCACGCCGATGTCCATGAGGAACCTGGTGAAGTCGTAGACGCGTTTTTCGTGAACGATCTGGCCGTCGCGCATCGTGCAGATGAACACAGCGAAAACGCTGAAGTGCTTGCCGGTGGGCGGCAGACTCATGAACCCGCCGCTGTTGGTCCCGGAAAACGTGAGCACCTGCACCACTCGATCGTCATCGACGATCAACTCCGCGTTGGTCAGCGCCAGATCCGGGAAACTCGTCAGGAACCCGCGGTAGACGCTTTCGATGGCCGCACGGCCGCGCACTTCGCCCGCCACCGGGCTTTCGAGGACGCAGTCTTCTGAATGATGGGCCGTGAGCGCTTCGATATCGTGGCGCCGCCACGCGTCGATGCGGCGTTCGAAGAAGCGCACGGTTTCCTCGCGGGTCATTTTTTCAGCTCCGCCGCCCAGTTGACTCGGGCCGCCGGGCGCCGAGAAGGGCGACGATCTCATATGCGCCGAGACGGGTACCGGCGGCCAGGCTCATCACTGTCAGGGAACGGCGTGATTATATGCCGCGAATTTACAGGTCCAGAAACTC
>JANNJO010000080.1:0-24259 GCA_031395755.1 Acidobacteriota bacterium
TCCAACCAGATTCGCGAATTCGTGCTCACCGACGACGGCGTACGGTTGCTGGACGTTTACCTTGGAGCCGAAGGCGTGCTGACCGGTTCCGCCCGGGAGTCGCAGGAAATGCGCGAGAAAGCCGTGGTCACGTTCCGCCGGCAGGAACTGGAGACCCAACGGCGCGAACTGGAGCGCAAGCGCCGGATCTTTGAGGCCCGCATGATCATGCTCCGGGCGGAGTTTGAAGCGGAGGAAGAAATCATTCAACAGACCATCTCCGAATCGGAATTACTCGGCGAGGAAGTGGTGCAGGACCGCGGGCAGATGGTGCTGAGCCGGCAGGCGGACCCCTCCTCGTACAAGAAGGACGTGCGCGCAAACGCCGCGCGGAAACGCTGAATGGCGACAACCAAGACAAAAACTCCGGCGCGGCCTCGCAAACCGGCCCGCCGGAAACCGGTGGTTTGGAATTTGCGACTTTACGTGGCGGGCCAGACTCCCAAGTCCATTCGCGCCTTTGCCAACCTCAAGATGCTGTGTGACGAGCACTTGAAGGACCGCTATCGGATCGACGTGGTCGACCTGAGGGAGAATCCGCAACTGGCGCGCGGCGATCAGATCGTCGCAATTCCAACCCTGGTAAGAAGGCTTCCGCTACCGCTCCGCACGATCATTGGAGACCTGTCCAACAGCGTGCGACTGTTGGTGGGCCTGGATCTGCGACAGGTAGACCGACCCAGCTCAAAGTAAACCTCCATGCCCTCCCCTTCCAAAAAGAGCCGCCCGGCAGGAAAGCGTAAACCCGGATTGGCCGGGGAGCAGCGCGACTCCAATTCTCGCCAGGCAAAGTACGTCTTGCGTTTATACGTCAGCGGATCCACGTTGAAATCGGCGCTGGCTGTGGAGAATATCAAGCGGATTTGCGAGCAGCACTTGAAGAATCGGTATGACCTGGAAGTCATCGACATTTACCAGCAGCCGAATCTGGCCAGGGACGAACAGATCGTGGCGGTGCCGACGCTCATTAAATGCCTCCCGCCCCCGCAGCGAAGGCTCATTGGGGACATGTCGAGCTTGAAAAAAGTATTCGTCGGACTGGACCTGGGAATGCCGGAGTAATGGCTCGCATGGCGCCGGCACTTTCGCGCCGGGAATTGGTCGCACGCCTGGGCGAAGCCGAGGAAACCCTCCGTGCCATTCGTTCTGGCGAAGTGGATGCCATTGTTGTAAACGGTCAAGGCGGGGAGAAAGTGTTCACGCGGCAGGGGGCCGATCATACCTACCGTGTTTTCGTGGAGAGGATGAACGAAGGCGCCGCTGTTCTCAGCAGCGACCACACAGTCTTGCATTGCAACGGCCGCTTTGCCCGGTTCCTGGGAGCGGGGCTCCAGAGCGTCATCGGTGCTTCCATGCTGGACCTGGCCTGGCCCGACGATCATCCCAAACTGGATGCCTTGCTCCGGCGCGCCGCCCAGAGGAACTGCCGGGGCGAGATCCGTCTGCAATCGCGAAACGGCACCCCTTTGTCCGTCCACCTCTCCTTGAATCCTCTCCGCCTGGCCAGCACGCGGGCAGTCTGCCTGATCGCTTCGGACCTGTCCGAGATGAAACGCGCCGAGCAGGAACTGCGTGCTTCCAGCGAGCAGTTGCGGAATCTTGCGGCGCACCTGCTGTCGGTTCGAGAGGAGGAGCGCGCCAGGATCTCCAGAGAAGTGCACGATGAACTGGGCCAGTCGTTGACGGCGGTGAAAATGGATCTCGCCTGGCTGGCGGTGCGGCTGCCGCGGAGTAACGGCCAGATGCTCAAAAGGATCCGCTCCACGGGCCAGCTGGCCGATAGCATGATCCACTCCATCCGCAGAATCTCGACAGAGTTGCGGCCCGCCGTCCTGGATCTGGGCTTGGCGGCCGCAGTGGAATGGCAGATCCAGGAATTCCAGGCCCGATCCGGCATTCAGTGCAAGGTCCGGCTGCCCACCCGGGAGGTGGTGGCGTCGAGCGCATCGACCGCCCTGTTTCGAATTTTCCAGGAGACGTTGACCAATGTCGCGCGCCATGCAAAAGCCACAAGGGCCGAGGTGGTCCTGGAGAAGCAACGGGACCGGCTGGTCCTGCTGATACGCGACAACGGTCGGGGTTTTGCGCAGGCGGACCCTTCCCTTTCTAAATCACTGGGTCTGCTGGGTATGCGGGAACGCGCCGCCATTCTGGGCGGCCAGGTGAATATTTCCAGTGCTCCGGGAAAAGGGACCACCGTCACCGCCTGGATTCCGCTCCCATGATGCGAGTCCTCATCGTCGATGACCACGCCATTGTCCGGCGTGGATTGAGGGCGCTGCTTTCCGATGAGTTCCACGGGGCCGCATTCGGAGAAGCCTCCGATGCCAGCCAGGCGCTGGAACAGCTCCGGAAAAAAGCATGGGATGTCGCGCTGCTCGACATGACCCTGTCGGGAAAAAGCGGCTTGGATCTCCTCAAGGAATTAAAGGCCGAATGGCCCAGGCTTCCGGTTCTGGTCCTGAGCGCTCACCCGGAAGACCAATTTGCCGTTCGTGTCTTGAAGGCGGGCGCGGGGGGCTACATGACGAAGGAAAGCGCTCCCGAGGAGCTGGCGAAAGCCATCCGCAAGATCCTGGCCGGAGGGCGATACGTCAGTCCGGAGCTGGCCGAAAAGCTGGCCTTGAGAGTAAAAAAGGATTCCACGAGCGCGCCGCACGAGACGCTCTCCGACCGCGAGTATGAGGTCATGTCCCGTATCGCCGCGGGAAAGACCGTGACGGAGATCGCCGAAGAACTGTCACTCAGCGCAAAAACGATCAGCACCTATCGCGCTAGGATTCTTGAAAAGCTCGGCGTGAAAAATAGTGCGGAGATCGTCCAGTACGCGATGCGGAACGGCCTGGTGATCTGAGCACTCCTTCGTCTTCTGTAAGGCAAACACCTACACATCTTTCAGCCTATGTCCTAGGGACAAATCAGCCCTGGGACTGATGGACATGACCGGCGTCGGGACTTAGTCTCTCATTCGACATTGCAAGAAACTAAATTCTCGCGACGAGCAAACGGAAAAAGAGGCTGTATGAGTGAATCGAAAAGTGGGTCGGTGAATCTCACGAAGAAGGTCAGCGGGTTCCTCCTGGGTGCGACGGTTCTTTGTCTCACGACGGCAAGCCTCGCGTCGGCACAACAGTGGCCTGTCAACCTCGGAGCGGCCGGTGCTTTCGCGATTCTGAGCCAAAGCGGAATCACCAACGTTCCAACATCCGCTATTGTTGGGAATGTTGGAACGAGCCCCATCACCGGCGCAGCTCTCCTTCTCACGTGCGGGGAAGTGTCGGGGAAGATACTCACCGTCGACGCGGCTGGTCCTCTCCCCTGCGTGGTGCCTTACGCCAGCTACCCCCTGGACTTGGCTGTGGGCGACATGGGACTCGCGTACGACGACGCTGCGGGACGAGTCGCACCCGATTTCACTGAACTGGGCGCCGGTGAAATTGGCGGGCTAACCCTCGCTCCTGGCCTCTACAAGTGGGGTACCGGTCTATTAATTTCCACGGATGTCACGCTCTCGGGCGGCCCGAACGATGTCTGGAACTTCCAGGTGGCGGGAACGCTGAACCAGGCTAACGCTACGCGGGTGACCTTGGCCGGCGGCGCCCGGCCCAAGAACATCTTCTGGGCGGTCGCTGGCGCGGTAACCATTGGAACCACCGCGCACTTTAATGGCGTCGTATTGGCTAAAACCATGATCGCCGTGAACACTGGCGCATCGGTGAACGGCAGACTGCTGGCGCAGACTGCGGTCACTCTTCAGATGAATGCGGTGACCCAGCCTGCCCGGTAGGTACGCATGCTGCTCATGTGGGTTTGACGCGCACCCATACCGGTGATATCAAAGGGTTACAGATTTCGGTCTGTAACCCTTTATCTTTATCTCGGGATCCGATCGCGACCAGCGCGAACGGGGAACAATGTGCGCGGTCACAGACGGCCTCATTGAATCGGCACCGCGGGGCGGACCTCGGGTCCAGGCTCGTACACGCACAGCGGATCGGACGCGACCAGGGACCCCGTCGCCGCGTAGGCGCGGGCCCGCGATCCGCCGCAGATGTCCCGGAACTCGCAGCGCCCGCACTTCCCCATCAAGGCGTCCGAATCGCGGAGGCGCCGGAAGATCTCGTCATCTCGGTAAATAGACACGAGGTCGCCCGTCCTGACGCTGCCCCGCGACACCGGCAGGAAGCCGCTCGGGCATACCTCGCCCAGATGATCGACGAAGACGAAGCCATTCCCGTCGTTGACGCTGCGCGGAGCGCGGAGGCGCGCGCGGCGGCTGTTCGACGGCAGGACGTCATGGTTCGCCAGCTCGCGCTCACGCTGCCAGATCACACGATGAAAGTGCGGCGCTTCGGTGGTCTTGATGCCGAACGGTGCGGTCAGGGATAGATTGTAGAGGTAGGTCAGCACATCTTCACACTGCTCCGCGGTGACCTGATCGAGGGAGGCGCCGCGCCCCGTGCGGACGAGAAAGAACACGGCCCAGAGCGCGATCGGAAACTCCCGGACGCGTCTGGCCATGGCTTCGATGAACGGATGCGTCAGACGGCTCATCGTCGTGTTGATCTGCAACGGCAGATCGAGCTCGATGGCGGCCTGAATAATCTTCATCGTCCAGTCGTACGACCCGCGAACGCCGCGGAACGCGTCGTGTGTGGCCGCGTCGGGACCATCGAGGCTGACGGCGATGCGCGACAGGCCCGCATCCTTCAATTCGCGCAGCCGGGCGCGCGTCGCCGCCGCCGTGCCGCTCGGCGTGAGCGCGACGATCATCTGCTTCGCGGCCGCGTAGCGCACGAGCTCGGCAAGATCGGGCCGGCGCATCGGATCCCCGCCGGTCAGGACGAAGAGCGGCGGCGTGTCGCCGAACGCGCAAATCTGATCGATCAACCGGAAACCCTCGTCGGTCGTCAACTCGCGCGAATCGCGCCTTGGGATCGAATCGGCCCTGCAGTGCACGCATGCCAGCGCGCATGCGCGGGTGACTTCCCAGATGACGAGGAACGGCGCGCGGTTGAAATCGAACCCTGGCATTCGTGTCATGTCGAACCTCGCCGACAGGATGGCCGGTTCGGCGTCGGCCGGCTATGACGCTCGTCATACACCCTGCCAACGGGCGCGCATGCGGGAGGCCTAGGACGCCGCCAGCTCTTCCAATGCCGTCTTGTCGAGGAGCACGAAGCCGTCTTTGTCGGTCCGGACGATGTCGTCCTTGCCCCACCGGCTCATGATGCGGATGCACGTCTCAATCGTGGTTCCCGTAAGGTCCGCCAGCTCCTGACGCGACAACGCCATGGGAATGGTGGTGCCGTCGGGCGCGAGACGCCCCATGTTGTCGGCAAGCTTGAGGAACAGGCGCGCGAACCGGGCTTCCACCCGGCTGCCCGTCATCTCGGTCAGCCGGTTCGTCAGCTCGACCAGCCGCTGCGTCAATCCCAGCAGCAAGCCGCGAACCAGGGAGGGATGTTGCTCCAGCAGCGAGAAAAACGACGCCCGCGGCGTGAGCACACACACGGTGTCTTCGAGCGCAATGGCCGATGCGGGAAAGGGACGTCCTTCGTAGGCGGCCACGGCGCCGAACGGATCGCCTGTTCCAAAAATTTCGAGAATCACATCCTTACCGGTGGGGGTCATCTTGACGATCTTTACCCGCCCGCTCACCACCACGGAGAAAAACTCCGATGGATCGCCCTCGCCGAAGATGCGATCGCCTTTCGCATAGGTCTTGAGCCTCGACACACCAGCCAGGTGCTGGCGGTCGTCCTGGCTGAGCCGCCTGAACATGGTCGTGCGGCGAATCGCTTCTTCAATCTCTGGAGACGGCATTGGGGCGAATTGTAGCCCGTATGACCTCCGTCATAGGAGGTCTCCAGGCGGGGTCGTAATCTCCGCACCAGGAGGAATGCATGACCCCGTCGCAACTGGAAGCCACAACCCTTGGTGAGATCGTCTCGCGCGACTTCCGCGCGGGGGCGATCTTCGATCGCCACGGCCTCGATTACTGCTGCGGCGGAGGGCGCAGCCTGGAGGAAGGCTGCCTGCAACGTGGCGTCAGCGTCGAGCGTGTCGTCTCGGAGCTCGAAGCGCTCGATCCCGTCTCACGACAGGCCCCCGAACACGATCCCGCAGCGCTGGTCGAGTACCTTGTCTCGCACCATCACGCGTACGTTCGCCAGTCGGTGCCAGTCATCCAGCAGCATCTCGCCAAAGTGTTGGCCGCGCACGGCGCCAGGCACTCCGAGCTTCCGTTCATCGACTCGCAGTTCTCGAAAGTGGCGAGTGAAATGTCGCTGCACATGATGAAAGAGGAACAGGTGCTGTTCCCCTATATCCGCGCGCTGGCCGACGCAGTGCGGACCGACGGCCCGCCCCCGCCCGACATGTTCGGCACGGTGCAGAACCCGATCCGCATGATGGAAATCGAGCATCAGGAGGTCGGAGACGGCGTGGCGGCTCTCCGCGAGCTGAGCCACGACTATCAGGCTCCGGCGGATGCGTGCAGCACTTACCGCCTCGTGCTCCAGGAGCTTAAGGCGTTCGAGCAGGACCTGCATCGGCACGTGCACCTCGAAAACAACGTGTTGTTCCCGAAAGCGGTCGAGCTCGAGTCAAAGGCCGCGCTCATCACGCGCGGGCTGAAGTCCCAGTGATGGGAGTCACGCATCTTCTTCCGGCTAGGTGACACATGACGAACAGAACCTTCGCTCGAGCCGTCTCACTGGCCACCGTGACGCTGGCGCTGGCCATCTTCGCCACCGCGTGCCAGCAGCGGGACACGGCAGCCACGGCTGGCCTGGTGCCCACGTTCCTGGAGATCGACGTGCCACCGCATCCGCCGGCGGCCGATGCCACGATCGCACGAGGCAAGGAGCTCTACGACATCAACTGCGCGCATTGTCATGGCGACAAAGGCGATGGCGCCGGATACGGCGCCCCGTTCCTCGTTCCGGCGCCGCGCGATTTCGTCGCGGCACACTACAAGTTCCGCTCGACCGCCTCCGGTCAGCTGCCGACAGACGACGACATCTTCCGCACGATTTCGCGCGGCGCCACCGGCACGGGTATGCCTCCGTGGCAGTACCTCCTGAACGACGCAGACCGCTGGGCGCTCGTCGACTATGTGAAGACGTTCTCTCCCCGCCTGCGTGCCAATCCTGAACGTAAAGCCATGGTGATTGCTCCCGCACCGAGCGAGCACCGCGACATCGAGAACGGCCGTGCGGTCTACGTCAAGATGCAATGCGCGAAATGCCATGGCGACGACGGCCGCGGCGTCGGACCGGCGGCCTTGTCGCTGCTCGATGCGAAGGGCAAATACATCAACACCCGCGATTTTACGTTCGCCTCGTCATACCGCACGGGCTTCTCCGAGCGCGAAATTGTCCGTACCATGGAAACGGGCATGAACGGCACGCCCATGCCCTCGTACACGGACATCGTGTCGCCGAAGGATCAGCACGACATGGTCGCGTACCTGATGACCATGGCGAGCCACGGCTCGGGCAACCAGCGCCGCCAGACCGCCCGCAGCATGGAAGGCGTCGGCGGGCCCACTCGAGTGATTGATGTCCGCGAGCACGCGTGGAAGTTCGAGCCGTCTGAGATCCGCATCAAGGCCGGCGAGGTCGTCAAGCTCCAGTTCTCGACGACCGACAACGGCCTCGGCGCGGGCCATGGCTTCGCGCTCGACGGCTTCGATCAAGAGGTCTTCATGAACGGCGCCATGGTGGGATCGCCCTTGTCGACCACCTTCAAAATCGACGAGCCGGGACGCTACAACTTCTATTGCTCGACGCAGTGCAGCACAACCGCCCTGCATCCGCGTATGCACGGCACACTGGTGGTCGAGTGACCGCCTTGAACGGAGAGCGCACATGACACGCAACATCTTGGCTTTGATTCTCGTCGCGATCGTCGGGACCGTTGCCCTCACCCAGACGCTCGGCTGCGGCACTTCGGGATCGGCGCGGTCGAGGGCGGCCGAAGACGTCTACGTGCCGCCCGGCGAGCACGACAAGTACTACGCGTTCCTGTCAGGCGGCCAGAGCGGATCCGTCTTCGTCGTCGGCATCCCGTCGGGACGCCTCATCCGCGAGATTCCGGTGTTCGAGCCGAGGGCCGCCTACGGGTACGCCGTCCACCCGAACGATCCACGGCGTCGCGAGCTCGAGGCGACCGGCGGGGCGTGGGGCGACACGCATCACCCGGCGCCGTCGGAAACCAATGGCATCTACGACGGCCGCTACCTGTGGATCAACGATCTCGCAAACGGCCGCCTCGCGCGCGTCCGCCTCGACGTCTTTGAAACCGATCGCATCGTGAAGATTCCGAATCTGCAGGGCGCGCACGGCATCGCCGTCGTGTCGCCGAACACGAAGTACATCGGCGTGAACGGCGAGTTCGAGCAGCCGACCGACGGCCTGACAACCAACCCTGCGCCGTACACCTCCGTCGTGGCTTTCGTCGATCCCGAGTCGATGCAGGTGAAATTCGAGGTCCGCGTCAACGGGAACATCGATATCGCCGACAGCTCGAAGGACGGCAAGTATTTCTTCGCCACCGTCTACAACCTCGAGCAGGGCAAAGACATGGGCTCGATGATTCAGTTCGACCGCGATGCGCTGGCGGCCATCGACATCGCAGCAGCCGAGCGGGCGGTCGCCGAGGGCAAGGCCGAGGTCCGCAACGGCGTGCCGGTGATCGATCCGGAACACGCGCCCGGGGTGCTGACGCTGATTCCCGTTCCCAAGAACCCGCACGGCGTCAACGTGACGCCGGACGGCCGGTATGTGATGGCGAGCGGCAAGCTCTCGCCCACGGTCACCATCGTGGACATCAAGACGCTCAAGATCGTGGCCGAGCCCGAAGTCGGCCTCGGACCCCTCCATACGACGTTCGACAACCGCGGCAACGCGTACACGTCGCTGTTCATCGACAGCCAGGTCGTGAAATGGAACATCGACAAGGCCGTCGCCGGTGCCTCCGACTACATCGTCGATCGCATCAACGTGCACTACAACATCGGCCATCTGCAGGCCGTCGGCGGCGAGACGATGCAGCCGCAGGGCGACTATCTGCTCGCGTTGAACAAGCTCTCGAAAGATCAGTATCTGCCGGTCGGCCCCGATATGCCGGAGGCGCAGGAGTTGATCGACATCTCCGGCGAGAAGATGCGGATGCTGTTGGCGTTTCCGACGCCGCCGGAGCCGCACGACGCGGTCTTCATGGCTGCTTCGATGCTGAAGCCGAAGGTCAAGCAGGTGTTCGCCGTCGAGGAGCACTCGGTGAAGGCGGGCCAGGAGAGCGTGGCTCGCACCGGTCCCAATGCGGTCACCGTCAGTATGACCATGATCCGCAGCGCCTACACGCCCGAAACGATCGAGGTGCGCGAGGGCGATCGCGTCACGTTCCGGATGAGCAACGTCGAGACCATTCGCGACATGACGCACGGATTTGCGCTGCCCGATCATGGCTTGAACGTCTCGCTGCCGCCCGGCGCCACCAAAGAGATCACCATCGACACGCCGAAGCCGGGCGTCTACTGGTTCTACTGCACGAATTTCTGCAGCGCGCTCCATCTCGAGATGCGCGGCCGCCTGATTGTGCAGCCCAAAAACGGCGAGGTGAAGATCGCCGACTGGAGTGCCGGACAGAACGTGAAGGGCATGCAGGTGCCGGGCGTCCCGTCCACCGATACACGCACGGCACCAAAGCCGGGAGCCGGAAGCGATGGCCGTTAACCGAAGACTGTTCCTCGCGGCGGCCGTGCTCGTGGCCGCCGCGGCGTGGCTCCCCTACTGGGGATTCCTGATGTCGGCGCCGCAGTATCCCGACGAGAGCCTCATGCTGTACGTGTCTCATCGCGGGATCGGCGGCGACGTTCAGGAAGTCACGACGCTCCAGCAGAACATCGGCGTCAGATTCCCCGAGCAGCTGCCGGAGCTCGAATGGTTGCCGCCGGTCATGCTGGGCCTGGCGGCGATGCTGGCGCTCGCCGGCCTGACGGGAGCTGGCATGGTCGGCCGAATCCTCCGCTGGGCGACCGTCTTTCTGTTTGTCGCGCTGCTCGTGGTGTCGGCCGTGACCGTTCAGCAGCGCCTCTACGACGTGGGGCACGTCCGGGATCGCCACGCACCGATTACGGCCGTCAAGGACTTTACGCCGCGGCTGATCGGCCCGACGAAGGTCGGGAACTTCACCGTCTGGTCGTTCCCCCACGTCGGCGGGCTTGCGCTCCTGGCGGCGATGACGCTGGCTGCGGTCGGCGCAGCACGAAGGGCGCATCCATGAAACTTGCCGTGCTGGCTGCGGCGTTCGTCTGTGTGAGCCTTCCGGCCGGAGTGGAGGCTCGCGTCTGGACCGTCGGGCGCGGACAGGCGGACTACCCGCTCATCGCCCCGGCGATCGCCGCAGCGGCGCCAGGCGACGAGATCCGTGTGCGCGCCGGCGTGTATCGCGAGGACCTTGTGCTCGATCGCCGGTTGTCTATTGTGGGTGAAGGGCGGCCGATTCTCTTCGGCACCGGCAACGGCACCGTGATCGATGTGCTCGCCGACGCTTGCGAGATCCGCGGCCTCACCATCGAAGGCACCGGCGTCGGTGCGGGCAACCAGATGGACGCGGCGATTCGGCTGTCGTCGAACCGCAACATCGTGGCCGACAACATCATGCGGCGCGTCTTCTACGGCGTCGTGATTGCCGGCGGCGCCGACAATCTGGTGTCCGACAACCAGATCGAAGGGCTGCTCGATCTGCCGTTCGGCCGGCGCGGCGACGGAGTCTATGTCTACCGGGGACCGCGAAATCACATCGCCCGCAATCGCATCGTGGGCCAGCGCGATGCGATCTTCCTGCAGTACGCCCATGGCGGACGCGTGGAAGGCAACGTCATTGAAGGGTCGCGCTACGGCCTACACGATATGTTTTCCGATGACACGGTCATCCGCGACAACACCTTCCGCGAGTCTCTCGTCGGCGCCCATTTGATGAACTCGCGACGGCTCACGCTCGAGCGAAACGAGTTTGCGAAGAACCGCGGTGTCACGGCGGTCGGCCTGTCGTTGAAGGATTGCGACGCGTCGTCGATCTCGGAGAACCGGTTCACCGCCAATGGCCGGGGTCTTCAGCTCGACGGCTCGTCTGGTAATCGGTTCGTGAAGAACCGTTTCGCGCAGAACGACACGGCGGTGCGGCTGCTGGCGAGCGCGGAGCAGAACACATTTACCGCAAACGAGTTTATGCAGAACTGGAGCGATGTGGTCGAGAGCGGCGCCGACAGCACCACCGCGTGGAGCCACGACGGCACCGGCAACCGCTGGAGCGGATACATTGGCTTCGATTTCGACGGCGACGGCATTGGCGAATCCCCGCATCCGCTCTTGAGGCCGTTCGAGCAGATCGAAGCGTCGAACGAGCTCGCGCGGTTGTACCTGCAGAGTCCGGCGGCTGGCGCCCTGGATCTCGTCGCGCGCAGTGCCTCGCACATGCGCCAGGGATCGATCGATGCGTACCCGCTCGCGAAGGCACGCGGCCCCTCGGGCGGGACTGCATGGCTGGCCGCGGCTGGGGTGCTTCTCGTCGGAACCATGGTACGAGCCGCGCGTCGTTCGCGCGTGAGGTGACCTGATGATCGAACTGCTGGGGCTTGATAAATCCTACGGGGCGCGGCGCATTCTGGCGGCCGCGTCCCTCGCCGTCCGCGGCGGCGAGAGCGTCGCCCTCGTCGGGGCCAACGGCAGCGGCAAGACGACGACGCTGCGATGCGCGGTCGGCCTTGCGCGCCCCGACAGTGGGAGCGTCCAGGTTGACGGCATCAACCTGGCCGAGCGGCCGTGTGACGCGCGTGCCCGGCTGAGCTACCTTGCGCAGCGTACGGATTTCCCGGCGACGCTCACCGTGCGTGAAATCCTGTCGGTCGTCGCAGACCTCAGGTGCGCATCGCCTCGAACGGTCGAGCGCGAGATCTCACTCTGCGGTCTGGGCCGCCTCGCAGGCAGGAGCGTCGCGCAATTGTCCGGCGGCGAGCGTCAGCGCGTGGCGATGGCGGCGTTCTTCATCCCCGACGTTGCGGCGTACTTGCTGGATGAGCCGACGATGAACCTCGATCCGATTGGCACCCGCCTGCTCGTTGACCGTGTTGCGGCGCTGCGGGACGAAGGCCGCGCGGTGTTGTTCACGACACACCTCACCGCCGAGCTCGATGGACTGGCGACTCGTGTGGCGGTGCTTCGTGAGGGCCGCATCGTACCCGTGCGTCAGGAGGTCGAGCATGGCGAGCGTCATATCTCCATCGCCGTTGAAGGCCGGGTCGAATGCTGGGTCGGCACGGCCCTGCGCGGCGGCGCGAGGCGGGCGTGGTCTGGCCGCGGCCGTCTCAACGCGGTTGTGCGAGATGCAATGGTCGGCGCGGTGCTGGCGCAATTGGAGCGCGAGGGCGCCCGCATCGCAGGCTTTCGCAGCCAGAGCCCGCTAGCGGCTGCGTTGGATCGTGTGAATGATGAGGAAGATCATGATGAGGTTGAACGTGCTCACCGCATCGATCGCTGTGTTGCTGCTGGGCAATTGTGGCGCAGCGCCTCGTGGGCCGGAGCCGATTCCGCTGGACCGCATTAACTGTGCGCGGTGCGGCATGCTGGTCTCGAGCGACGCCAACGCGGCGCAATCCCGGGCGCCTGGTCAACCGACCCGGTTCTACGATGACATCGGCTGCCTGGCAGGCGACGCTGACACGCGTGCGGAAGGGACAGCTCGATACGTCCGCCTCGCTTCCGGCGGCTGGGCCGCCACCGACGCCGCGTGGTTTGCGAGATCCGGCGAAGCCAGGACACCGATGGACTATGGCGTGCTCGCATTTGCAAGTGAAGGTGAAGCGCAAGCGGCGGATCGCGACGGGCAGGCGCGCCGGTGGCCGGCCGTCATGAGTTTTGGGGAGACACGATGAAGGCGCACCTGATGATCATCGCCCGGATGGAGTTCACTGCCACCGCGCGGCTCTGGTGGATCCGCTTGTTCACGGTGGCTTACGCGCTGATGACCGTCGCCATGGCGTACGCGTCCGGCGTCATCGGCGAAACCGAGGCCGGCGAGGGATTCGCACGCCTCACCATTGCCGTGCTGCCGTTGGCGCTGATGCTCGTCCCGCTCGCCTCTCTCTTGATTGGGACGTCGAATGCCGGTGGAGACGACGCGACAGGATTCCTGCTGGCGCAGCCGGTCTCGCGTCTGGAGCACCTGTTGGGGCGATGGCTGGGTCAGGCTGCGGCCGTGTCGATCTCGATCGTCGTCGGATTCGGCACGGGCGGAGCGCTCGTGTCGGCAGCCTCGGGAGCAAGCGATGCGGGCAGACTCGGCGTGCTCATCGCAGCCTGTCTGCTGGCTGGCCTCACGTTTCTGTCGGTCGCGACACTGATTTCCAGCGCCGTCTCACGACGCAGTGCCGCGATGGGCGTTGCTGCGTTCGCCTGGTTCTTCGCCGTCATTCTGTACGATGCCGCCATGCTGGCCGTCGCGCTGTGGGCACCGGGCACGACGGGCGCGCGCGTGCTGTTCATGTCGGTGTTTGGTAATGCCGTCGATCTCGTGCGCGTGCTCGCGCTGCTGCTCGCCGGCACACCGCACGTGCTTGGGGCGGCGGGCGAAAGCTGGCTGCGGGCACTCGGCGGTTCCGCGCCGGCCGCGTGGCTGTCCGCAGCCGTGCTGACCGCATGGATTGTTCTTCCTCTCGCGGCCGCCGCGAGAATTCAGTCAGTCCGGGATATATGAGTCATTTCCTCAGAAAGATGGCGTCGGCATGACGCACGTCATACCCTGGACGACGGCTCTTGCCTAGACTGCTGGATGTGAAGACTATTTCGGCATCGGCGGCGAAAGCCGCACCCCTGAGGTCGCGCGTCTTCGTGCCGTTTTTCATCGGATCACTGCTCCTGACGCTCACCTGGGGCACGACCCTCGGCATGATCAACCTGGCTCGCCTCACCGCAGGCTGGGGTCTGGGCACGTTGCCGCGTTCCTCTGTCTGGGCGCATGCCTACGTGCAGGTCTTCGGCTTCATGGCGCTCTTCATCATGGGCGTGGCGTACCACGTCCTGCCTCGGTTTGTCGGCGGCGCGCTGCAGAAACCCCGACTCGTGCGATGGTCGTTCTGGCTGCAGTTGGCTGGTGTGGTTGCGATCGCCTGCGCCTTTTTCCATGGCGGGCCCTTGACGCAGCCACTGTGGATCGCCGGCAGCTCGTCACTGCTCGCCGCCGCGGTGTTGTTCTGCACCGTGGTTCTCCGCACCCTCGCGTCGGGCGTCCCCGGAGTCGAGCCGTTCCGCCGATGGGTCGCCGCCGGCGCGGGGTGGTTAGTGGTGTCGTCGGCGCTCGCGCTGACCGCCGCGCTCGCCGACGATGTCACCTGGCACCGCGTGCTGTGGACCGCTGCCCTCTTCGGGTTCGCGAGTTCCTGGATCCTCGGCGTCGGGCGGCGAATTCTGCCCATCTTCCTCGGCTGCCGGCCGCGCTGGGGTCGTGTGGAACCGGCGGTGTTCGTCTGTTATCAGTTGGGCGTCGCGGCGTGGGTGGTGGGGGCGTGGCCGAATCCCGATCTGAACGTCGTGCGCGGTCTCGGTGCTGCTCTGCTGATCCCGTCGGTCGTTGCGCACACCGGGTGCATCGGATTGTTCGCGCGGATCGGCCCAGTTCTGGGCTGCGCGGTGCGCAACCCCCAGGATGGATGGCAGCGCTATGTCTTTGCGGCGTGGTGCTGGCTGTTCGTGAGCCTTGCGCTCGGCCCTGGCTGGACGTTCGTCCGACTGTTCACTGGAGGAGATGAGCGGCTCTTGCTGATCGACTTCGCACGCCATGCGATGGCCTTCGGGTTTGCGACCCAGATGGTGCTTGGCGTTGCCAGCCGCGTCGTACCGAACTTCACCGGAAAGGCATTGTGGAGCCCGAAGGCGCGTGACGCCGCATTCTACCTGCTCAACGCGAGCATGGCGTTCCGCGCGCTGGAAGTGCCTATCGGACTGGGAGTCTGGGTGGAGGCTTGGGCTTACATCGCCTGGGCTGGGCCGCTGGCCGTGCTGGCGATGGTCCTGTTCACGATGAACATCGTCATGACCGTCCGCCAGCAGTCATCACCGCTACTCCACCCGGCTATCCCGGCACGGGCCTTTCAATCGCTGGCGGTGCGTAGGTAGGCCCGCGTCCAGCGGCCCCCCGGTGGCCGTCGCGTGTTTGACTCCTCGACAGAGACGGAGCCAAGATGAGCCGCTGCGGGGAGCCGTTTTCCCACTCGGCATGTACACGGTGTGCACGATCCGGCTGTCCCAGGCCATCGACGCACCGTTCCTGATGCCCATCGCGCGCACGTTCGTGTTTGTCGCCCTCGCCGCGTGGCTCGCCGTGGCGACAGGTTGGGTCACGTCGCTGAATTGGAAGAGTGGGAAAAGATTGAGACAGTCGCACGGAAATAGTATTCAGTGACTCCACTCACGGAAGATGAGCAACGCGTGATTGCGTATCGGTATACCGCGCTTCAGTCGGCGATCGATCGAGGCAGCCCAGGCGTGGCCGGAAAGTACGATGCCTTGTGCAGCGTGTACCGAGGCAAGTCCCGCAAGTTCCTTCACACCTTCGCCGCGGCTCACGATAAGCGCCACTGGGCGTTTCAGCTGGAAATGTACCTGTTCGCTGAAATTGAACCGCAATTCTGGCCGACGAAAGGACATTAGACGGTCTGGCGTCTCGCGTCCGGTGCCAACACCGTCTTCGGCCTAGTAGTGAATCGACACCGGCGCCTCGAGGATGCGGCCGATGTGCCGGCGTTCATCGACGATCGGCCACCAGTCGTAGAGCAGGACTTCGAGCGGCCGCCACATGGCAACCCATCCGGTGATGACGAGCCCCTCGCGAAGAATGTCCCGTAGAGGTCCCGATGGGAGCGACAGGGTGAGCTCTGCGAGCGTGAGGAAGACGACGAGCACCGCGAGCCCGACACCCAGGAACAGCTGGCCTCGGCGCACGTGCTCGCGGAGCCGGCGTTCGATCTGCTCACGCTCGAAGATGAAGTGACCGCGCACCGCCTCCACGATCACGTCGGGCGCCAGTCGAGGCTCTGCCTCTTCCGAGATTGTCACGACGATTTTCAGCGGCTGGTTCCGTGGGATCCCCTGTGCCGAAGCCAGAAGGTACTCGACGGCGTCCTCGTCGAGATCGCGCTCACGGAACGGCGCCGGGTCACGACCATCGAAAAGCTGACCGGAATGCCTGACCTTGATGTCGATGCACGACCGGCCGTCCTCCACACGATACCGTGCGCGTGCGGTCATCCGCGATCACCCCTGTTCACCCAGCAACACGACCGCAAACCGGGCATCGGCTTCGGGGCTTCAGCGGGCGTGAGTGCGGATGTAGTTGAGCGCGAAGGGCGTGAAACGTTCGTTAAGGCCGAGCGCGATAGCCTCTTCGAGCGCGCGCGCTTCGTCCCATCCGTCGGCCTTCCAACGCTTGATCATCCAGAGGGCTGCCGCACGCCCGCCGGCTGCACAGTGGATGTACGCGGGCTGATTGTCCACCGCCGTTACCGCCGCGATGAAATTATCGATGAGCATGGGGTCGGGCGCCTGGGGATCGAAGGGCAGGTGCACATACTTCATCCCTGCCGCCTTCGCGGCCGCGCCTTCCGCCTCGACGTCTGCTCCCTCTTCGCTCGCGCGGCGCACGTTGATGATCGACCTGAACCCCATTTTCTGCAGCGCGGGAATGGCTTCGGCTTTCGTCGCTCCGCCGCACGCGATCGTCGTATCCAGCCGCGCGAACGTTGAAATGCCAGGGACCTGTTCTTTGGTCACCCGCTGCGCGGCGACAGACACGACCATGAGCGTGCAGACTGCAAGAGCGACGGAGAACCGCAGGTAGGCTAGGTGCATGAGATGGAATTATATACGACGATTCAGGCTAGGAGGCTCCCTCCCGCGGCGAGGACTTCACCCACACGGGCGAGTTGCGCGCTCACATCGGCGTTCATCAACGCCCGGGCCCCCACGATCCGAACGTCACGGAGCATGTAAAAATTGATATTGGCTCGCTGGCGGTTGCCGACTGTCTCGGGAACTCCCTTCAAGATTCCCACGCGACGACTGATCGAGTCCGCCTGCCACTCCGGAGCGGCCTTCCGCCCACGCTCCTCCACGGCGATTTGGATGAGCGCAAACTGGTCCTGCGGATCTTCGCGCGTCACCCGTTCCTGGATGGCCGTCCAGGCCTTGTCCAGGCTGCCTTGCTGAACGACCAGGTCGTAGAGCGAGCAGATGCACCGCAGGTGGTCAACCTGGATGTCGGGCTTGAGTGCGTGCAGTGCCTTGACGGCACGGAGCATCCTGGCGCCGTACTCGCGCAAGATGCTTTCTACCATGATGGCTCTGAACCGTTCAACGCGTCCGACGGCTTGGAAGTAGTCTTGCCACGGTTCGATGACGTGTTGGCCGCCACGGCCCGTGCTAACCCCATTTGCCCATTCGATCTGCTTCACGACCGAAAGAGCCATCACACGCAGCCATTCCTCGAAGTCGTCCTCGTCTGCGAAGCAGCCGCGTAGCGCGACTTCGTCCGCTGCCATGAATAAACGAAACAGCGGAACCAGAGTACCAGTCTTGAAATTTACCTGGGCGGGTCCGAATGAAAGACCGGCCCCATCGAAATTTCCGGTGACCTGTTGGAATTTGTCTCCTGCGGTTTCGAATGCGGCAGTCACCGAAAAGGCAGTCTCCAGGGCCTGCTCCAGCTCGATGCCAGGCAGGCTACTGGGGTCAGGGATTCTCACCCGGACACCATCGTGCTCGGCTTCCACGCTCTCAAAGACCCGCCGCTCTCTGATTCCTTCGGCCGCTTCCAGCAGCTCGGCGGCCGGATCTCCAGTCACGACTGCTCCGAGTCCATCAGGATCGGTCAGCTGCACGGCCAGGGACTTCCCAAATCGGTTCCGCAGCAGCTGGAGGCCTGCCACGAGCTCACGGTGAACCCGGACGGTACCGTCTGGCCTCTGGAACTCCCTCAGGCGAAAGCTCGGTGTGAGGCGCCGGCCACCATCCCCGCCGACGACAAAGCCACCCTCCCAGTCCACGGTCCACACGATGGCTATTCTCCTTGCGACCTTCCATTGCAGGTCCAAGACTCTTGATCATGGCGGGCAGTCGACTCGGTCATCGTCTGCGTAGTCTACGGTACCCGAGTTTGACGTGCTTCAAGCCGCCGACCGGGCACGCGTCGTAAACCGAATCCACGCCGACGTGTAGGTACTGAGCGACCTCACGTGGCGTCAGCCAGTCTCCGTTTATTGCCGCTCACAAAGGAAACACCGCGAGCCACCAGATCACGGCGCCACGTATCTGCCACACGGGCAGCTTCGTAGGCGATGGCCTCCGGGGTGTCCGGTGACAACCCCTTCGCCACTTCGTCCGGATTGACCACCAGAATGCCCGTGGGGCTTGAGGAAAGTCTCGACGAACGTCGACTTGCCGGCCCCGTTCGGACCGGCGACGACGAGGAGGAGTCGCGCCTCGGCGCGGACGCGCCGGCGCAACGCCTGCCGCGTCTCATCGGAATCCGCCATCAGCGACCGCGCGAACGGGTCGCCCGTGCGGGAACGAAGCGTCGATTCGCGAGGCGGCCGAGCGTGCGCGTGCCATCAGGGCTGACGCGTTCGGTCAGCCCTGAACCTGCAGGATCGCTCTGGTAGACGACTCCGCCGGCCTTCAAACGGGACGCGAGCGTCCCCCTATCCTTTTCGGTGACCAGCCTTTTCAGCACCGCCTGTACCGCCTGTCGCGCAGGGACGGTTAGAGTGGCGTCCGCTGGCGACCGCTTCAGCGTTTGGACGTCCTGGTGGCGAAGCACCGTCTCGACGGATCGTCCGATCTTGGCCCAATGTTCAATCTGGCCGGTGATCGATCGGTCCGTGCTGGCCGCCTCTTTTCGAGCCGACGCGACGAGCTCATCAGACAGCTTCACTGGCATTCCCATGCACCGCTCCTGTCGGTAGTATTTTACTACCCCGTTGCTCTCTACGCAACCCGCCCGCGGCGATGGGCTCGAGAGGTTGATCTCGCGCATGCTGATCGCCACATATCCCCCCGGTTCCGCTTCGGATTCGGGCGTGCTTCAATCGATAACTGGCCGTCCGCGGGCGGGTCCCGGAAGTAGAGGCGCGAGGCGGTCGCCGGCACCGAATAGATCCCGCTGAGTAGGAGCGGCCCGCCCGATGGGACAAGTGTGGCCAACTCCACGCCGCGACGGCGTCCTGGAACGCGAGGCGGACGCCGCCGTAGATCGTGGTTTGCTCCGATGACGTGCGCCGCGGATGACGCTCTGCGCGCAACCAGGATCCAGCACCACTCGACGCCGCGCGCGATTCGGCCGCGGACGCATCGCAGTATGATCCTCCCGCGCTAAGCGGGAACGATCTTGAAGTTGGCGAAATCTCCGCCGGAGGTATTGCCCACCCAGATACCGACCAGGCCCTTCTTGCGGTCGCTCAGCTGGTTGACGGTCAGGCAGGGTTCTTTCGCATCGCCGACAAAGACGCTCACCTTCGGGCTCGCGACAACCACGCGGGCATGGAACCATGCGTTCGGATCCGGCACGGGTTTGACGGGCTTTTCGTACTGCCCCGGTTGGTCTGCTCGCAGCTTCTGCCACGGATGAGAGGGATGGGAGACGTATTGCACGGCACGAAGGACGCGTGCCTGGTCTTCAGTCTTGAAGTTGAACGGACGGAAGTAGATCGCGTCGTAGGTCGTGCCATCGACACCATGAAACGCCACACCGACGAAGCTCGCGCCTTGAACGTCCTTGCCTTTCATTTCCAACTCGATGGTGCCGTTGGCGAATTCGATTCCCGGCAGGTACGCGGGCCCTTCGCCTTCAGCTTCGCTCAGACGGACACCTCTTCGGGCGCCGTCGGTGAGACGGCTGATGGTCCGCTTGGAAGCGTTCAAGCCTTTCCCGTCGGCAAGGGAAGCCAGGTCGGGCTCGATCGTCTTGTTCTGCCCGGCAATCCTGAATGGAGTGAAGACAGGGACGGCCACACCAAAAGTAGAGATGACGAACTCACGCCTGTTCATAACTCTCCTTTCATGGTCAGCGAACGCAGCGGCGTTGATCCTTACCTAGGTGGGTCGGGTTGACTTCTAGAAGGAGTCGACACCGTCGCGTGTCTCGCCAACCATTCGATAAGCATGGGGGCGTAGCTGGGCACGAATCGCTGCAACGATTTCATCTCTGCGTTGTTGCCGACCTTCGCCTCCAGCAGCGCGTGATTTGCCTTCGGCAGGATTCGCAGGGTGTAGTCTCGGTGGCCACCCGCTTTGAGGGCGGCCTCCCAGCCAGCATGGTTCTTCTCGGCCATGATGTTGTTGTCCAGCTCACCGAAGAGCGCGAGCACCGGCAGCTGGAGCTGACGAATGGTGGGTGCCGGATCGTAGACGATCAAAGGTCGAATGAATTGCAGGTAGGGATGATCCTGCGTTGCGGGGAATGCCTCTGGTGGATTTCCCCCCATACGAGGTGCGATCCGTTCACGCGTCGACACGTACTGATCCCATCCCTGGCCCGTACGCAAGTAGTCGTACTGCAGCCTCATCAGCTCGACAATCTGATCGATCATTTGCGGTCGCATGCCGTTAGCGACCATCTCGTTTCGCGCCTGGTCAATCGTGGTCTCGCTGCCAGGCACTCCCGCGCCCGCGATGCTGATGAGAAATGCCAAGTCCTTTGCGCGCGTCGCGGCCAACGGCATCACCCACCCGGCCTGGCTCCAGCCCAACATGCCGATCTGCGCACGCTTGATATCGCTACGGGTCTTCAGGTACTCGAAGCCGGCCACGACGTCGCCGGCGAGATCGTCGAACGACGCTTTGTTCCAGTCGCCCGTCGAGCCTCCTACGCCTCGCTTGTCGTATCCCAGAATCGCAATGCCATGGCGGATGAGGAAATGCGCGAAGGGCAGCAGGTACTCACGATCTTCGGGGCCAGACGCGTGTACCAGAATCACGGCGGGATGCGGTCCCGCAGTGGTGGGACTGATCAGCGTGCCGGCCAGCTGGACGTCGCCGTTGGAGAAACGAACGTCTTCACGCCGCTCGATCTCCACCCGCCGCGCTGTTCTCGCAGGCGTGCCCTCGCGGTACCAGGCTAGCGAGATGATTTTGCCAGTGGCGTCCCGTTGGAACTCAATTCGCGACTCGACCGAAGCCGGAATGGCCCAACCGGGGCTAGTGAAGAAACGGTCTGGTTCGGTCGGATAGAGCGTTCGCAGTTCGCCGGTTTCGTCGAACGCGACAAGCTGATTGGTTTCGGCCAGCTCGAGCCACATCTGGAGATAGAGGAAGGCGTCCGGTCCCCACTGATAGACGCCGGCGTACTCCCGAAGCGTTGAAGGGTCGAGGGCGCGAACGGTTGGACCCTGTAACGCCGATCGCGTTGCCACGCCCCCGGCAAGAAGCACCACAACCGCACCGATGACACCGAACGCTTTCATCACCGGCCCCTCGGTCTAATGCACACCATACTCACCGTCACTGGCCCTGACGGGCGTCGACGTAAACGAGGGCGAACTCGGAGCCAGCCACGCGTGGCTTCACGGTGACCATGCGGTGTGCGTCCTTCGTGCCCACCGCGAGCTGGATCTCTTGAGGGTTAGACGTTCCTTTGCACACAGCGCGCCCGGAATTCGCCTTACCCCTGAACTCCACTCTCCCCTGGCACTCAACGACGTCGCCGAAGGCGCGCATACCGGTTCGGTAGAAGGCCAGCACCGACGCCGGTGGATCTGACGTCTCGAACGTAGCGGCTGCGACCCTCAGCGTAAAGAGTGGCGTGGCGATGTCGACAAGCCCGTTGTCTCGTTTGGGCTCATCACGCAGGACTTGGGCGCCCGGATACAGCGGGAGGTCCGTTGCGCGCCCCTCCGCATCAGCTCGCGCGGTCAGATCTCCGAGCGGCGTCCGGATGTCGAGGATCGTCCCAGCCGAAGACGTATCCGGTCCGAGTGCTCCTTCCTTGTTGTCAGCCGACTTGTTGATCGCCATCAACGCGACCTCAGATTCGAGCTGCCGCGATGCGGACACGGGCTGTGGTGTTCGCGTTGACGGCACTCGGTTCTGTGCAGCTGCCACGACCGTTACCGGCGATGTTATGGGCGACACCATGGCCGTCAGACACGATACGCTGACCATCGTGACAAGCGCGCGGGCTCGTCCGATGCGACCGCGCCGGCGCTCGTGGTCCAGCACGGAAGACACGCGGACCGACAGTTCACCACGACCGGCCATTGCCGATGCCAAGTGACGCGCCTGCGCCAGCTCTCTCTCGGCGACCGACACGAGGAGAGCTGCGTACTCCGCAGCGTTGTCCTGTTTCAAGACGGCGTCGTCAGACGCGCGCTCGGCCTCGAGGCCTAGCTGCCGCCAAGCGATCCAAACCAGGGGGTGGAACCAGTAGAGCGCGCATACCGTTCGCGCAATGCATTGCGTCAGCCAGTCCCCGCGCCGCACGTGCTCGAGTTCGTGCACGATCGCTTGTCTCAGGGCGCGTTCGTCCCACTGAAGCACATCGATCGGGAACAGTATCAGCGGTCGCCACAGCCCGCATGTGAGGGGACCTGAGAAGGAGTCGTGCCGCAGCACCCTGATGTCTCGTCGGACGCCGAGTTGGGTGGCCGTGCGTGTCACGAGGCGTTGCCCCTGGGGCCAAGGACGCCCGGACTTTCGGATGCGCCGCAACTGCCACCATCCAACGGCCACAGGTGTCAGAAAGATGGCCGCGCCAGTGAGCCAGACGACGGGCAAGCCGTGGGCCCAAGACCACGGCTCACCGATCGCCCCGACCGATGCCGTCACTGACGTACTCGGGGATACGGCCTGCTCCCAGTCGGACTCACGAGTGGCAACCGCGTGCGGCCGGGAGTCCACTCCTTTCGGCATGACGACCTGAACACGTGGCAGAACGATCGACGCAGCCGGCAGCACGAGCAAGGCACCGAAGACTGACAAGAGTGACAGATGCCGCGCAGCTGCAGAGAACTTGGGCGTGAGCCTGTGGACCAACAGCCCTGCCATGAGCACCACAGTCGCCTTTGCAACGATCGACAACGAAAAAGAGCTACTGATCGCAATGAGCGCGTCCGTCACGTGCTCTCCTTCCGAGCGCGGTCGATTTCCGCCTTGAGATCGTCAAGCTCCTTGTCGGTCCATGCCCCCTGCCTCACAAGCGATGTCACCATCTGTGCAAGGGAGCCGCCGAAGAAGATTCGCGCGTACTGTTGAAGGGCCGTACGCTTGGCGATCGCTCGTGACACGGTCGCCGAATAGATGTAGCGGGGCCCCTCTTCGGTATGGCGCACGTGCCCCTTCTTCTCCAGCCGCGACAACATTACGCGCACCGAAGAATAGCTGGGCGGCTTGGCCAGCTGAGCCCGAATATCCTCGGCTGATGCACGATTCCCCAGCGCAAAGATAGCGTTTACTATCTCACGCTCGCGGCGCGCGAGTTGATCTGAGGCGGACTTTATCATTGAACTGTGTGCGACTCTTGTCGCATCATAGTGCGACTCATGTCGCATGTCAACTGTCTCCGAGGCGCAGCGCAGGCCCGGGGCGTGGCAGAGCGACTCCCCCTGCTGCTCCTAGTGCGACGTGAATCTCAGTCTTGGGTACGTCGCACGGTGCACGCAGGTCTTCGTTCCACGTGGTGGCCCATAATGCCACGACGCATGTGGGCTGGGCGAATCATGAGACGAACAACCACCGGATTTTGGACACTCCTGCTTCTTGTTGGCCTCGCCGCTGCGTCCGCGGGGCAAAATCCTCCGGCCAGCGCCGACGCCCAGAAGCTCGAAGCGGCATGGACGTCCCTGCGCGCGCGGAACGCGCGCGACTACGCCGTCGCCACGCCGAACGGCATCGCCGAAGCCCGGTACGTCGAGGTCGGCGGCATCCAGCAGTGGATCACTATTCGCGGAGAAGACAGAAACAACCCGGTGCTGCTCTTTCTTCACGGCGGACCGGGCGAAGCGACCAACCCGTGGGGCTACGCCGGGTTCAGGTTGTGGTTGAAGCACTTCACCGTCGTCCAATGGGATCAGCGCGGCGCCGGTAGAACATTCGGAAAGAACCCGGATGCGCCGCCGCAGGCCATCACGGTCGCGCGCATGACGCAGGACGGCGTCGAGCTCGCCGACGTG
>JANNJO010000103.1:0-3488 GCA_031395755.1 Acidobacteriota bacterium
CCGGCCTTCAGCCCGGACTTCTCCAGGATGGGCAGAACCAGTTCGTCGGTCGTGCCCGGATAGGTCGTGGACTCGAGCACGATGAGCATGCCCGGGCGAAGCCAGATCGCGACCGCCTCGGCGGCAGAAACGATGTACGAGAGATCCGGGTCCTTAGTCTTCCGGAGAGGTGTCGGGACGCAGATATTGATGGTGTCGAGCTCGGAGACGACTTTGAAGTCCGTTGACGCCTTGAGTAGGCCTTTTGCCTGCAGCTCCGCGACGTCCTTCGTGCTCACATCGTCGATATAGGACCGGCCGGCGTTGATCGCCTGGACTTTCTCCTGATCGAGGTCGATGCCCGTCGTTGCGAACCCGGCGCGGGCAAACTCGACGGCCAGCGGCAAGCCGACGTAACCCAGGCCGACGACCCCTGTGCGGGCGCGCCGGGACTTGATGGCGTCGAGAAGCGGTACTGCGGCGGGCGGCATGCTCTTGTTCTGGGCCATCGCAAGATACTCGCCATCAGAAGGGTCCAAAGTCAATCCGTTGTCCAGCAGTTGTCTTCCGGCTGGGGGGGTTTTGTCGTCTTCCATAGGCCAAACCGGAAGCTGGGGCGTCGGTGCAATCGTGTGCACTTTGCCTGGTTTTGCTAGACAAGAGCGGCTCCCTGCCGGCGGACGCCGGGTGGCGGCTCGGAGGCCATCCGCTTGCAGAACTGTAAGCGAAATAGGTGCTCACGCCAATTTTGGTGCACCGGCGGAACGTTCCTGCATCTGCCGTTCGAGCCCTCGCGAAAAAAGCCCAGGAATTCCCGGCGTGTCGTCACGGCAGCGTGCTTGCTTTGAGTACGCGCCAAAGGATCGTTGACTCTTGGACACTCGATGAATCAGCAGCCCCGGGTTCTCCTCGTCGCACCAGACGGTGGCGTTGTACGCGGATTTGCACCAAGCCTCCGCGCGGCTGGCTACGTGCCCAAGGTGGTTGGCGAGTTCACCGCCGCCAAGGACGCGCTGGCGGCGAGACCAGAACTGCTCATCACGGAGCTGAAGCTGGGCGCCTACAACGGCCTGCATCTGGCCATCCGGGCCAACGTGCAGGGCACGCCGACGATCGTCGTGGGCGATCATGATCCGGTGCTCGAGGCCGAAGCCGAGAGACAGCATGCGAGGTACCTGACGCCGCCGGTCACGACGGAACGCGTTCTGGCGTTGGTGGGCGAACTCCTGGCGGCCGCGCAGCATGTCCGTCGTTCTCCGCGAAAGCAGGTGCCGCTGCTCGACGCGTTTGCGAACGACGTCCCGGCACGCGTCCTGGACGTCAGCTACGAGGGCATGCGGCTGGAGGCCCCGGAGGCCGGGTCCGAGCACCTGCCCGCGTATTTCAGGGTTCGGCTGCCTTTGTTCAACTTTTCGTGTGACGTTCAGCGCGTCTGGGTGTCGCCGATCAGTCAAGAGCAGGGTGAGCGCGCCCTGAGCGGTGTCTCCTGCGGGGCCGAGCTCTCGACGGGCGACGTCGACACAGCCCTCGCCTGGCGGACGTTGGTCGATTCGATGCCAGGACTCGCAGTCACGGCCTGACGGGAACGTCGAAAGACTCTGTCCCCAATCCCAAGTCCCTAAATCCCAAGTCCTAAGTTCCGTTGGTTAGGGTTCTAAACTGCTGAAACGGCAGGTGACACTGGTGTTTTCGCAGGACGCTCATGAATCGTTTGTAGTCCTCGGGTGGCATGTTGAAACACCCGACCAGCATCTTGTAGTTCCCTCGGGTATGCTCGAGGCCAAGCCGAACGATGTCGCGAAGGTCATCCCGCTTGAGATCCCGGGTCATGAACGGCTCGTACACCGCTGCCCAGAACGAGTCCCGGCCTCTCAGCATCTGCTCGAAGAGCCGTTTCGCCGGCGGCTGCTGCTCCAGAGAATGAGAGGACCGCGGTTGGGCGGCCCGTTCTTTCCAGATTTCGACTGGCAGCTCCTCGGGGCCAATGGGGCCGTTGTGCGAGCGAAGCACCAGCCGCTCGGCGACATTCTTCAGTTCGCGGACATTGCCTGGCCAGCGGTAATCCGTCAGACGCGCGAGAGCCTCGGGCGTCAGTTCGGGCTCCGGCGTCCGGTGGGCTGCCGCCGACTCTCGAAGAAAATGGGTCAGCAGAAGGTTAATGTCTTCGGGGCGCTCACGAAGCGGCGGCACTTCCACACAGATGACATTCAGCCGGTAGTACAAATCCTCGCGGAAGGACTTCTCAGAAATGCGATCGAGAAGACGCCGATGGGTCGCCGTGATCACGCGGACGTTGAGGGCTGGACTCTGCCGCTCGGAGCCTACGCGCTGAATCTCACCAGTCTCGAGAAATCGAAGCATGAGCGCCTGCATTCGGAGGCTCATCTCGCCGATTTCGTCCATGAAGATGGTGCCGCCATTGGCCATCTCCAGCCAGCCGCGTTTGTCGCGATGCGCGTCGGTGAAGCTGCCCTTCATATGGCCGAACATTTCGCTTTCAAGGAGGGAGTCGGGAAATCCGGCACAGTTGATCGTGACAAGTGGCCCGGAGGCGCGCGCGCTTCTGCGATGAATCAGTCTTGCAACGATTTCCTTCCCGACGCCACTCTCCCCTGTGATGAGAACCTTGGCGTCTGAACGCGCGGCATACCCAATTTCCTCTTCAATGCTTTTGATGGCCGGACTCACTCCGACCATGACCACCGCGCGCTCCATTAATCACGCCTCGCGTCGCCATCGACCGCGCCGCCGGGCGCGGGGTGATGGGAAAGAAACGAACTTCTTAGTACGTGGAAGACAGATCCTGCCTGCTGGCGGCAGGAAAGTCAACGCTTTATAGGATTTCCTGTAGACTGCGGACTTCTATAATTGGGCAGTTGACAAAACGCTGAGCGTTCTGAGGCGAGTTTTTCAGACTGCTGTCGCGATTCGCTTCGCCTCCCAGAAAGACCAATGTCTTCCAGCAGGAAGCCTTCCTCCGAACCGGAAGGCGCTGCTTTCGCGATACTCCTCAATTCCGGGCGCATTTCTCGCGCGACAACCTGCTGCCACGGCAGGGAAGGGTTCTTGCTAACAACCAGGCGGAAAACCACAATGAAAAACTTTTGGACCACAGCTGCCAAGGCAGTCATCCTCGCAGCGCTGATTGCGACGCCTGCCGCAGCCGCACCGATCAACCCGCTGAATGCCAGCCGGCCAGTGGCCATAGGTTCGTCTTCGGAGCCCTCGCTGCAGAGCATCCTGGATACGCTGTTTGGATGCGGCGGATGCGTCGACGATTTCAGCGGTCAGCAAAACGTCGGGATGTGGGGAACCTCAATCTTTGGGCCGATCGCTTTCCCGATGTTGTCGTTCGAGTTCGCGGGCAACGCCGCCATCAATACGTTCGGCATCTGGTCCGGCACCGACACGACGGCCGTCACGAGAGTGCCGATTTTCCTGGGAGGAGCGACCGGGTTCAACAACGGCGTCTTCGCCACCTTCGCCTCGCTGTATTGGACGCCGGACGG
>JANNJO010000111.1:0-10544 GCA_031395755.1 Acidobacteriota bacterium
GTTCATTACTTCGGCGGCCGCGTAGCCCAGCATGCGCTCGGCGCCGACGTTGAAGATCTGGATGACCCCCTTCGCGTCGGTGGCGATACTGGAGAAGTTGGCGCTGCTCAAGGCCGGCGCTTTGCAAAGTGCGATTTTCAACAGCGCCAATTTCTCGAGCATCGCCACCGACGCGAAGGGCGTCATCCAGATTTTCAACGTCGGCGCCGAGCGCATGCTGGGCTACGCGGCCGCCGAAGTAATGAACAAGATCACGCCGGCCGACATTTCCGATCCGCACGAGCTGATCGCGCGCGCCAAAGCCTTGAGCGTCGAGCTCGGAACCCCGATTACGCCGGGCTTCGAGGCCTTGGTGTTCAAGGCCTCGCGCGGGATCGAGGACATCTACGAGCTGACCTATATCCGCAAGGACGGGAGCCGGTTCCCGGCGGTGGTGTCGGTGACGGCGCTGCGCGACGCGCAGGACGCCATCATCGGCTATCTGCTGATCGGGACCGACAACACCGCGCGCAAGCAGGCGGAAGAGGCGCTGCTCAAGGCGGGCGCGCTGCAGAGCGCGATTTTCAACAGCGCCAACTTCTCGAGTATTGCGACTGATGCGAACGGGGTCATCCAGATCTTCAACGTGGGCGCCGAACGGATGCTCGGCTATACCGCCGCTGAGGTCATGAACACGATCACCCCGGCCGACATCTCCGATCCGCAGGAAGTCATCGCGCGCGCCACCGCGCTGAGCCTCGAATTCTCTACCCCGATTGCCCCGGGCTTCGAAGCCCTGGTGTTCAAGGCGTCGCGGGGGATTGAAGACATCTACGAGCTGACGTATTTCCGCAAGGACGGGAGCCGGTTCCCGGCGGTGGTGTCGGTGACGGCGCTGCGCGACGCGCAGGGCGCCATCATCGGCTACCTGTTGATCGGGACCGACAACACCGCGCGTAAGCAGGTCGAAGAGGAGCGCAAGAAGCTCGATCAGCGGCTGCGCGACCAGCATTTCTACACGCGCTCGCTTGTCGAATCCAATATCGACGCCCTGATCACCACCGATCCGCGCGGCATCATCACCGACGTCAACAAGCAGATGGAGGCACTCACCGGCTGCACGCGTGACGAGCTGATTGGCGCGCCGTTCAAGAACTACTTCACTGATCCGGCGCGGGCGGAGACAGGCATCAACCGCGTGCTGACCGTCGGAAAAGTCACCAACTACGAGCTGACCGCGCGCGCCCGGGATGGCGCGCTCACCGTGGTCTCGTACAACGCGACCACGTTCCACGATCGTGACCGCAGCCTGCAGGGCGTCTTCGCCGCCGCGCGCGATGTGACGGAGCTGAAACGCTTCGAGCACGCGCTGCAACAGAAGAATGCGGAACTGGAAGACGCGAGCCGCATGAAATCCGAGTTCCTCGCCAACATGTCGCACGAGCTGAGGACGCCGCTGAACGCGATCATTGGCTTCTCCGAGGTGCTCAGGGACGGCCTGATGGGCGAGATGAGCGATAAACAGCGAGGGTTCATCGGCGACATCTTCACCAGCGGAAAGCATCTGCTCTCCCTGATCAACGACATCCTCGATTTGTCGAAGGTGGAAGCCGGCAAGATGACCCTCGACCTGGAACCGGTGCCGATCTCTTCCTTGCTCGTGAACAGCCTGTCCATCGTCAGGGAGAAGGCCGCCACCCGCCACATCCGGCTGGGTATGGAGACGGCCGAGGAATTGGGCTCGATTCAAGCGGACCCGCGAAAGGTCAAGCAGATCCTGTACAACCTGCTCTCCAATGCGGTCAAATTCACCACCGACGGCGGTCAGGTGACCTTGCGCGCCAGGCGCGTCGTGCGCGCAGACGTCGGCCAGCGCTCCGACTCATCGACGTTCCGGAGCTTCTCCCTGGCCGACAACGGCTTCGCCGGATTTCTCGAGATCAGCGTCACCGACACCGGCATCGGGATCTCGGCGGAAGGTCTGGAGCATCTGTTCAGGCCGTTCAGCCAGGTCGACAGCGGCCTGGCGCGAAGGTTCGAGGGGACGGGGCTCGGTCTGGCGATGGTCAAACTTCTCGCCGACCTGCACGGCGGCGCCGTGTCGGTCGAAAGCGCCGTGGGCCAAGGTTCCTGCTTCACGGTCTGGCTGCCGCTCCGTACGCCGGAGGAAGGCGCGCTCACGGCGGCGAAGGCGCCGGCGCTCCCTCGCATGGAGCTGCCGGCAGAAGCGCGCATCGCTCTGGTGGTGGAAGACGACGTCAAGTCAGCGGATCTGATCCGGGTGCAACTGGAGGCCCAGGGCTTCACGGTGCTGCGCGCTGCCTCCGCCGAGGCCGCGCTGGCGGTTGCGGTGCAGCAGCCGTTGGCGTTGATCACCCTCGACATCATGCTGCCCAACATGGACGGCTGGGAATTCCTTAACCGGGTCAAGCAGATGCCGGAGCTGCGCCGTATCCCGGTCGTGATCATCTCAATCGTGGCCGATCGCAACAAGGGCTTCGCGCTCGGCGCCGCGGCAGTGATGCAAAAACCCATATCCCGGCAGGAGCTGCACGAATCGCTCGTCGACCTTGGTCTGTTTCCGGTCTCGCAGGGTCAGACGCTCAAAGTCCTCTTGGTGGATGACGACCCCAAGGCCGTGGAGCTGATCGCCGTCCGTATGACGGGCCTGGCCAGTTCGATCCTACGCGCGTACGGCGGCCGTGAGGCGATCGAGACCGCGCGGCGGGAGCTGCCGGATCTCGTCGTGCTCGATCTGATGATGGCAGATGTGAACGGGTTCGACGTGGTGGAGGCGCTCAACGAACAGCCCGACACGGCTCGCATTCCGGTCTTGGTGGTCACCGCCAAACAAATCACCGCGGTCGACCGCGCCAGGCTCAATGGCTACGTGTCGACCATCATGGAAAAAGCCGCATTTGACCCCGCGCGCTTCCTGGTCGAGGTTCGACGGGCCATGTCGGGACGCGTGGCGGCCTAATGGCTAGAATTCTGGTGATTGAAGACAACCCCGCCAATCTGACATTGGCGATTTTCCTGCTGGAGTCTGCGGGTTACACCGTGCTCACCGCGAGGGATGCCGAGGCCGGCCTGACAGTGGCGCGCGACGAGCAACCACATCTGATCTTGATGGATATTCAGCTGCCCGGCATGGACGGCCTCGCAGCCACGACGCTGCTCAAGCAGGCCGCCGCGACGCGCGATATCCCTGTCATCGCTCTCACTGCCCTGGCGATGAAGGGGGACGAAGAACGCATCAGAGCCGCGGGATGCAATGGCTACATCGCCAAGCCGCTCGCATACAAAGATTTCCTGGAGGTCGTGTCCGCTCACCTGCAAACCGCGCAGCGGTAGGGCCCACCTCCACAAGCCCGAGCATGACGCCAAGCCTCCACTCCGCCCACACCGCTCGTATTTTGATTGTGGACGATGAACGCCACAACAGACAACTGCTGGAGGTCATGCTCGCGCCGGAGGGTTATCTCCTCCATCTTGCTGAGAGCGGTGAGGAAGCGATGGCCTGTGTGGCAGAGCAACCGCCCGACCTCATCCTGCTCGACATCATGATGCCAGGCATGGACGGCTACGAAGTGATGAGCAAGCTGAAAGCCGACTCCGCCACGAAAAATATTCCCGTCATCATGGTCACCGCTCTGGACGACCGCAATGCCAGGATGCGCGGCTTGAGCACCGGAGCGGAAGACTTTCTCAGCAAACCGGTTGACCGTGCCGAGTTGTGCGCGCGGGTGAGAAACCTGCTGCGCCTCAAGGCCTACGGCGACTATTACGACAAGTACAGCCAGTTGCTCGAGGGCGAGGTGGGCTCGCGCACGGCCGACCTGATCCAGAGCGAACGCGACTCGGCATCGGCTCTGCGCCACGAACGGGACCGCGCCCAGCGATACCTGGACACGGCCGCGGTCATCCTCCTGGCGCTGGACATCCACGGGCGGATTACGCTTGTGAACGAATACGCCTGCTCCCTCCTTGGATGGACAGCGGCCGAGTTGCTGGGGCGTGACTGGTTCGAGACATGCCTTCCGCCTCGGATCCGTGGCCCGTTGCGAGAGAAGTGGCCGGACATCATCGGCGGAAAGCTCGCGGTCTTTGAGAACGCTATTCTCACCAGGTCGGGCGAGGAACGGCTCGTCGAATGGCACAACACCGTGGTCCGGGATGACGCGGGGCGCGTCACCGGCACGTTCAGCTCTGGCACCGACATCACGGCGCGAAATCAGGCCGCTGAGGCATTGAGAACGGCGGAAGAGCGTATGCGGTTTGCGTTGGAGAGCGCGAACGTCGGAATTTGGGACATGGATTACATCACCGGGGTGCTCAAATGGTCCGAAACCATTGAAGCTCATTACGGTCTGCAACCGGCCTCGTTCGGTCGGACCTTCGAGGAGTTCGTCGAGCGGGTTCATCCCGACGATCGCGAGTCCCTGCTCGAAACCGTAGGGAAGGCGATGACGTCTGGTTCCGATTTCACGACCCAGAACCGATCGGTTGCGCCCGACGGTCAGGTGCGGTGGCTGACCGGGACAGGCCGCATCTTCCTCGGTGAACACGGCGAACCGGTACGCGGCGTCGGGATCTCTCAGAACGTCACCGAACGCCGCACGTTGGAGGCGCAGTATCAGCAGGCGCAGAAGATGGACGCCATCGGACAACTAGCCTCGGGGGTCGCGCACGATTTCAACAACCTGCTGACGGTGATTCTCGGCTTCGCCGGGTTCGTGGCCGCGGATCTCACCATCGGCGAGCGGCACACGAGGGATCTCGGCGAGATCATCAAGGCCGCGGATCGTGCCGCGGCCCTCACGAAACAGCTGCTCGCATTCAGTCGTCAGCAAGTCTTGCAGACCGCGCCGCTCGATGTGAACGCCCTGATCACAGACATGACGGGCATGCTGGACAGGCTGATCGGCGAGCACATCGAGGTCACGCTGGCTCTGGCGCCTAAGCTCGCGCGCGCGCTCGCGGATCGCAGCCAGCTCGAGCAGGTCGTGATGAACCTTATCGTCAACGCGAGAGACGCCATGCCCGGTGGCGGGCGCGTGACGATTGAAACGAAAGACGTCGAACTCGAGAACTCGTCCTTCCACCACGAGGCGGTCATGCAGGGGCGTTATGTGATGCTCGCCGTCACCGACAGTGGAAGCGGTATGACCAAGGAGACCCAACGGCACCTGTTCGAGCCGTTCTTTACGACGAAGGAAGCCGGAAAAGGCACCGGGCTTGGCCTGTCCACGACCTACGGCATCATCAAGCAGAGCAATGGCTACATCTGGGTCTACAGCGAACTGGGTCGCGGAACCACATTCAAGGTCTACCTGCCGTGCGCGAACCGTGACGTCGCCGTACACGCGGTCGACCTGGCAGTTACCGCCCCGATCAAGCGCGCGTCGGAGACCGTGCTGGTCGTCGAAGACGAGGAGGGCGTCCGGCTGCTTTCGAAGCGCATCCTCGCCAATGCCGGTTATCGAGTCCTCGAGGCAACCAATGGGAACGACGCTGAGAGGGTCTTCGCAGAGCATGCCGACTCGATCAATCTGGTGGTGACGGACGTCATCATGCCAGGCTGCGGTGGTCCCGAGCTATTCAGCCGGCTGCAGGTGCATTCACCGGGGTTGCGGGTGCTGTACATGTCTGGCTACACCGAACAATCAGCGGCCCATAAACTGGGCATTGATCGTGGCCTCCCGTTCGTCCAGAAGCCATTCACGGCGGCGGAGTTCATCCGTCAAGTGCGCGAGGCGTTGGATCGATGAAGCACCGGCGATCGCGAATCCGCCGACGTCAACCACCATCACGGACAAAGGTGCAAAAGTGAATTCAGTGCTGATCGTCGACGATGAGGTTGCGATTCGAGAGATTCTTTCGAGGTGGCTATCCGCGGCGGGTTACGACATTCGCGAGGCGCCTGACGCCGAGACGGCGCTCGAGGAAGTCGCCAAGGCTGCGCCGGACGTCATGATGTGTGACGTGGAAATGGCGGGTCAGGGCGGCTTGTGGCTGGCGGCGCAGGTTGGCCAGCGGTTTCCGGCAACGGCAATCGTCCTTGCCACGGCCCTGGACTCGGTGCCCCCGGTGAACAGCATGCAGCCGAGCATCGTCGAGTATCTCGTCAAACCATTCAGACAAGAGCTCGTGTTGCAGGCCATTGCCCGCGGTGTCGAGTGGCACGGTGTAGCACTGGCTCGTGCACCCGAGCCGACGGCTGGCGGGGATCGCCTGACGGAGTGGCTCGACTCGATCGAGAAGTAAGCTGGGTCTGACGGCTAAATTTAGGCCGCCATTCGAAGCAGTTTGATCGCGTTCCCGCCAAGGATCATTTCCTTGTCAGCATTGCTCAAGAAAGGCGCGTTGAGGACAAAATCAATACCAACGGGCCAGTCAAAGGGATAGTCCGTTCCATACACCATTTGACCGACCCCGACCTCAGCGATCAGATGCCGCAGCCCCTCTTCACGAAAGACCATCGTGTCGATCAAGAGCTCACGCTTGAAATATTCGCTGGGCCTTTTCTTGAGCGTCTTGCAGTCGGCGCCGCTGCCACGCCCGCATAATGCATCCGACCGGCCGCTGTACGACGGCAGGTACCCGCCCGCGTGCGCCACGCAGATCTTGAGGCCTGGGAAACGATCGAGCGTGCCTTCAAAAATCTGGTGAGAGAGGAACACCGTGGTTTCCAAAGGATTTCCAATGGTGTTGCCCAACCCACCCTTTCCCTGCAATCGTGAGTTCTGTGTCGTGCCGGGAGCGGCCTGAGGATGCATGAACAACAGCACACCAAGCTCCTCCGCCTTGGCCCAGAACGGATCGAACTTTCGATCGGAGAGCTCCTGGCCTTCGACGCTCCCCCCGATGGCGGCGCCACGCAGTCCCATCTTTCTGACCGCCGCGTCCAACTGATCGGCGGCGAGGTCGGGATGCTGCAACGCGACCGTGGCCATTCCCACAAAGCGATCCGGGTGTGCCGCACACCACTGGGACAGCTTTTCATTCTGAAGAGTGATGAGGTCGACAGCCAGCGCCCGCTCCGCCGAGTACCCCCAGGCGTTGACGTTGATCGCCTGATAGTCGATGCCCTGGGCGTCCATGTCCCACAGGCGCTGCGGGTTGCCCAGCGCGATGTTGCCCGTGAGGTTAGCCTTCGCAGTGGCCGCCAGCGGTGTGTCCTTGACCAGTTCCCAGACTTCCGGTACGAAACAATGCGCGTGAACGTCCACCGTCTTTACGCGACGACCACCAATGAACACCTCGCGGCGCTTGCCTGCGGGGGCGCCGATCTGAGGAAGTCGGAGGCCCGCATCCACGCGATCGCCGCCGCCAACAAGCATCCCGGCGGTGGCGCCCGCCACGTGTGTGAAAAAGTCTCTGCGATTCAGCATCGGGTGGCGAGCGCGTGCCGCGCCGCTCGTGTCACAGTGCGGTGGAGTCTAGCAAGCGAGGGTCTGGATCGCAAATAGCTGGGAGTCATCTATCGAGCGCGAGTACATCGAGCGTCACGCGAGCAGGAAGCGCAGCGGCAGGGAGGCCATCGAGCCCGCGCGCACGAAAAAGTGCTCCCCGTGGAAACGCTCGCTCACCTCAAGATAAGGGCAATGAAGCCCGCGTACATATATAAAGAGAAAATATCACTCATTAAGTTAGATGTTATCTATATATGGTGGTGTGTACACCGCCATCAGGTAGGAGTTTTGGAACACGCCCGTGATCTCATCCCCCGTACGTCGCCCGCGACCGCCGTAGCCCATGACGTCCCGCAGTAACCACTTGTTTTCAGTAGCCTCGTTCCAATGGTCGCCAGTTCGTCAGCGTCTGCACGGCGCGGGCGACCACGCGGGCGCCCCGGTCAGCCGCGCGCCCGATCGCGACCGCGGCCTCTGCGTCGGTGTCCTCGATCACAATGAGCCGCCGCGGCGACGTGAGCCGGATCGCGACCAGGCAGTGTTTGTCCACCCCGCCGCGCGGCCCGTTCAGATCCGCCAAGTGGATGGTGAGCGACCTGACGCGGTTGCTAAAACGTCCAAGCGCGAACTCGAAGCGTCGTCGTGCAAGCGGCGCGAGGGAGGGCGACAGGCCGGCGGCCATGCGAATCAGGATGCGCATGGTCTTGCCGCCGTTCCACGACGGGCCCGGCGAAGGTCACCCCCCACGCAATCCAGGCCTTCCGGTGTCTCCACCAGCCGCCCTCGCTCCACGAGGGAGCCGAGCAGGGCGAGGCACTGAGGCGCTTGCAAGCCCCAGAGCCGGGCGGCCTGCGCGAGAGTGAGACGCAACCCTGGCATCTCACGGTATTCGCTGTCGATGCGTTCGGTCCACACCGCGGCGACGGTCTTCGTATCTGCCGTTGCCGGTTTACCGGTCTCCGGGAAGTACACCATCACGTCCTCCTTAACCATCGAACACAGCGCGCGGGATGGGTCAAGCGTAGGGAGGCGGCAATATATAGATAAATAGAAAGTTTAAAACTACTCAATAGAGTTTTACTATTTTACGAATGGACTGGCTGAACTACCACCATCTGCTCTACTTCTGGACACGAGGATTTCCACCCGGTCATCGACGGCGTGAGGTTTTCGCCTGACTTCACACCCAAGCGTCAGCACGCGCGCCATCTGTTACCCATGTGTTAGCCAGGGCATCAAAGGTCGCGGCTGCCAGAGCGAGAATCGCGATCGGAATCCTTCGGTAGAGCGTTACCTAACCCCCTGAACGTGACCAAGTCGCTGGAACGCCACGCAGCTGCTTCAGGAACCTTTTGACGGTTCAATGTGAACCAAGACATCCGCAACCCACCGCAGCTCGCGCTTCAGCGTCGCTCTGACGTGTCCAGCAATTGCGTGGGACGCGGCGACCGTGAGCGTTGGATCGACTTCGATGTGCAGGTCGATGTGATACTGCAGCCCTGTCTTCCGCGCGAGCACTTTGTCGATGCCGCGAACCTCGGCCACGGATCTCGCCGCCGCCACAATCTCGCTGGTCAAATCCGACGACGGCATGGTGTCTACGAGCTCGAGCGATGCGTCCCGGAGGACACGGATGCCGGTGATGACGACGACGATGCCGACGACGAACCCGCCGTAGTGATCAGCGGCTAGGAACCGGACGGGGTCATATGTCGCGAGGGCGACGGCGGTAAGGGCGGCGAGCGCCGACAGAATATCGACCGCGTCGTTCCACGCGTCGGCGACCAGGGCCGAGCTCCCGAGCCGGCGACCCACACGAAACTTCACCGACGACATGACGCCGCGCAAAACGATCGCCCCAACGAGCGCCGCGACTGCGGTCACGCCGGGCGGCCCGTGCCTCGCTCCAACAGCCTGCAGCGAGTGGTAGGAGATCATGACCCCGGCTACGGCGAGGATCACTCCCACCATGAACGCGGAGAGAGCCTCGACGCGGCCATGCCCATATGGGTGATTGTCATCAGCCGGCCGAGCGGCCACGCCCATCCCGATCACGACGATGCTCGATGCGAGTACATCCCCGGCGAACTCGAACCCCGTCGCCACCACTGAAGTGGAGTGCGCCAGAAGGCCGATGGTGATGTTGCTGCACGCGAGGATGCCGCTGACGGCAATGCTGGCGCGAGCGACGCGGCGCACAGTCCGGTACGACTCATCTACGAAGGCCACCGCAGTATTCTCTCCCGGAGTGCGGTGGGGCCGATAGGTGCCCTCCAGTTCTCGCGGGCGATCCTGAGAGGCGTCGCGTTGAGACGCGCTACACCAAGTGCGTCAAGGACTTCCATCACGCTCCGGTCCGGACATCGCATTCGGGTGTGCCATTTGGCGCAACGGCTGGTGGGGGGTCGAAGTCCAATCGTCAAGGGCGAAGGCAACCGGAATCGCATGGTCAAGGCCAGCCGCGAGCGTTGTGCTTCACTGTGCAGGAAGGCGACGCTGACTGGTGGAAGCGGGGTGGTCGATGCGACTCTCGCACGGTGCGACTTCTGGTGGAGACACGGTCTGTGATCGTGCTGATTTGGTGAAACGACGAACGCGGATGGTCACACGCGCACGCTATCGTGTCGAGGAGGGGAGGTCGTGCATCGACCTCAAACTCAGGCACTCCGGCCACGTCAAGATCCCCTTCATCGACAGGGTGATTGGGCGCATCAACTTACGGGTCCAGCAACTCGACGTCACGATCGAGACGAAGACCGAGGACAATGTGTTCGTCAAGGTGATCAGCCAGCTGGGGCAACCCGAGGCCCTTCTGATCTTCGGGCCGGGTGAGGCCAAGCTGGAACTCAAACGATGACGACTCCCTGCCCAGCAGGAACGTATATGAACCGTTGGTACGAAATCGACTCACAGGTCGTCGCGGCGCAGCTCGACACGGACCCTGAAAAGGGCTTGTCGGCGTCCGAGGCGGCGCGACGATTGATCGCCGATGGACCCAATGAACTGGTCGAAGGCGGAGCGCGGAGCGTGTGGGCGATCGCCTGGGAACAGGTCACCGCAACAATGGTGGTGATCCTCATTGTTGCTGCGATGGTCTTGGCCGCACTGGGCGATTACATGGACGCCGGTGTCATTCTGGCCATCGTCGTG
>JANNJO010000180.1:0-6534 GCA_031395755.1 Acidobacteriota bacterium
CTCGACAACGCGATCACGATCAAGCCGCGCCGGCAGATGTCGGTGCAGTTCTCGGGCGGCGAGCCGACGATGTCGCCGTACTTCCTCGACGCGGTGCGTTACGCGCGCGAGGTCGGCTACAACTCGGTGCAGGCCGCCACCAACGGCATCGAGTTCGCCAAGAGCCCTGAGTTCGCGAAGGCCGCGGCCGAAGCGGGCCTCCGGTACGCGTATCTGCAGTTCGACGGCATCGGCAACGCCGCCAACTCGCATCGCCGCGTCGGCAACCTCTTCGACGTCAAGCTGCAGGCGATTGAGAACCTCTGGAACAACGGCGTCGACATCGTGCCCGTTGTCACCATCGTCAACGGCGTGAACAACGAGCAGGTCGGTCGCATCATCGAGTTCGCGCTCGACAACCCTCGCAAGATCAATTTCCTGTCGTTCCAGCCGGTATCGTTCACCGGCCGCGACGAGGAAATTACCGACGAGCGTCGACAGGCGCAGCGCTATACCCTCTCGCACCTGGCGCACGACGTGAAGAACCAGACGGGTCTGGGCGAACCGGTGCGCGACTGGTTCCCGATATCGTTCATGGGCACCTTCACCGACTGGGCCGACACGGTGCACGGACCGGACGCGCAGTGGGGCAACCTCACGTGCGGCTGCCACCCGAACTGCGGCGTCGGCATGGCCGTCATGATCGACAAGGTGACGAAGGAAGCGGTGCCCGTGACCGCGTTCCTCAACGCCGAGCAGCTGGCGAAGGATCTCGCGCAGGTCAACGACGCCGGCCGCGGCAAGTTCCTCTCGGTCGTGGGCATGGCGCTCGCGCTGATGCGCAACTACAACCCGTTCAAGGCGCCGACGCACTTCAAGCTGATCGACCTGATGAAGAAGTTCGATAAGACCTTCGGCGCCACCGGCAAGAGCTACGGCAAGGTCAGCAAGGATCGCACGCTGCAGGACATCGACGTCCGGCGGCAGGATCGCTGGAACTTCCTGTTCATCGCGGGCATGTGGTTCCAGGACCTGTTCAACTACGACTTCCGCCGTACCGAAATGTGCATTATCCCGTATGCCACGCAGCAGGGCGAGATTTCCTTCTGCGCGTATAACACCGGCATCGGCTGGCGCAACATCATCGAGAAGATGCACATGACGGCCACGCTCACCAAGTGGTACGACGAGCACGGCCGCCACGAGATCTTCGCCGGCAACAAGGCGGTGCCGCTGCCGACGGTCGGCCACTCGCTGAAACTGAATGCCGAAGCGGTGGCGAAGGGCGAACAGCAAGACCTGGTGCTGGCCGGTGTCGCCCGCAACGCGCGCGAAGAGAAAGTTGCGGCGCGCGCGGCGGCGAATGAGAAGTCCCTCGGGGACAAGCTGAAGGAAGACGCGAAGCATCGGCAGATGGCCGACCTCTACCGCCAGCACGTGCTGAAAGAGGCGCCCAAGCCGCCGGTGATTCAGATCCAGGGGCTCAGGAAGTCGCAGCCGTCGGCGTAGGGAGAAAGTAGAAAGTAAGAAGTAGAAAGTGAAAAGTAGGGCGGGTTCAGTTCGTCGAACCCGCCTTTTTTTTATCTATGCGGTTTGTGCGGGAACGGCCGTCGAGTACGCCGTGTCGGCGGGCCGCGGGATGATGAGCCATGCGACCAGGTAGGCGATGAGACCGCCGATGACCGCGCCGAAGAATATCGACAGGATGACCCAGAGCAGCCGGATCGCTGTGGCGTCGACACCGAAGAATTCCGCCAGGCCGCCGCAGATGCCGGAGATTTTCCTGTCGGTCATGGATCGGGTGAGTCGCTTCCCGCTCGGTGCCGGCGCCGGCTCGGTCGCCTCCGGCATCAGCAGCCATGCGGCCAGGTAGGCGAGCACCCCGCCGATGATGGCCCCCGGCACGATGGACAAGACGACCCAGGCCACACGCACGAGCACCACATCGACATCGAAGTAGTCGGCCAGCCCGGCGCAGACACCGGCAATGGTCCCGTTATTCCGCGAGCGTGCAAGACGGCGAATGGGCATCTCACAACCTCCCTGCATGCTATACGCGTTGGCACGGGTGCAGGTTCCAGGGGCCCTTTTTACTTTCTACTTCTCACTTTCTACTTTCGTAGTATCCCTCCAGACACCGCTCCATCACCCACGACGAGCGCGCGCCGCTTCCGCCCGTCGACTCGCATCTTCCCTGCCCGCGAAGCTCGTCGACGATGGTTTGAATCAGCGGCTGATGCACATGCGGCGGGTTGCGAAAGCGATAGACGCTCTCCTGCCCGTCTCGTTTCACGCTGACGTCGGTATCGGTGAAAAGGGTCGTCGCCAGCTGTCCCTGAGAACCGGTGAACGTGATCGAATCGAGCGACTCGGCCGCGTTGAAATTCCAGATGCCGGTTCCGACGAGCGCGTCTCCGATTCGGAAGGCCGAGACGGTCACATCCTCTGCGGCGTACGCGCCGCCGGTGTTGATCGCAAACCCTGATGCCGCGGTGATCGGCCCCGCGAGAAAATCGACCATATCGAAGTAGTGCGACGAGAGGTCGAGGAAGAGCCCGGCGCCCGACACGTCCGGGTTGAATCGCCACGCCGTGGCGCGTTCTCCGGTCGCCAGAGGGTGGCTGACATGCAGGTGCACCGAGGTCACCCGCCCGATCGCCCCTGATCGCAGCAGCTCGCGGACTCTGAGGAACCGCGGCAGCGCGCGGCGATAGAACGCCACCCAGAGCGGCCGCTCTGCGGCCTGGAACGCCTCGATCATCCGCAGGCACTCCGCGTGGCCGGTCGCCATCGGTTTCTCAACCAGGCAGGGCTTGCCGGCGGCGGCGGCCTTCAGCGCGAGCTCGCAATGGCTGGACGGCGGCGTGGCGATGTAGACGGCGTCGACGTCTGGATCCTGAATCAGCGCGTCGGCGTCGGCGTAGGCGCGCGGGACGCCATGCCGGCGCGCAAAATCTTCGGCCTTGGCGCGATCGCGCCGCATGACCGCGACGAGCGCCGAGCCCTCCGCTTTCTGCAGCGCCGGGCCGCTCTTCACTTCCGCGACGTCCCCGCAACCAATGATTCCCCAACGGATAGATTTCATTGCGCCAATAATACGCGTACGGCGTTTATAATCAACGTGTTACACTCGACGTTACTCCGCCCTTTCACGGATAAGAATTGAAATCGATGACCAGATCGCGCTGCCTGTTGCTCACCGCGCTGTTGGTGTTTGGATCGCTCGTGGGACCGACCATGAACGCGGCCCCGCCGGCGGATGCCGGCGTCGCACGGGAATTCACCGATACCGTCCAGCCGTTCCTCAATGCGTATTGCACGAGCTGTCACAGCGGGGCCAGGCCGGCCGCGCAACTTGACCTGCGTCACTACTCGACCGCCGAGTCCGTGGTGCAGGATTTTTCACGCTGGGATCGCGTGCTGGACAAAATTTCGGCCAGGCAGATGCCGCCCCAGCAGGCCAAGCAGCCGCCCGAAAAGGCGCGCCAGCAGGTGATGAAGTGGATCCAGGACACCTGGAAGAGCGAAGCGCGCAGGAACGACGGCGACCCTGGCGTCGTGCTGGCGAGGCGGCTCAGCAACGCCGAATACAACTACACCATCCACCATCTGACGGGCGTCAATATTCGTCCGGCGCGGGAATTCCCGGTCGATCCGGCGAACCTGGCCGGCTTCGACAACTCCGGCGAGTCGCTGGCGATGTCGCCCGCGCTCTTGACCAAATACCTGCAGGCCGCGCGGGAAGTGGCCGATCACATGTATCTCAGCCCGAACGGATTCGAGTTCGCCCCGCATCCGATGCTGGTCGAGACCGACCGCGAAAAATTCTGCATTCAGCAAATCGTCGACTTCTACGACCGTCAGGCGACCGATTACAGCGACTATTTCAACGCCGCCTGGATCTACAAGCATCGCTCCACGCTCGGCAAACCGAAGGCAACGCGTGCCGACATTGCCGCGCAGAACCGGATCAGCGCCCGATATCTGGCGACGATCTGGGACGCGCTGGAGACAAAGCAGGACATCGGACCGCTGGCGAAGCTGCAGACGATGTGGCAGGCGCTTCCCGTGCCGAAGGCCGCCGAGACCGAGCTCGCTCGCGAGGGGTCCCTCGAGATGCGCGATTTCGTCGTGCGGATGCGCAAGGACACGTCGCCGAAGTTCGCGAGCCCGGTGGTCAAGGGTTTGAGCGTCGCGACCCAACCGTTGATGAACTGGAAGAACCGGGCATATGCGACGCATCGCCGCGACTTCGATCGTGCGGCCCTCCGCGTCGAAGGGGAACCGCCGCCGGTCCCGGTCGTGAGGCCCGACGGACGCCGCGGGCTTATCGGCGGTGGCGCCAACGGCGAAGACATGAATGCGCTCCTCGCGCGGGCTGAGGCCTACGAATCGCGCATGAAAAATGCCGATCTCGAGGTGCCAGCCGGGCAGCGCGGCAGGTACGAGACCGCATTCGCGAAGTTCAGCTCGATATTCCCCGATACCTTCTACGTTCGCGAGCGGGGCCGTTTCTATCCAGACGACTCGGAAGATAAGGGACGTCTGCTCAGCGCCGGCTTCCACAACGTGATGGGCTACACCCGGGATGATGCGCCGCTCAGCGAACTGCTGCTGGACGAAAAGGGCCAGCAGGAGCTGGAGGCGCTCTGGCAGGAGTTCGAGTTCGTCGCCGATTACACCGCGCGCACGTACGTGGAGTTCTTCTTCAATCAGAGCGGCGAGGTTCTGGGGAACGGCCGCGAGTCCGGCAGCTTCCGTCCGCCCGACAACGAGATCACGGCCGAGCCGGTCATCTTCGGTTTAAAGAAGACGTTTCTCGAGAAAGCCGCAGCCGACGCCACGAACAACCCCGTCGCCATCGACGCGATCACGGATCATTTCGATCGCGTCAACGGGACGATTCGCGGGATAGAGAAAAAGAGGCTGGAATCCGAGCCGCGGCAGCTGGAGGCGCTCCTGGCGTTTGCGGCGCGGGCGTATCGCAGGCCGCTGTCGCAGGCCGAGCGCGACGACCTGCTGGGGTTCTACCGCTCCATGCGCGAGAAGAGCAGCCTGACGCACGAAGAGGCGATGCGCGACCTGATCGTCAACGTGCTCATGTCGCCGCACTTCTCGTATCGCATCATCCCGGGCGGCGCCGCGCGCAACACCGTTCCGAGCGTGCCCCTGTCCGACGTCGCGCTGGCCAGCAGGCTGAGCTACTTCCTCTGGTCCAGCATGCCCGACGCGGAGCTGTCGGCACGTGCGGCCGCCGGCGACCTGCGGAAGGACGCCGTCCTGATTGCGCAGGTCCGCAGGATGCTGAAAGACGATCGCGCGCGCGCCCTGGCGACCGAATTCGGAGGCAACTGGCTCGACTTCCGGCGCTTCGAGGAACACAACGCGGTCGATCGCGAGCGGTTCCCCGGCTTCAGCAACGAGCTGCGGGAGGCGATGTTCGAGGAGCCGGTCCGGTTCATCGGCGATGTGATCCGCAACGACCGCTCGATTCTCGACATGCTATACGGCAACCACACGTTCGCCAATCCCGTGCTGGCCAGGCACTATGGGATGCCTGAGGTGGCGGGCGGTCCACATACGTGGGTTCGCGTGGACAACGCGCGCGAGTACCGCCGCGGCGGCCTGCTGCCGATGGCGGCGTTCCTGACGCAGAATTCACCAGGGTTGCGCACCAGCCCGGTCAAGCGAGGATACTGGGTAGCCAGGCGCGTGCTCGGTGAGGTGATTCCTCCGCCGCCGCCGACCGTCCCGGAGCTGCCGAAGGATGAGGCGAAGCTGGACCTGCCGTTGCGAGACGTGCTGGCGAAGCACCGCGACAATGCGGCCTGCTCCGCCTGTCATGCGCGATTCGATACCTTCGGGTTGACGTTTGAAGGGTACGGGCCGGTTGGCGAAGCGCGGACGCAGGACCTCGCCGGACGCCCTGTCGACACCCACGCGACGTTCCCGGGAGGAAGCCAGGGAGCCGGCCTGACCGGCCTGCAGAGTTACATCCGGGCGAACCGCGAAAAAGACTTCGTGGACAACCTTAGCCGTAAAATGCTCGTCTATGCACTCGGCCGGTCACTCCTGCTCTCGGACGAGCCGCTGGTTCAGCGGATGACCAGCAAGCTCGCCGCGAACGGTTATCGAATGGGGACGCTGGTCGAGTCGATCGTCACCAGCCCGCAGTTCCTGAAGCAACGAACGCCCGTGCAGAAAGGCAGCTAGCGAGATGCCCAACCAGAAGATTTCCCGTCGCACCGTCCTTCGCGGAGCCGGAGTCACCATGGCCCTGCCGTGGCTCGAGTCCTTGTCCGCCTTCGCGGCCACGCCGTCGAGCTCGCCGTTCCCGAAGCGCTTCGCCGTGCTCTTCATGGGCAACGGCATCAACGAGAATCATTGGGGCGCCGAGGGATCTGGTGACGACATGAAGCTCAGCCTGAGCCTGTCGCCGCTCGAGCCGCTGAAGAAAAAGATTAACGTCATCAACGGGCTCTTCAACAAGCACTCGACGGGCCAGGGCATCCACCCGGCTCAAACGGGAAGCCTGCTGTCAGGCGCGCCCATCAC
>JANNJO010000202.1:0-2054 GCA_031395755.1 Acidobacteriota bacterium
CGAGCCCGGCCGCCTTGGCGTCGTGCGCGTACGCGGACGGCACGATGGCGTCGCCGGATACATCGAGCAGCGCGAACAGCGGCGGCGCCACGATGTTGATCCCCATTCCCTTGTAGCCGAGCAGCTCTGAGTAGCTCGGCACGTCGGCCTGGCCGAAGGACTGCGGGAACACGCGCGCCGGAGAAACGCCGGCTGCTTTGTATTCGTTAATCATCCGTGACATCGCATTCGACGATGCCCGCGCCCATGCGCGCCGCGGCCTCATAGGATTCTCTTGTGTGTTCAAGAAACTGCAGGCACGCGGGAAAGAGTGCGTCACGCGCCGGCGACCACGGTGTCTCGACAGTAAAACGGAACACGTCGATCTCGACGGGCAGGAATTTCCGGGGCTCGCAAAACGGTGTTGCGTCCTCAAGGGTTCGGGCGGTGCGCGCGCCAGCGGCGGAATAGGCGAACAGGCCACGGAACGCGGGTGTCGTCGATGGCGCTTTCTGCGAGTCGCAGGCGCTCTTTCAGGCCTTCCAGCTCGACGTGCGTGTGCTCGTGCCTGTGCGCCACGTCTTGCTGCAGCCGGTCGACGCGGCCGTCGGCGATCTCGATGGCACGATCGAGCAGGTCGCTCCACAGCGCGGGCAGGAACAGCGAGGCGTCGTACCCCTCGGGCAGGGGCAGGCCGGATGAGGCGGCTGGCGCCGCAAAGAATTGCCGCCACAGGGAAGGATGGTGCCGCGCCTCGTAGTGCCGCCGCGCAGCACCGGATTGTGCATCGAGCCATGGGGCGCTGGCGCCGGAGACGATGGCGGTGAGATCGGAGAGATGACGCCAGACGGGCGCGCCGGGCCAGGCCATCTGCAGACGTATGCGATCATCGCCTGGATGAGGCGAGTGCCACACGACCGGGACGCCCGCCGCCATCGCCTCCACGGCCGTACGCGCGCCGCCGAGCGGCCATGTGTTGATGAGCAGGTCGATCCGTTCATCCCAAAGCGCCTCAATCAACGTGGGCGCAATCGGCACATGAACGAAACGCGACCGATCGATGCCGCCGGCGTGGAGCGTCTTCCAGATCTCCTCGCGCTGGTCGTCGCCGAGCGGGCCGATGTGCACGTGCGTGCCACCGCCCGCGTGCAGCACGGCGGCTATCACCTCTGGATAGTCGTGCGCGGAGGCTTGAGACGCTTTGAAAGCGCTCCCCGCCAGCGCCGTAGTGAGGGGACCGCGGTGCAGGAATGTGGTCCGCGCGGGCCCGGGATCGGGACACGTGAGCGGAAGAAAGATCGTCTCGAGACCCAGCACGTGTCGAGTGAACGCACAGGCGCGCGGTGTGAGGTCGATCAGCCGAATCCCAGGCAGGAATAGCCCGACGGTGGGGCAAAAATCGGCGTGGTGGACCAGCCAGACTTCGGCGCCTGTCGAGGCCAGGGCGGACGCGGCAGCAATGGCGCTCGCATCGTCTGGATGGTGAAGAAGAAACAGGCGTTTCGGCGGCCGCTCGCGAAGGATACGCAGGACGTTCTCGCACGTGCCGATGAGCGTCGGAGCGTTCGCGTAGTGGACGGCTTCCGCGGCGACTCCGGTGCGGGCAACGGCGGCCGACGTCAGTTGCGACGGATCGTGACCGGCCAGCGTGAGCACGAGCCCCGAGAGCCCCTCCGGCAAGGCCGAAGCGAGATCGTGGACAACCGGCGTGTGTCCGCCGACCTCGCCCAGGAACGTCCCGAGGACCCAGTTGCCGCAGTGTTCTCGAGGGGCGAGTAGATCCAATCTTGCGCCGAGCTTCGCTCCCAGGGCATCGATCAGAAAGTCCAGCTCCGGGATTCCGCCGGCCAAGGGCAACGGGAACGGCGGTGTGCTGAAGGCGCGCAAGAGCGCGCTCGCGTGCTGCAGCGTCGCCTCGAGGTCACCCGCCCTCAAGGCCGCGCGCGCGGAGGCCAGTAAATCGGCGTAATGGCTCATCTTCCGGCCTACGAGGGCTCCCACGTCCACGTCTGCACGATCGTCCCACGCGCCCCGGTGATCTCCTTGTTCAACAACACGCCGTCATCGAGTTGTCC
>JANNJO010000254.1:0-4250 GCA_031395755.1 Acidobacteriota bacterium
CCGGCCTGAACGCGGCAAAGACGCTCGCCAATCGCGACCTGAGAGTCACCCTCGTCGATCACCGGAATCATCACCTGTTTCAGCCGCTGCTGTATCAGGTGGCGACCGCCGGCCTGAATCCCGCCGATATCGCGGTGCCGATTCGGGTGCAATTCAGGCGCGCGCCCAATGTGGAGATTCGGCTCAGGCACGTCGAAGGGGTCAACCTCGAGCGGCAGACGGTGTTCGGTGAGGGACACGAGTTTCCGTTCAACTACCTGATTCTCGCCTGCGGCGCGCGCCACAGTTACTTCGGCCACCCGGAATGGGAAGAGTTTGCCCCGGGGCTCAAGACGCTCGAGCAGGCGACCGAGATTCGCCGCCGCATGCTCGTCGCCTTCGAGATGGCGGAAAACGAGCCTGACCCCGAAAAACAGCTCGCCTACCTCACGTTCGTCGTGGTCGGCGGCGGTCCGACGGGGGTCGAGCTCGCCGGAGCGATCGCCGACATCAGCCGGACGGCCATGCGCGGCGATTTCCGGCGCATCGATCCCTCGAAGTCGCACATTGTGCTCGTCGAAGCCGCGCCGCGCGTCCTCACGTCGTTCTCTGAAGAGATGTCCGAGCGCGCGCGCCGCGATCTGACCGAGATCGGCGTCGAAGTGCGAACCGACGCGAAGGTTGAAGCCATCGACGGAGAGGGCGTCACGATCGCCTCGCAGAAGCTCCATGCGCGCTCGGTGTTCTGGGCGGCCGGCGTGCAGGCCGAGCGCCTTCAGATCATCCCCGCACTCGAAACAGACCGGGCCGCGCGCATCAAAGTGAACAACGACTTCTCGGTGGTCGGCCATGCCAACGTCTTCGTCGTCGGCGACATGGCGTCCTTCGAGCTCGCACCGGGCAAGCTGCTGCCCGGCGTCGCGCCCGCCGCTATCCAGGCGGGGGAGCACGCGGCGGGGATGATTCTGGCCGACCTCGAGGGTGCGCCACGCCGGCCGTTCCGCTACAACGATCAAGGGCAGATGGCGACGATCGGCAAGAGCCGGGCGGTCGCGCAGATCGGCGGCCTCGCGCTGACCGGACGCATCGCATGGCTCACGTGGCTCCTCGTCCACGTGTACTCGCTGATAGGATTCCGGAACCGCACGGCCGTGCTGTTCAACTGGATCTGGAGCTACATGTTCTCGAAGCGCGAAGCGCGACTGATCACCGAGAAGGAGTGGAGACTGCGGAACTGACTAATCCCTAATCCCTGTCCGCGGGCACCACGCTGATGCCGCCATGCCGCTCGAGGATGGCGTACTTGAACTGCTCGAGTCGTTCAAGGCCGTGATGCTCGCGGCCTGCGGCCATGATCTCGGGAAGGGTGACGCCTTCCTGCTTCGCGCGATTCTCCAGGAGTTGTCCGTGCTCCACCACGATAACCGGCAGGCTCTCGACGACACGGCGGAACTTCGGCCAGCGATTCTCCACCGCGGAAAAAATCATCTCGAGGGACACCAGCGTCCCGATCACGACGAACGCGTTCGTGATGGAGTAGTCATCCCCGACCAGCGCTTGCTGTGTCGCTTCACCGATGATGAGAAGCATGATGAAGTCGAACGTCGTGATCTGGCTGAGCGAGCGCTTCCCGCTGATGCGGAAGACGAGCAGCACGAACAAGTACACGGCCACAGAGCGAAGGACCGAATCCATGACACCTCGCTTAGAACAAAGACAGCTGACGGAAGCGCGCCGATGGCCCGCCCATCAACCCGGCTTCTGCCTCAATCCACCCAATGGTCGTGTGCTTCACGTGAAGCCTCAGCGTGACCTCAGGCGTTCCGGCTCGGACCGTGTAGACATGGCGCGCCGGCTCGACCGAAACCGTGTCGGGCGGCGGAGCCACGCTTTCGACGGTAATGTTCTCGAAGTACGGAGCGGACACCCAGAACCGGGTCGGGCCTGAAGAGCTGCCGCGTAAGTGCAGCGTCACCGTCGCCATGGCCCCGCGGCGCACGACGCGTTCGTACTCGACGTGGACAGCGCCCGCCGGATCGCCGGCTTCACCATGGCTGAGCGGTCCTCCCACGCCCGTTATTCCCAGCAGCGCGCCGAGCACGAAGAGAAACAAGACCGTGAGCCCAATGCGCTGCGCCAGCCACTCCTTGCGTTGAAAGCCGATGTCTTCGTCGATCTCGATCGTGCGCTTTTTCATTTGGCGAACCGGGTTTTGAGCCATCGTTCGAACGGATCCAGTATGAGAATGACCACACCGAAGCCGCACGCGATGACTACCAGCGGCCACTGCGCGAGACCGCACGCGACTCCGGCGGCCGCAGCCAGCCAGACCGACGCCGCCGTGGTCAGGCCTTTGACCGACGCTTCGGTTTGTCCGCGGATAATGGTGCCGGCACCAAGGAAGCCGATGCCCGTAACGATCCCTTGAATGACGATGGCTATGGAATCGCTCGAATCGCCGGGGTTGAGGCCGGCCGCCGTGAGCACCAGCACGGCTGACCCCAGCGCAACCAGCGAAACGGTCCGAAGACCGGCCGGCTTTCCTCGAAGCTCACGGTCGAAACCGATCAGCGCGCCGACGATGACGGCTGCACCGAGCCGCAGAAACACGTCAGGGTATCCGAGCGGCTCCATCGGCCCTGTCTACTTGAACAACAGAGGGGAAATTTCGTTCAGATAGCGCCGCCACACCATCCAGGTGTGTGCGCCGCCGCTTTCGCGGAATGTGTGCTTGATCTTGTTGTCGGTTAAAAAACCGGAAAATTGCTTGGAGGCGCCGAAGAGGCCATCCTCGGTGCCGCAGCCCACCCACAGCAGCCGAAGCCTTCGGTTCGCTTCCACGGGATGCGCGATCAGCCCTGCGTACGTCTTCGGGAAGTTCGCGGCGTTGCCGAGGGCAGCGCTGAATCCCCCGACATGACTGAACAGGTCGATGTTGTTCAGGCCGATGCTGAGCGCTTGGCCGCCGCCCATCGACAGCCCGACAATCGCACGCCGATCGCGGTCCGTGAACGCGCGGTAGTTCGACTCGATGTACGGGATCACGTCTTCGATCAGATCCTTGCCGAATTTCGCCGTGTTCTCTGCCTGCGGACCATCCGGAGGCACGCCGTAGCCCAACGGCATGACGACCAGAAAGGGTTTGATTTTCCCGGCCGCGAGAAGGTTATCCAGGATGAGATTCGCGCGGCCGAGCCGGTACCATGCGTTCTCGTCCGCATTCGCGCCGTGAAACAAATACAGGACGGGATACCGCGCCGACCGCTCCTTGTCGTATCCGGGCGGCGTATACACCGTCAGGCGGCGCACGCTGTTGAGCGACTTCGAGTTGTACCAGTGCGTCCGAATCTCGCCGTGTGGCACAGGCTGCGCGTCGTAGAACTGCCCCGCGGCGCGGCGCACTTCGAGGACGCTCGATATGGTGCTGGCGGTCGAGCCGGTTTTCAGATGGGGATTCGACGGGTCGATCGTGCGCACACCGTCGATGCTGAAGTTGTAGTGGTACGTCTCGGGCTCGATCGGACCAACGGTGACACTCCAGACGCCGTCAGTGCCCTTTTCGAGGTTCCGGACACCCTCGAGAAATTCACCGGAGACGCTCACGTCGAGCGCCTTCGGTGCGTTCAAGCGGAACGTGACGCGGCCGTCCGACAGTACCTCGGGCGAGAGGATGCGCGGCTGCGGCTGCGCGAGCGCGGGAGTCGCCGACAAAAGAATCCAGCCGGCGAGAAGGAAGCGCGTCATGGAGCTGCACTTTATCATCGGCTCAGAAATGCCCGCAAGCCGTTGAGCAGCATCTGCACCGAGACCATGACGAGCAGCATGCCCATCAGCCGTTCCATGGCCACCAGCCCGCGCTCGCGCAGGATGCGATAAAAGAAGGTGGACGCCAGGAGAATACCGGCGCTGATCACCCAGGCAATGGTCAGCGCAATGAGGAGCGCGCCCGTATGTCCGGGCGCCGACCGCTCCAGCAGCAGGAGCGCGGCGAGCGTCGATGGACCCGCAAGGAACGGGATCGCGAGCGGCACGAGGAACGGCTCGCCTTCGAGCTTGTCGTCGCCGAACATGCCGCCCTCCGATCCGAAAATCATGCGCAGCGCGATGAGGAACAGCACGATGCCGCCCGCGATGCTGATCGTTTCCTGGTCCAGGCGAAGGAACTGCAGGATGTATCGGCCGACGAAGAGAAACACCAGGAGGACGACGTAGGCGAACAGGATCTCGCGGATCAGCACGATCCGCCGCCGCTCCACCGGGACATTCTTCAG
>JANNJO010000257.1:0-1549 GCA_031395755.1 Acidobacteriota bacterium
GTCACCGGCTTTACGGTCATGATGTTCTCCGCCATCGATATGGAGCCTGGGTGGTTCGTCGGGGGCTGGCTGATCCCGTGCGGGGCAGCGGGCGCCGTCATCATCGGATCCTGGCTGGTGGAGGCGAAGCAAAGCGTCATCGAGAACATGGCACCGGTGCTGACCAGGCTGTTCACGCCGCTCTTCACGATTCTGCTCCTCGCGTTTCTGGCCACGATGGCGTGGACGGGCAACCCCATCAACGTGAAGCGGGAGGTACTGATCGGCTTCGATCTGCTGCTGGCGGTCGTCGTCGGGCTGGTACTCTACGCCGCCTCCGCGCGCGACCCGCAGGCACCGCCCGACTTCTTCGACGGCCTGCAGCTGCTGCTCGTGGTCAGCGCACTCGTCGTCGATGGGGTGGCACTCGCGGCGATCGCGGCCCGTATCTCCGAGTTTGGCTTCACTCCCAATCGAGTGGCGGCTCTTGGCGAGAATCTCATTCTGCTCGTCAACCTGGCAGGGTCGGCGTGGTTCTATGCGCGCTTCCTGCGTCACCGGGGCTCGTTTGCCGCCCTGGAGCGATGGCAGATCGCGTATCTGCCCGTGTACTGCGTATGGGCGGCGCTGGTGGTTGTCATCTTCCCGCCCGTATTCGGCTACCGTTGATGCACCCCCCACGGGCATTGCACCGGTGGATAATCGGTCCGCAGCTGGTGTCGAGTCGACCCCATCCACGCGGCGGCGAAGATCCGAGGCTAGAGTAAGATCCCAGCCTCGCGCTTTTGATCGACCCACTCTCGGAGGTTGTGTGACTGTGAAGCAGAGATACCTGTGCGGATTCGCTGTGGCTGGTGCTGTCGCATTCACCGCCTCGATGGCGTCACGCGCGCAGCAACCGGCTGCGCCGTCGGTGCAGCAGCCGGTGCCGCCAATACGGGGTGGAGGTCCGGGAGGCGAGCTGCTTGCGCCGCTGCCCATGCCCGAGATCCTGAAGCAGTATCAGGCCATTTCAGCGGGTCGCCTCAAAAATCCCGCCGACGGTGACTGGCCGATGATCCGCCGCACATATGACGGCTGGGGCTACAGCCCGCTTAGCCAGATCGACACCGATAACGTGAAGCGCCTCGCGCCGGCATGGATTGTTTCCACAGGCGTCACCAATGGACACGAAAGCTCTCCGCTTGTGGTCAACGGCGTGATGTTTGTGTCGACGCCGGGCAATCAGGTGCTCGCCATCAATGCTCGAACCGGCACGCTGTTGTGGCGCTACCGGCGTCCGCTTCCGAGCCCGGTGGTCTTGAATCATCCGACCTCTCGCGGTGTCGCGGTCTACAACGACAAGGTGTACTTCGCGGCTGGTGAAGCTGTGCTTGTGGCCCTCGACGCAAAGACAGGGGAGGAGGTCTGGACGACCAGAGTGGCCGACAACGCGAGCGGGTATTACATGACGCTTGCCCCGCTCGTGGCAGACGGCAAAGTGCTGCTGGGAACCTCCGGGGGCGACCTTGGCATCCGCGGGTTCGTGGCAGCCTTCGACGCGGACACCGGCAAGGAGCTGTGGAGGACG
>JANNJO010000265.1:0-9242 GCA_031395755.1 Acidobacteriota bacterium
CACATCGATCCGCCCCGCGACCGAGGCGCCGTTTGGCGGCTCCTTTGCCGCCTACCACAACGGGATCCCGGGACGACCGGGTTCAGGAACCTGGGCCCCCTGGTACCGGGACTGGATGACCGGTCGGCTGCGGCGTATTGAGGAGCCCGCAAGCGCCGACCTCGTCGGCCTCACCGCCGAGCGGTGGTCTCGCCGAACTCGATAACGGGCAGATCAGGCGCGGCTTTGGTCCGCGTTATGAGCCACGCTCGCTGGGCGCCACGCTTCAGGATCGAGGTCACATTTGTCGCGGCGATGGCGCTAGCCGGTTGCTCGAGCAGCGCGAGTGGAACCCAGACTCCGGCCGCCAGCATCTCCCCGACCAGCAAGGCGCCCGGACCGGCGGCCACCTCCTGGGCTCGGTCCAGATGGAGATCCAGCATTCGGCCCAGATCCGGGGCGGCAGCTCGGGCGGACCGCTCGTGAACCGGCAGGGTCACGTCGTGGGCGTGAACTATGCCGCGCCGACCGCCGGTACTGCCGGCATCAACTACGCGATCGCGACCGCCGAGGTCGAGGCGATCGTGATCGAGCTCTCGACCGGCAAGGACATCACCTCGATCGGCCTCAATGGCGAGGCGCTCGAGGACGGCAGCGGGATCTGGGTGCTGTCCGTGAAGCCCGGCTTCGCGCTCGACAAGGCCGGCGTCCAGGCGAGCGACACGATCACCAGCTTTGGCGGCGTCGACGCAGCCGGCGACGGGTCCATGTCGAAGTACTGCTCCGTGCTCCGCTCGGCGCAGCCGGGCGCGACGATCGATATCGAGGTGCTGCGCGGCGACGGCCAGACCTCGTCGGGCAGGTCAACGGTCGCGAGCTGTCCGTGGCCCATGGCCCCGCGGAATCCGGGGAGCCATCGCTCGAGCCTTCAACCGGTCCGGTGTCGGCCGATGCCGAGGAGCTCCTCTCGCACGTTCCCTCAGACTACCGCGATAGGTGCACGCCAGACGAGCTGCTCCAGGACGTGATCGCTTCGGTGAAATACGTGCCGGGCAGTGGGGCCGACGTCGTCTGGTACGACCTCTACCCGGACGAGGCAACGATGTTCTCGACCTACGAGGCCCACCGCACGAACCGGGAGTTGAACGCCCAGGGCGATTGCACGGGCCCGGCCGAGGACGGCTATTCTGGCGATACCTGTGCTACCTCGCCGACGAAGCGGCCTTACGTTCTGGTCGGACACTGCCGGCCCGATTCACTGAGGGACGGCCGCGCGGAACGACGTCCTCCGCGGGTCGATTCCGGGATAGTTCGAACCACGCGGAACTGTCGTCCCCTTTCGGGGCCTTGGCCGTCAGATGTCCGCAGCGGTCCGCTGATCGTTTCGCTTGGCTGGAACTACTGCGAAACTGCCCTCAGACGGACCCATTTCCCAGGGAGGCGGCGGCAGCGCGGCCGCGCCGCGGGCAGCCGGCGCCCCGGACCCCTACTCCAGGTAATCCTTCAGCTTGCGGCTGCGCGACGGGTGGCGCAGCTTGCGCAGCGCCTTGGCCTCGATCTGGCGGATGCGCTCGCGGGTCACCGCGAAGTTCTGCCCCACCTCTTCGAGCGTGTGCTCGCTGCCGTCGCCCACGCCGAACCGCATCTTGATGACACGCTCTTCGCGCGGCGTCAGCGTCTTCAGCACCGACTCGGTCTGTTCCTTCAGGTTCAGGTTGATCACCGCCTCGGCGGGGGAGACCACCTGGCGATCTTCGATGAAGTCGCCAAGATGCGAATCTTCCTCTTCGCCAATCGGGGTCTCCAGCGAAATCGGCTCCTGCGCGATCTTGAGGACCTTGCGGACCTTCGAGACCGGAATGTCCATCCGCTTCGCAATCTCCTCGGAGGTCGGCTCGCGACCGAGCTCCTGGACGAGCGCGCGCGACGTCCGGATGAGCTTGTTGATCGTCTCGATCATGTGCACGGGGATGCGGATCGTGCGCGCCTGGTCCGCGATCGCGCGGGTAATGGCCTGGCGAATCCACCACGTGGCGTACGTCGAAAACTTGTACCCGCGGCGATACTCGAACTTGTCGACCGCCTTCATGAGGCCGATGTTGCCCTCCTGAATCAGGTCGAGGAACTGCAGCCCGCGGTTCGTGTACTTCTTGGCGATCGAGACGACGAGCCGGAGGTTGGCCTCGACGAGCTCCTTCTTGGCCTGCTCGGCCTGCACTTCGCCGCGGTAGATCGTGTCGAGCGTGGCGCGCAGGTGCTCGGTCGACTGCTCGAGCTCGTCGGTGCGCACCTTGACCGCCGCCTTCAGGTCCTTGACGCGGCGGAGCATGATCTTCTTGTCGTCTTCCTTGAACTTCGGCGGCCTCTTGCCCTTCGGGTTCATCTGGCGCTCGAGCCCTTCGGCCTCGCGCTCAATCTTGCGGACCGACTCCACCTCGTCCTTGATCTGCTCGATCAGACGCCGCTTCACCAGCTCGGTGAACTCGACCTCTCGGACGAGCTGCGAGAGCCCCACCTGGGAGCGCATCACGGCCCAGCGGGCTTTGCGATACTTGCGCTTCTCCCTCGTGGTCGTGCCCTTCGCCGTTTCGTGCAGTTTCTCCTCGAGCTTCTGCACGATGGCGCGCTGCTTGCGGATGGCCTCGATCTGCTTGAGGACTTCCTTGGCGCGCTCATCGACCCGCTCGTCGGTGATCTCATCGTCCTGAAAGATGACCAGCTCGCGAATCGTCCGTGTGCCGGCCTTCAGCTGGTCGCCCATCGTGATGATCATCTTGGCGACGGTCGGGGTACGGGAGATGGACTTGATGACCGCGAGCTTGCCGCGCTCGATGCGGCGCGCGATCTCGACCTCGCCCTCGCGCGTGAGCAACGGCACCGTGCCCATCTCGCGAAGGTACATGCGGACGGGATCGTTGGTCTTGTCCAGCGCGCCGGGCGTGAGATCCAGCTCCATCTCCTCGCTGCCTTCGGCGGTCCGGTCGAACTGCTTTTCCTGAAGATAGGTCTTCTCGGAGTCGACGACCTCGATCCCCGCGCTGCCAAACGTATTAAAGAGGTCGTCGAGCTCGTCGGACGAGGTGATCTCGGCCGGCAAAAGTTCGTTGACCTCGTCGTACAGCAGATAGCCCTTTTCCTTCCCGATGGAAATCAACTGCCGTACTTCGTCGTATTTTTCTTCAATCGACAAGCGTGCCTCCTACATTGCTCGAACCCGAAATGATAACCGATAAATGATGAATTCCCGTCCCGCTAATGAACCGTTCGCGACAACGCTTCGAGTTCGCGCGCCAAAGTGAGTTTTTTCTCGAGCAGAGGCGTGTCTGGTGCCGCACCCGCTTCCTGGAGGCGGGCAATTTCACGCTGTATCGCCGAGAATTCCCGCTGCACCCGCAGCTGCTGGAGCTCCCTGGTGCAGCTCATCGCAGACCACGGGGCGCTGGACTCGGCCGCGATTCCCGTCACCAGCTGCGCCTCTATGGAATTTAGACGCTCAAGAAGGGCAGAAGGCAACATGGCAGGGGGCTTGTCCGTCAGGCTACGCGCTTCTTCCAGGATACGACGCGTCGGCAATCCGTCTAAGTCATTATCCTGCAAAAGCTTGAGCGCTGTCATCCCCTGCTCCGGCTCGTGGATGAGCGCCCAAATCAGCCCCTTTTCGGCCTGTTTCACCTGACCGAAGTTCGGCAGCTCGCGGGCCGTCAGTTCCGGCCGCCTCTGAACGGCCGCCTTTCTCACCTCAGCCCTGACCACCTCTTCTGTAATACGCGCCTTGTGCGCGAGGCGATCACCAAACTGGTCCCGGGCAGCCGGATCCGGAATACGGGCGGCCACGGCCAGCATCGACGTCAGGAACTGACGCCGGCCCTCATCGTTCGTGAGATCGTGCGCTGCCGCGCTCCGGTCGAGCAGGTACTCCAGGTAGGGCCGGGAGCTCTTGAGCAGCTCCAGATACGCATCCCTCCCGCGTCTCTGGACGAAACTGTCGGGATCCTCGCCCGGCGGCAGCACCGCCACGTTCACTTCGAATCCTTCGGCCACCAGCAGCTCGCACGATCGGGCCGCGGCGCCCTGGCCGGCCGCATCCGGGTCGAAGCTCAGGATCACTTTCGACGTAAAACGCCGGAGAAGCTGGGCCTGCGGCGAGGTCAGCGCCGTGCCGCACGAAGCGACCACGGGGGCGACGTCGGCCTGGACGAGCTGCGCGAAGTCGAAATAGCCCTCGACCAGCACGGCATACCCAAGCCGCCGGATGTCCGCTTTGGTCAGATTCAGGCCATACAGCGTCCGGCTCTTCGTATAAATGGACGTCTCGGGAGAGTTCAGGTACTTCGGCTGCTGATCCTTCTCCATGGCGCGGCCGCCGAACGCCACGATGGACCCGGCGTCGCGCGCAATCGGCACCATCAACCGGCCCCGGAACCGGTCGACCGTTTGACCGTTATCCCGCTCGACGGCGAGCCCGCTGCGAACCAGGAGCGGCAGGCTGAAGCCTTCCTTCTCGAGCGTCGTCTTCAGGCCTTCATAAGCCGGCGGCGCGTAGCCCAACTCGAGTCTCTTGATGGTTTCGGCCGCGATGCCGCGCTCGTGGAGCATCCGCTGCGCCCTTGTTCCGGCCGGCGACGCAAGGTGTGCCTTGAAATAGGCAGCGGCGCGCTCGTGAATTTTCAGCAGCGCCTCACGCTCGGCCGCGTCGGCGTGCGATTCGCGGCCGCCGACCTCTTCGGGAATAGGTATGCCGAACTTCGACGCGAGATGCTTGACGGCGTCGACAAAGCCCAGCTTCTCCTGCAGCTCGAGGAACTTGAAGACATCTCCACCGACGCCGCAGCCGAAGCAGTGGAAAAAGCCTTTGTCGCGGTTGACGTGGAATGACGGGCTCTTCTCCGAGTGGAACGGACAGAGGCCTTTGTAGGTCGCGCCGGTCTTTCTGAGGGAGACATACTCCTGCACGACCTGGACGATATCGGCCTGCACGCGGAGGTCTTCGATGAATGATTGTGGAAACGCCACTAATCCCTAATCCCTAATCCCCAATCCCTAAGCCCTAGTCCTTCAATTCAGCGATAGTCACCCCACCGCCGCCCTCCTGGGGCGACGCCGAGCGCACCTCCGTCACCAGCGGGTGTTTATGCAGATACTCGACCACCGCCTCCTTCAGCCGGCCGGTGCCGAAGCCATGAATCACTCTGACCATCCGTTGCTCGCTGAGCAGGCTCTCATCGAGAAATTTCTCGAGGCGATCGATCGCCTGGTCGACGGTGCTGCCGACCAGCAGCAGCTCGCCGGACGCCGCGCCTTCGCGCGGCTGGAGCTGGACGTTGACGCGCACGGCGGCAGGCTCGGCTCTCACGCCGCCAAGCACGCGCAGCTCGCTCATCTGCGAGCGAAACCGCTTGCCGCGTACTTCGACCTCCGCCTCGCGCTCGTGGACGTTGACGACCGTTCCCTCGAATCCCAGGCTGCCAATTGAGACGCGGTCTCCCACGACGGCCGCGCGGGTGTGCGGCGCCTCCGGAGCAGCCGGCGGCGCCTGATCCTTTCGATACTTTTCAACGAGCGCGTCGATGGCGGCGCGCGCATCGCCGCGAAGCCTGCCCGTATCGCCGGTCGACGGCACGACGGCCGCGCCCCTGGCGGCCTGATCCGCCAACGAAACCGCCTGCTTGCGTAAATCGGCCACCACGGCGTCGACCTCCGTGCGCGCTTCGCGCAGGCGTTCGTCGAGTCGTTCGTTCAAGCGTTGTTTGAAGGTCTCTTCGCGCTGGCGCAGCGCCTCCTCCCGCGAGCGTGCGCGGCTGTCGGCCTCGCCGAGCGCCTCGCGCTCCCGCTTGACCAGACGGCGCTCGTGCTCGAGCGCGCGAAGATCCGTGTCGACTTTGGCAAGATGCGCGGCCAACTGAGCCTCACGCTCAGACAGGTTCTTCCGCGCGCTGTCGATGATCGTGGGGTTGAGCCCGATGCGCCCGGCCATCTCGAGGGCCAGGCTCCGGCCCGGCGATCCGTACTGAATGTGGTAGGTGGGCTCGAACGTGTCGGGAGTAAAGCCAAACCCCGCGGCCGTCACGCCGGGCGTCGTCGCCGCATAGGTCTTCAGCGCCTCGTAGTGCGTCGTGGAAATCACGGTGGCGCCGCGCGCGCGGAAGTGCTCGATGACGGCCACACCCAGCGCGCCGCCTTCAAGCGGATCGGTCCCCGCTCCCAGCTCGTCGAGGAGGACGAGGGAGGGCAGCGCGAGCGAGCGATCCATGCTGGCGATGTTCGTGATGTGCCACGAGAACGTGCTGAGGTTCGCGGCGATCGATTGCTCGTCGCCGATGTCGGCGAATATCGCGCGGAAGACGGGAAGCCGGGCGTCGGCGGCCGGCACGAACAGCCCTGCCTGCGCCATCAGCGCCGAGAGCCCGGCGGTTTTCAACGCGACCGTCTTGCCCCCGGTGTTCGGTCCGGTAATCAGCAGCACGGTTGTCGGCGGAATCACCAGGATGTCGACTGGAACGGGATCCTTCCCCGGCGAGTCGGAGCGCTCACGCCGCTGATCAAAGAGCCTGGCGATCACCCCCGGTATCAGCAGAGGATGGCGCGCCGCTCGCAGCTCGAGGCGTCCGTCGGTCGACAGCGTCGCCGGCACTCCGGAGATCAACTGCGCGAACCGAACCTTGGACTGAATGACATCCAGCTCGGTGGCCGCATCAACGGCCTGACGCAATTCGATGGGCTTGGCACGGAAGCTGTCGGTCAGCTGCCGGAGAATGCGAAAGACCTCTTCGCGTTCCTGTTGTTCGAGCGCGACGATCTCGTTGTTGATCTCGACCGTGCTGAGCGGCTCGAGATACAGGCTGGCACCGCTGCCCGAACTGCCGTGGATGATTCCCGGAATCGCGGTGCGGTGCTCGGCTTTGACGACGAGCACGTAACGTCCATCGCGATCGCTGACGACCTGATCCTGCAGGTATCTCGACGTCTCTTTACCGCGCAGATATGACTCGAGCGTGGAGCGCAGCCGCGCGCGCTGCTTGCGGAGGTGCGTGCGCAGGCGCGAGAGCTCGGGACTCGCGTTGTCGTTCACGTCGCCCGAGGGGTCGATCTTGCTGCGGACGTCGTCGATCTGGTTCTTGAACGATCCGCAGCTTTCGGCCAGCGCCCTCAACGTGGGGAACGCGCCGCTGACCCGCCGAATCGCCGCACACGTCAGGCCGAGCGAATCCAGGAATTCGGCGAAGGCCAGCAGGCGAAGGGGATCCAGCGCGCGGCCTTCGACCGCCAGCGCGGCCAGCACGGCTTCGAGATCGTCGGGCGCCTGCAGCGAGAACGCAGGGTGTGCGTCGAGGTACCTGAAGCCCTCCGTCGTCGCGGCAAGAAGCTGCGAGACGCGGTGCGGATCGGACTGCGGTTCGAGCTCGGCAAGCCGCGATGCGCCGAGCGGCGTCAGCGCGAAGCCGCGGACGACCTCGACGATCTGATCCCACTCTAAGGCACGAAGAGCGTTTGGATGCATTTTTAGATCTATAGATCTATAGATCTCGCGATCTATAGATGGTTTATTCGGCTGGCTATCGCCGCCGCGCCGAAGCCATTATCAATATTGACCACTGAAACGCCCGCCGCGCAGCTGTTCAACATCCCGAGCAGCGCCGCCAGTCCTCCGAAGCTCGCCCCGTAGCCGACGCTGGTCGGCACGGCGATGACCGGCACGCGTACCAATCCGCCTATCACGCTCGGCAGCGCGCCCTCCATGCCGGCGACGACGACGATTGCGCGGGCCGATGAGAGGCGGGCGTGCTCGCCGAGCAGCCGGTGGATGCCGGCGATGCCGACATCAAAAAGGCGATCGACCGTGTTGCCCATCACTTCCGCGGTGACGCAGGCTTCTTCGGCAACCGGGAGATCGGAGGTGCCCGCGGCCGCAACGAGAATGGTTCCGCGCCCTGGCTGCACATCCTGCTGCCGGAAGGTGATCGTGCGCGCCAGTGGCTGGAACGCCGCGCCTGCCACCACCTGCTGCACGGATGCGAACGCTTCCTCGGTCGTGCGCGTGACGAGCAGCGTGTGCCCCCGGGCGACGATTTCCGCCGAGATCGCCTGGATCTGTTCCGGCGTTTTGCCCGGCCCGAACACCACTTCCGGAAACCCCTGGCGCAGCTCACGCTGGTGATCGACGCGCGCGAAGCCAAGGTCCTGAAACGAACGGGCGTTGACGAGCTGGAGGACCTGCTCGACCGCCGCCTCGGGCGGCACGCGGCCGTCCCGGACCTGGTCCAGCAATCGCTTCAAATCCGCCAAAGTCATGAAAGGCCTTGCGCTTGTCGCTTCGACAGGCACCGCAGTATAATCGCCAGACGTTTTGCCTCCGGATTTGCTCACCGAATGACTCCCTCTGACACACTCATCCTCGTCAGTTATTTCTTTGTACTGAGCATTCTGGCGGTGTACGGCTGGCACCGCTACTACCTTGTGTATCTTTACATGAGGCATAAGGATTCCCAACCGGTCGAGCCACCCGCGCTCGAGGTGTTGCCGGTCGTCACGATTCAGCTGCCGATCTACAACGAGATGTACGTGGCCGATCGGCTGATCGACTCGGTCTGCCGCATTGACTACCCGCGCGAGCTGCTCGAGATTCAGGTGTTGGACGATTCGACGGACGAGACCTGTGAAATCGCCGAGCTGGCGGTCCGCCGCCACGCGCTGCAGGGCCTCGACATCAAGTACTTCCACCGTAACGAACGCACAGGCTACAAGGCTGGCGCGCTCGAAGCCGGTCTCAAGGTGGCGCGCGGTCAATTCATCGCGATTTTCGACGCCGACTTCCTGCCGGGCGCCGATTTTCTCCATCGCCTGCTGCCGCATTTCGGCGATCCGAAGGTCGGGATGGTGCAGGCGCGCTGGGGCCACATCAACCAGGACTACTCGCTGCTCACCAAGATCCAGTCGATTCTGCTCGACGGCCACTTCGTGCTCGAGCACGGCGGCCGCAATCGTTCCGGGTGCTTCTTCAATTTCAACGGGACCGCCGGGATGTGGCGGACCGAGGCGATTGCCTCGGCCGGCGGCTGGCAGCACGATACCCTGACCGAAGACCTCGACCTGAGTTATCGCGCGCAGTTGGAGGGATGGCAGTTCGTGTTCCTTCCTGACGTCGTCGCGCCGGCCGAAGTGCCGGTCGAGATGAACGCCTTCAAGTCGCAGCAGCACCGATGGGCGAAAGGCTCAATCCAGACGTGCAAGAAACTGCTGCCGCGGATTCTCCAGGCGGATCTGCC
>JANNJO010000284.1:0-9810 GCA_031395755.1 Acidobacteriota bacterium
CTCGCGCAGGCCGGCCGCGGCCTTCTGCAGCGCCTCCGCGCCCCGCGCGGACAGACACACGCGGCATCCTTCGGCCGCGAGCGCGTTCGCGCTCGCCAACCCTAACCCGCGGCTCGATCCCGTAACAATCGCTACCTTACCGTGTAGCAGCAGATCCAATCCCTAATCCCCAATCCCTAACTAATCCCCAATCCCTAATCCCTAGTCCGGTCGTCCGCCAGTCAGGTCGTTGAGGCGCCAGTCGAACGGCAGGTATGTCAGTTGGAAGGCGTTCTTCTTGATGAAGTCAGCTTCGGCATCCAGCAACTGCGGCCGCAGGAAGCCGACCACTGCGCGCTCAATCGGTTCGCGCTTGGGCAGATCGAACGAGTCGTCTGCGTACTCCTCGATGAACGCCGGCGCGCGCCAGCTCAGGATTGGGCTGATGCTGACCTTGCCGGCGAGTGCATCGACCCTCGACCAGCGAGGCGTAACGGCGAACTGTTGCCTCGCCTGCTCGAGCTGTCGCTCGACCGACTTGGCGCCGAACGCCTCGCTGCGAAGCCGGCCGCTGCCGACCGCCCCGCGGCCCAGCACGAGAAAGACGCGCGGGTCCTTGAACTCGGCGAGGATGGTGGTCTCGATCTGATCGAGCGTCACGCTCTTGCCCGCCGCCATGTGCGGGATCCTCTCGAACGCGCCCGGAATCTGCCGGATACTGTTGGGGGGGAAGGCCTTGGCACTCCCGAGAATCGGATAGTGGTTGATGACCGTCTGCATCACGAACGCGTTGTATGCGTTGATCCAGAAAGCCTTCTGCCGGTCTTTGTCCCAGGACGCGTAGCCCGAGGCCATGGCCGGCGCATTGAGCGATGCCAGGTAGCTATTCAGCCGCGCACGATCGGCCTGCAGCGCCCTGTAGTACACCAGTCCGTCACGTACGTGCAGATCGAGCAAGGCGTCGAACGGCACGTGCAGCGACTCGAGATCGGGTGAGGGCTCATAGTTCTGCCCGGGAAGCCCGACCGTCGCGAGCATGAGGACGACCGCGAGCGCAAATCTCGGTGTGCTCATGATTTTTGAAGGAACTGCCTCAGAAGGGCATCGAAGGGCCCCGGCTGCTCCAGGTTCGGCAGATGTCCGGCGAAAGCCATCATCTCGCACCGCGACGTCGGGATGGCCTTGTGCATCGCCTCGGCCTCGGCTGGTGGTATCAACGCGTCTTCCTCGCCGGCCACGATAAGCGTGGGAACCGCGACCTTCGCGAGCAGCGGCGTGGAGTCGGCGCGTTCCATCATCGCTTTCACCGCGGTCTTGACGCCCTGCCGCGTGTTGGCCACGATCAGGCTCCGCGCGCGTGTCACGACATCGAGGCGATCGCGCTGCGTGGTTGCGCCCAGCAGCTTCGGCAGCATCTGATCGGCAATCGCATCGATCCCCTCGCTCTCGACCTTCTCGATCATCTTCTGGCGGTTCGCTTTGGCGTCTTCGCTGTCGGAACCGGGACGCGTGGACACCAGCCCCACCGCCGAGATGTAGCGTGGAGCGGCCCTCAGCATCTCGAAGAGCACATAGCCGCCCATCGAGCAGCCGATGACCGCAGCCTCGGTCACATCGAGCCGATCGAGCAGATCGATGACGTCGCCCGCGAACTCCATCAGGCCATGATTATCGGACTCCGGCAGCGAGCTCTCGCCAAACCCGCGCAAATCCGGGGCGATGCCGCGCCAGCCCTCGGGAATCGCGCCGAGGTTCGGCTCCCACATCGCCGCCTGAAGCGGAAACGCGTGCAGGAAGACGACGGTCCTCACCGGGTGCTGTCGAACGGCTGGGGCGGAAGGCTCAGAGGTGAGATAGCTGATGGTTTTTCGGCCAATCGTGACCTGTTCGCGCCGCATCATCTCATCATACAAGGCCACCGCGGGCGGTCGTTAGCGCGAAAACATCTCCAGCAGCAGACGCGCGTCCGACTCGCGTGGAAGCCGGAGCTGCAGCAGGTGCGCCAGGGTTGGCGCGACGTCTTGGGGGCCGCTGGGACCGGGATAGCTGCCGGGCGCAATGCCGCGCCCCATGAAGATGAGCGGCACGTGGCGATCGAAATCGTACGCGCTGCCATGGCCAGTTCCCCCGGCCTGCGCGTTCATGTACACCTCTTTCTTCAGGAGCACGTTCAGATGGGGGCTTCGAGGCTCGAAAAACGCATTTCGGAAGAGCGTGAGGAACGGATCGGAAGATGGCGCAACGCTTCGCAGATCGTCGTGCGTGTAGACCTTGTCGACCAGGCCTGTCGCCAGCAACGCGTCAATCGCCGTCTTTTCCACCTCCCGCTGGTTGAGGTTGAGCCGGCGCATCAGTTCGATGTCGAGATAGAAGTCGACCGCGAAGTAGCTGATCAGGTCCTTGGCGCCTGGATAGCGTTTGGCGAACGCATCGGCCACCGCAGTTCGCAGCACCGCGGGAGCGACACGCCGCGCAGCGATCCCGCGCCCCTGCTCTACCTCGACCAGCGGGCGCGATCCATGATCGGCGCTCAGGACGATGAGCGTGTTGTCGAGGCCAACTGTCTCGTCGATCTCCCTGAACAACCGTCCCAGGAGCAGATCGAGCCGGAGGAGCTGATCCATCACCTCGTGACTGTCGGGACCGTAGGCATGGCCGACGCCGTCGCTTGCCGAGAACCCGACCGCCAGAATATCGGTGACCGCATCGCGGCCGAGCTCGTGCTGCGTCATCGCCTCGAGGGTAAACTCGAGGGTGATGTCGTCCACGAATGGCGTGCGGCGAAGCTCGACGTAGTGCTGCGCCTGCGGCGGTTTCGCCGAGAACAGGTGAGGAAAGGTGGTGTCCTTGCGGTCTCTCTCGCCTTCAACAGCGTCGACTCCGGCATACCGCTCGTAGATGGAGACATCCTCGAGCAGGCGGGTCCACGGCTGGTCGGCGAATCTATCCACCGAGCGCCGGCGATTCCACTCGGTCAGCCACGCGGGCGCCGCGTCCATATAGAAGCTGCTCGTGATGAAGTTGCCGCCGCTGTTCTCGAACCAATAGGCGGCGTCGGCGCGAAGGCCGCCCATCAGAATCGCCGAACGATCCTTGGGGGACACGCCGACGATGCGCGATTGCGGCGTCCGCGTCTTCAGGACATCGCCGACCGTGAAACCAATCGCATTCACGGGCGACGCGGCACGGCCCGTGCCTCCGATGGGCGTCTGAACAGGATCGTCGACGACATTGATGACCTGGCCGAGGTAGGGGTCGTACCACTCGTTGGCGACGATGCCCGAGTGGCTGGGGTGGCGTCCCGACAGCAGCACCGAGTGGCCGGGCCCCGTCTCGGTCGCCGCGTGCTGGTATTTCGCATTCGTGAACACCGCGCCGCGATCGATCAGCGTCCGCAGGCCGCCTTTGTAGAGCTGATCGAAGCGCGTGAGAAAGTCGAACCGCATCTGATCGATCGCCAGCACTACCACCAGGCGCGGCGCCGCGGGCGCCGCCTGCGAGAAGCCCACCGATGAGGAGAGATAGGCGGCCAGAAGAATGGCGACATATCTGCGCATGGATTCTCCGATAATAACTCTTATGCGCCCGTTGCTTCTCGTGTTCCTCCTGTTGGTCGTTCCCGTCGCGCAGGAGCGTCCGCTCCCCGACTTCAACACGTTCGCGGCTCAGGTCAAGAAGCACCTCGCCACCGACGAGGAGCGGCAGAGCGGCTTTACGTTCATCGAGCGGCGCACCGAGCAGAACGTCGACGGCTCGGACCGTGTGACCAGCGAATCACTGAAGGTGTACGAGGTGTACCCGGGCCTGCCGGGCGAGGAGCGCTATCGTCGCCTCGTCGAGGAGAGCGGCCGGCCAGTGGCGCCGGATAAACTGGCGCAACAGGATCGCGATCGGCAGAAGAACGTGGCGGCGTACATGAAGTCGCAGGCCTCGGAGGCACAACGGCAGAAGGCGGCGCGCGAGAACGAGCAGGCCCGCCGGCGCCAGTCGGCGGGCATCGATGACCTGTTTCGCCTGTACGAAATCCGCATGGTCCGGCGCGAATCGATCGGGGGCCACGACACTATTCTGGCGACTCTCGACCCGAAGGATACCGTCAGGCCTCAGACCGATGACGGCAAGATCATGCGCAACTTCAAAGCACGCGCCTGGGTCAGTGAGTCGGATTACGAGCTGGTGCGCATCGAGATCGAGGCCATCCGCGATCTCTCGTTCGGCCTCGGCCTGCTCGCTCGCGTGCACAAAGGCACCGTGGCCACCTACGAGCGTCGCAAGGTGAACAAGGAGGTGTGGCTGCCGGCCAAGGTGACGTGGACCGCGAGCGGCCGCGTGCTGCTATTCCGACGTCTGCGCCTCCGCGGCATCTCCGAGTTCTCCGGCTACCGCAAGTTCACAGTGGACACATCGACCACGTACTCACAGCCCCCAAGATAGGCTCCAGGCTGCTGCGTCAGGCCGACTTCAGCCGCTGCAGAACTGAGAAAAAATTACATAACCGAGCATAAGCTTCCGCGCGTGCTCTACCAAGCCGGCGGATGTCCTGCCGCCGTCCCACGCAAAGCTATTGCAGCGCAACACGTTATCGACAATGAGCCATAATGGCACACGCTTGGGACCAAGGCATCGGGATTGCTAGAAAGGGCTGGCTCCTGCTCGGCATGTCATGTGTGGTGCGCAACTTCAGTGCACCCAGCTTTGGAGGGAAATCGTGCGCATTCAAAACGGGATCATCTACGCATTCGTCATTTTCGCCGGCCTTGGTGCCGCCGGATGCGATTCGTCCACACCCACATCTCCGACCGATCTACCGCGTGCTCAAAACAACGTCATCCTGGGAGCCACCATCAACGGCTCCGTGACAGGCGCTCTTACAACGCCATCGACCCTTGGTTTCGCGACGCTCACCGGATCGGGACTGACGGTCACCGTCGTGGGCACGAGCTTGACTGCTGTCGTCGACGGCGCAGGAAGCTTCGTGCTGAACAACGTGCCTGTCGGGGACGTGCAGCTGCGCTTCTCGGGTTCAGGAACGGACGCCGTGATCACGGTCACCGGTGTGAGCACGGGCGAAGACATCCGCATCACCGTGACTCTTAGCGGCGGAAATGCCTCCGTCCAGAACGTCATGCGGCAAGACGGTGAGAAGAAGGTCGAGGTCGAGGGGAGAGTGACGAGCGGGACTTGCCCGTCGTTCGTCGTCAACGGCATGACGATTACGACGAACGCCGGCACTCATTTTGTCCAAGGCGCCTGCGCAAGCCTCGCAACCGGCGTGAAAGTGGAGATCAAGGGCACGCGGCAGGCGGACGGTTCGGTGCTCGCGAGGCAGATCAAAGTCGACATGCCGCCAGCGAAAGACAAGGACGACTTCGAGCTCTCTGGCGATGTGACGGCCTTCGCGACCGGCTGCTCATCGTTCACGGTCAACGGCATAGTGATCACCACGAACGCTGCCACGCAGTTCAAGTATGGTGTCTGTAGCGATATCCAGGTCGGCGCCAGAGTGACGGTGAAAGGCACGAAGACGAGTGGCGTGTATGTCGCAGAGCGCGTCGAAATCACGAAGAAAAAGGACAGGGTCGAGGAAGTCGAGCTCTCCGGCAAGGTGACGGCCGGCGGCTGCGGATCCTTCACCGTAAGAGGTATCGTCGTCACCACGAATTCCGCAACCCAGTTCAAGAAGGGCGTCTGCAGCGACATCAAGCCTGGTGTCGAAGTCGAAGTAAGGGGCACGCGCATCGCCGGGGTCTTTGTCGCCACTAAAGTCGAAATCGAGAACGACGAGGATGACGACGAGGACACCGACGATGACGACAAGGACACCGACGATAGAGGTCGGAGGCGATAAAACACCGGCAACACTCGTAGAGTCAGAGGGGTCGGCGACCGCGCCGACCCCTTCTCCTCCCAAAAGCTGATGGCGGGCTATCTGATACTATCAGCCGTCAGTGGAAGATCTGACGACAGGATCCATCTCCCGCCACCTGCTCAAAACCACCAGCTTCATGCTGGTGACGATGGTCTTCCAGACGCTGTATTTCCTGGTCGATCTCTACTGGGTCGGACGCCTCGGCAAGGAAGCCATCGCCGGCGTCGGCATCGCGGGCAACCTCACCTTCATCGTCCTCGCCATTACACAGATGCTCGCCGTCGGCACGACGACGCTCATCTCGCATGCCGCCGGTCGAAAAGATCAGGATCACGCGCAGCGGGTGCTCAATCAGTCGCTCCTGCTCTCCGCGTCCATCGGCGTCGTGTTCCTGACGTTCGTGACGACGCTGCGCGCCACCTACGTCAATGCGCTGAGCCCTGATCCGGTGAGCGCAAGGAGCGCCAACGATTACCTGTCGTGGTTCATCCCTGCCATGGGGTTGCAGTTCCCGATGGTCGTGATGGCCGCGGCGCTTCGCGGCACCGGCAACTTCAAGCCGGGGATGGTCGTGCAGACCGCAACGGTGATTTTGAACATCGTGCTCGCGCCGGCTCTGATGTTCGGGTGGATCACCGGCAGCCCCATGGGCGTCGCCGGCGCCGGGCTCGCGTCGTTCATCGCCATCATCGTTGGCACCCTATGGCTCGCGGTTTACTTTTTTCCGGCGGCGGCGTACCTGAAGTTTCACGCCGAGTTCACGCCTCGCGTCGGGCTCTGGTCGCAGATTCTCAAGATTGGGCTTCCGGCGGGCACCGAGTTCGCGCTGATTGCCGCGTACCTGTTCATTGTTTATACGGTCAGCCGGCCGTTCGGTGCCGGAGCGCAGGCTGGTTTCGGCATCGGCCAGCGCATCATCCAGGCCGGCTTCATGCCGATCGTCGCGCTCGGGTTCGCCGTCGCGCCGGTGGCTGGGCAGAACTTCGGCGCGCGTCAGGCCAGCCGGGTGCGCGAGACCTTTCAACGCGCGGCGCTGTTCGCTGCCGGCGTCATGTTCTCGTTCACCATCACCTGCAATCTCGTCCCTGAGCCGATGATTCGTTTCTTCTCGTCAGACCCTGAGGTGATCGCCGTCGGGGCGGAGTACCTGCGCATCGTCTCGTGGAGTCTGGTAGCGTCGGGGATCATCTTCGTGAACGGCAGCATGTTCCAGGCGATGGGCAACACGATTCCCCCGCTCGTCGCCTCGTTCCTGCGAATTCTGGTGGTCGCCATCCCGGCGCTTCTGCTCGCGCGCATGGCGGGCTTCGAACTGCGTTGGATCTGGTACCTGTCCGTCGGCGCGACGGTCCTGCAGCTTCTCCTGAACCTGCTGCTGCTCAGGCGGGAGTTCCGCACGCGGCTGCGGTTTGAGATGTCTTGATCCGGCCACACGATCTGGACAAAATGTAAACGCGGGTGGAGAGCGAGCACCACGTTACCTTGCATTTGATGGGAGGATGCCGTGTCCCTAGTCGAGCGCGCAAAGAACATCTGTCTGACACCGAACACGGAGTGGCCTGTCATCGCGGCCGAGGCGACGTCGCCCGGAACACTGGTGAGCGGCTACGTCGCGCCCCTCGCGGCCATCGGCGCGATCGCCGGATTCATCGGTGGGTCGTTCATTGGCTCCTCCTTGCCATACCTCGGCACCTACCGCGTACCGTTGATGAGCGGACTTGTCGTCGCCTTGTTCATGTTTTGCATGGCGATCGTCGGGGTCTTCGTCCTGTCGCTCGTCATCAATGCGCTGGCACCGACGTTCGGCGGTGAGCAGAACAGCACGCAGGCACTGAAGGTGGCCGTGTATTCGTACACGCCCGCGTGGATTGCCGGCGTCTTGCAGATCGTTCCGCTGCTTGCCGTCTTCGCCATCTTCGCCGCTTTCTATGGCCTGTATCTGCTGTACCTCGGGCTCCCCCGCCTGATGAAGTGCCCGGAAGACAAGGCGGTCGCCTACACCGCTGTGGTCGTCGTCTGCGCGGTCATCCTGTCGGTGGTCATTACGGCTATCGGCGCAACCATTGGCGGCGCGGGCATGATCGGCGCCGGCGCGCTCAGCGGCGCGGCGACTCGTCCCGGCTCCGATGTGCAGTTCGACAAGGACAGCCCGATGGGCAAGCTGCAGGGCCTCGGGGACAAGCTCGAACAGAGCAACAGGGCGATGGAAGCGGCTCAGAAAAGCGGTGACCAGAAGGCGCAGGTCGCCGCGGCGTTCGAAGGTCTCGGGACGCTTCTCGGCGGCGGCAGGCGCGTCGACCCCGTCGCGATCGATCAGCTCAAGACATTCGTGCCGGAGAGTTTTGCGGGTCTCCCGAAGACAGCCAGCAGCGCTGAGAAGACGGGGATCGCGGGTCTCATGGTGTCGAAGGCCGAGGCGCGGTATGGAGATGGCGCTGGCAAGAGCGTGACGTTGGATATCTCAGACACCGGCGGCGTCAGCGGCCTCATGGGGCTCGCCAGCTGGGCCGGCGTGGAAGGCGAGAAGGAAGACGACAGCGGTTCTGAGAAGACCCAGAAACTCGGCAGCCGCCTCGTCCACGAGCGGACCTCGAAGACGGGCGGCACGAACGAGTTCGGCATGGTGCTCGGCGACCGTTTTGTCGTGAGCGCAAAGGGCAACGGGGTCAGCGTCAACGAGCTCAAGACTGCGATTTCCGGTCTCGATCTCGCCAAGCTCGAATCGATGAAGGACGACGGCGTCCAGAAGTAGCGGGTCCAGCGCGCCGCCGACAAGAGCCGACGTTGTGGCGTAGGCTCTTGCCTTACCTAATCAGTTTTCTCCGCTACGCGCAGCCGCTCGTGCTGCCGCAGTTCGCGCACTTATAACAGCTGCCGCTCCGCACCATGATCGAGCCGCACATGCTGCAGGGCGGCGCGTCTTCCTGGTTCTGCATCGCCGCAGCGGCATACGTCGAAGGTGCTGACGGCTTCGGCGCGGCGGCTTTGGGCGCCTCGGGCTTCGCGGCCTCGGCTTTCTGTGCGTCTGCGGCACCGGGCCGGTCCAGCTCACGCCGATCTTCTCGGTTGTTCACTCCCGCATGGAACTGCGCGTCGTTCGACAGGAACTTCGTCGCCATCCACCGGAAGATGTAGTCCACGATCGACTTCGCGAACCGGATGTCCGGGTTCTTCGTCATGCCAGACGGCTCGAAGCGGGCGTGGCTGAACTTGTCCACCAGCACCTGCAGCGGCACGCCGAACTGCAGCGCGTAGGAGATCGCCTGCGCGAAGGCGTCGGCGAAGCCCGAGATCGTCGAGCCTTCCTTCGCCATCACGAGGAACAGCTCGCCGGGCGTGCCGTCCTCGAAGAGCCCCGCCGTGATGTAGCCCTCGTGTCCGGCGATGTCGAACTTGTGGGTGATCGAATGCCGCTCGTCCGGCAGCCGGCGGCGCACGGGCTGCCGCATGCTCGCGACGACCTTCTCGACCTCAACCAGCGTCTTGTCCTTCGACGTATTGAGCGGTTGCGTCCGCTTGCTGCCGTCGCGGTAGATCGACACGGCCTTCGCGCCGAGCCGCCACGACTCGATATAAGCCTCCATGATCTCCTCGACCGTCGCCTCTTTCGGCACGTTGACGGTCTTCGAGATCGCGCCGGAGATGAACGGCTGCGTCGCCCCCATCATCCGGATGTGCCCGAGATAGTGGATCGATCGCTCACCGTTCCGCGCCTTGAACGCGCAGTCGAACACCGGCAGATGCTCCGCCTTGAGCTCGGGCGCGCCCTCGATCGTTTCGTTCTGGTCGATGTACTCGATGATGGCCTTGATCTGCTGCTCCGTGTAGCCGATCTTCGCCAGCGCCATCGGCACGGTCTGGTTGACGATCTTCATCAACCCGCCGCCGACGAGCTTCTTGTACTTGACGAGCGCGATGTCCGGCTCGACGCCGGTCGTATCGCAGTCCATCATGAAGCCGAT
>JANNJO010000323.1:0-2313 GCA_031395755.1 Acidobacteriota bacterium
CCGCCGACGCCAGCACCGTCATCGCCTGCGTCACGCCCTGAATGCGGCCAAGCTCGCGGCGGCCGTAGACGCGCGGCCACACGCTGAAGAAGAGCACCATCACCAGCCCGCCGCCGAGACCCATCAGCGTCGCCCACGCCATCGCCATCGCGACGGTGGTGACGTGCGGTAAGGCGAGGAGCCCGGTCATCAATACGAACAATGAGACAGCCATCAGGCGGTTCAGCGCCACCGAGCGGGCGAGCCATCCGCCGATGAAGTTGCCGGCCAGCCCGGTCATCGCCGTGATGACGAGCGTCTGATAGTAAATATTCGGGCCGAAACCTCTCTCAGCGAGGATGGATTCGTTGAAGAGGCCGATGCCCGACGCGACAAGGCCGTAAAGCGCCGCGCCGATCGCGAAGACCCAGAAGGCCGAAGTGCGAAGAGCGGCAAGAAGAGTGTACCCAGCCAGGGGTTGGGGATTAGGGATTGGGGTTTGGTGGTTCGTACTTAGTGATTGGTGGTTGGGGAGGTCGCCGTCGGGGAGCAGGCCGGCTGCCTCGGGATTCCTACGAACGATCACCAGCCCGAGCGGAACCAGGCCGGCGAGAATCGTGGCGCCGACCGCGAGCCACGCGAAGCGCCAGCCCCGCGACTGCACGAGCGAGCCGACGATCGGAAACGCCATCATGAACCCGACGCTCAAGACCACGCTGTAGATCGCCATCGCCATGTCGATGCGGCGGACGAACCACTGGCCGACCATCGCGAGGCTGACCACCGACAGCGCGCTCTGGCCGAGCGCGCGCGTCAGCGTGACGGTGATGGCGAGCTCCGTAAAGGAACTGGCCCGGCTCATGACGCAAACCACGGAGCCCAGCGCGACCGCCACGACCGTCAGCACGGCCCTGCTGCCAAAGCGATCGATGAAGCGGCCGACGCCGAGCGCGCCTGCGGCGCCGATAAGCGTGGCCCAGAGATTCAGCTGCGCATACTCGACGCGGCCGATGTTGAGGTCGGCGAGCAAGGGCTCCGTGATCAGCCCAAGCCCCTGCGTGCGGCCGGGCAGCGTGCCGACCATGGCGGCGGCCGCGGCGAGCAGCACGAGCCAGCCATAGTACGGTCGCCGAACGCTCATTGCGGCGGAGAAGACGGAGGATCGTGTCGCGGCTGCGCGATCGAGCGGATGGGAATCGTGATCCCCTCGGCTGCATACCGGCGATGCAGCCGCTTCACGAACTCGTGCCTGATGAGATATTGATCGACGAACTCGCGGGCGCGCAGCGTCACCGAAAAGGCGATGCCGGGATCGCCCAGCGTGTGAAAGCGAACGAACGGCTCGAAACTGCCAACGCCGCCCGGCACGTTTTGCATCACGTCGCGACCAACTTCGGCCGTGATGCGCTCGACCTTGTCGAGATCGCTCCCATAGTCGACGCTCGCCTCGAGCACCACGGCGAGCTCCCGCTCGGGCAGATGATAGTTCGTCACGATCGACTGCGACAGCTTCGCGTTGGGAATCAGCACCGTGTTGTTCGACAGCTGGCGCAGACGGCTCGCGCGCCAGTCGATGTCCACGAGATATCCCTCTTCACCCGAGGCCAGGCGGATGTAGTTGCCGATCCGAATCTGCTTGGCGACCGTCAGGTAGAAACCCGCGAAAAGATTCGCGAGCGTATCCTGCAGCGCCAGCGCGATGGCGAGGCCGCCCACGCCGAGGGCGGTGAGCATCGGCGTGATCGACAGTCCCAGCCCATTGAGAATGACCAGCAGGCCGAGGATGACGACGACGATCCGGACGAGGTTCTCGGTGAGTGTCGTCGTCGGCAGTGACGGGTCGGTCGTGGATCGGTGCGTGCGGACCAGCTTGACCAGCACCTCGGCGACAAGAAAGGTGAGCGAAGCCGCCGTCGCCACATACAGCGCCTTGTCGATGACGGTCGAGAAGTTCGGGGCGAGAACCCAGAAACCGGCGGCAATGTAGACGCCGATCAGAAAGCTCCAGAAAGGCACGCGGCGTCCCACCGCGTCCACAACGGCATCGTCCCACTTGCGCGAGGCCGAGCTTGCGCGGCGTGAGCGTCTCACCCGGCACGAGCAGCCGGCCGAGCAGCACCAGCCAGACCGGAAAGGTGGAGAAGAGGACGGCCGCCGCCCTGCACGACGTACCAGTCGTCGTTGGCGATGCCGGAGTTGGTGCGGACGGCGCTCGGACCGCACCACGTGTTGTTGTCCTGCAGGCCGGCGCAGACGTGATACGGCGAGCGCATGTCGAACGCCACGTGGTAGGCCTGCGCCAGCACCAGATTCGGGTGGTACATCCAGGTGGCG
>JANNJO010000360.1:0-24198 GCA_031395755.1 Acidobacteriota bacterium
GTAGTGCGAGACAGCGGCCAGGGTATCGCGCCGGAGTTTCTGCCGCACGCCTTCGATCGATTCCGGCAGGCCGATTCTGGATCCACGCGCGTGCACGGCGGCCTCGGGCTCGGCCTCGCGGTGGTTCGCTACCTCATCGAAGCGCATGGTGGAACGGTGTCGGCCGCGAGCGGTGGACACGGCCAGGGGGCGACGTTCGCCATCACGCTGCCAAGCCGCGGTTGCAAAGACGGCACATAATTGGGCCCGTGGCCTATCTCGTCGTCTTCGTGGCGGCCTTCCTGGCAGGTGCCATTAACTCTGTTGCCGGCGGCGGCACCCTCCTGACATTTCCTTCGCTGGTCTGGGTTGGTTTGCCGTCGACTATCGCCAACGCCACCAGCACGGTGGCCATCTGGCCGGGTTCGCTTGGCGGGCTGTGGGGTTACCGGCGCGATCTGCGGGGACTGCCGGCGCAAACCTACCTGCTGATCTTTCCAAGCCTCCTTGGCGGCATCATCGGCGCGGTTCTGCTCGAGATGACGCCCACGGCGGTGTTCGACCGGCTCATTCCGCTTCTCATCCTCTTCGCTACCGTTCTGTTCATGCTGCAGGAACCGGTACAGCGCCTCATCAAGACGACGGGGAAGGCGCATGCCGGATCGCGGAGCTGGTTGATCGGCGCGCTGATGTTTCAGTTTTTTGTGTCGCTCTATGGCGGGTACTTCGGCGCCGGCATCGGCATCCTCATGCTCGCTGCCTTCGGCATCATGGGGTTCACCGATATCCATCAGATGAACGGCCTCAAGGCGTTCCTCGCGCTGTGCATCAACGGCGTCGCGGCGCTCTACTTCATGTGGCACGGGATGGTCTCGTGGCCGCACGCGCTGGTCATGTCGGCCGGGGCGATCGTCGGCGGCATCTGGGGCGCTGGCGTGGCCAGACGCATCGGTCCGAAAGGCGTCCGCCGCATCGTGATCGCGGTTGGATTCACGATGGCGTTGTCGCTGTTGCTGCGGCTTTGATGCCCCATCGCACCTGACGCCCCTATCGCACCCAGAATTTACGTCCTCGTCGTAGCCATGGTACGGGTTCGTGACGGGTACCGCCGATAGTGGTGGCCGATGTTCGAGCCGCCGCTGTGAAGTTCAGCGTCATTGTCTGTGCCTATAACGAAGAAATACTTCTTCCCGACTGCCTTCATTCGTTGCTTCAGCAATCCTTCCCGCCTCACGAGCTCATCGTCATCAACAATGCGAGCACGGACGGCACAGCGGCGGCTGCGGCCATCCCGGGGGTTCGCGTCGTGGACGAGCCCCGCAAGGGGCTGGTCGTCGCGCGCGATACGGGACGCCGGATCTCCACCGGCGACGTGCTCGTCTACGTCGATGCCGACTGCCGCGCGCCGCGCGGATGGCTCGAGCGTATTGCGAAGGAATTCGCCGGCCCGAATCCGCCTGCGGCCGTAACCGGACCGTACCGCTTCTACGACTGGGATCTATTCGGCCGGGTACTGATCCGGATGTACGACTACAGCCTGGCGCCGGCGACCCACGTGCTGGCGCAGTACGTGTTCAGAATGGGCGCCGTGCTCTACGGCGGCAACTTCGCGGTCAGGCGCGACGCGCTCGAGGCCATCGGCGGCTTCGACACGTCGATTGAATTCCACGGCGAAGACACGAACCTTGCGCGCCGCATCTCCAAAGCCGGGCGCGTACGGTTGAAGCTGCCGTGCTACGTCTCCACATCGGCGCGCCGATACAAGACGATGGGGCGCAGAAAGGTGTTCGGGCTTTACGTCAGAAATTTCTGCGCCGAGATCTTCCTACATCGGCCGTCGGATACCACCCACGAAGACGTCCGCGCCTGATCGATGCCCGGCTACGAGCCTTTCCTGCTCTGCGACTTCCATGTACACACGAACTGGAGCGATGGACGGCTGACGCCACGGGAGGTGGTCGACCTCTATGGTCGGACCGGAAAGTTCGACGTGCTCGCCATCACGGATCACATTCTCGGGAAGAAGGACCTATTCGGGCGATTGGGGCGCATGGCCACACTCGGGCGGCGCCGATTTTCCATCACGCCGGAAAGCTTCGACGACTACGTCGCGGACATCGAGAAAGAAGCGGCGCGCGCGAAACGCGAGTACGGAATGCTGGTCGTGCCAGGCGCCGAGGTGACGCAGAACCACATGCGCGCGAAGCACAACTCCCACATCGTCGCGCTCGGCATCAAGAAGTTCATCAGCGCCGATGAGAAGGCCAAGGATATCCTCGAAGAGATCAGGCGCCAGGACGGCCTCAGCATCGCGTGCCATCCGCATCACAGGACGACGACGCGGATGGAGATCGCGACGTGCTACCTCTGGGACCACCGCAAGGAGTTGGCGGATCTCGTCGACGTGTGGGAGGCGGCGAACCGGGACGATTTGTTTTCGGTGACCAGCCTGAAGCATTATCCCTACGTGGCGAACAGCGACTTCCACAAGGCGAAGCACCTCTACTCGTGGAAGACGCTCGTGCGGTCAGCCAAGACCTGGCCGGCGGTAAAGTCCGCCCTCAAAAGCAACATCGACGTCGCCATCACCCTGTTTCGCAAAGATTGACCAGCATTTCCGTCATCATCAATCCCGTGTCGGGACCGATCCGGCGGGGGAGCGGCGCCGAGCGAGCTGCGCTTGCGACCCGTACGCTCGGGCGTCTGGGCGCGAAGGCAGATATTCGGGTCACGGAGCGGGCCGGACACGCTCACGAATTGGCGATGGAGGCTGCCGCTGCCGGCGCTGAGCTGGTCATCGCGTGGGGCGGAGATGGCACGATCAACGAGGTGGGGCGCGCCCTCGTGCAGCGGGCAGACGAGGCGGCGCCAGGGCAGCCCCGGCCGGCGCTCGGCATCATTCCCGGCGGTTCCGGAAACGGCCTCGCCCGCGAGCTGCGCATCCCGTTCGATCCGGCTCAAGCGATCGAGCGCGCCATCCGGGCCACCGGTCGACAGGTCGATGCGGGCGAGCTTGGCGACCGGCTGTTTTTCAATGTGGCGGGCATCGGGCTCGATGCGCACGTGGCGGCGCTCGTCTCTACCCGGATCAACCATCGCGGGCTTCTTCCATATCTGAAGGCGAGCGCCGGCGATCTCCTGCGGTACGCGCCCGTCGATTACACCGTGACCGCCGACGGCCACACGTCGCAGGTATCTGCGCTCGTGATCGCCCTGGCGAACTCGAAGCAGTACGGCTTCGGCGCCGAGATCGCGCCAGGCGCGAGCCTGGAAGATGGACTCCTCGATCTCGTGATCGTGGAGGACCGCACGCTCGCGGGAAATCTCGCGCGGATTCCGTCGCTGTTTCTCGGACGACTTCATCAGCAGAGGGGCATCAAGGCGAGCCGCGTGCGCAAGCTGACGATTCGCTCGCGGGAGGTCATGCTGTTTCATGTAGACGGGGAGGCCGTCCAGGGATCGGATACGCTCACCGCGCGCGTGCATCCCGGTGCGCTGCGGCTAAGGGCGTAAGCCCCGTTTACATGAGATGAGGAGATTGGGAGTTGACCGTGAAGACTTCTAAGAAAAACACGGTCGACCATGGTGCACTCGCCAAAAAGCCGGACACTACGTACTACTCTGAACGTCGGCGTCGACGGCCTCGGAGCCGACCGGAAGGTCGGCATTACCATCCCCGTTGCCACGCGCGGTCCCGCCATGCTTGACGCCGCAGACCCCCCTCGCTATGCTGAAACCGATGTTCCACACGACGTCGTGGATCCGGCGTGCCGGCGTCGCGGTCTTCCTGCTCGCCAGCCTCTGTACGGGCACGGTGGCGCTGCCGCACGCGGACGGACTGGACGACTTCGCGTGCAGCCCGGTGCTCGTCAGCCTCGTCAACCATGACGAGAGCGCCCATTACTTCGGCTCGGCTCCTTTCTCTCGAGACAGCGACGGGCCACACTGCTTCCTCTGTCACTCGCTCCGATCGTTCCATCCGGCCTTCGAAAAGTACCAGCAGCGACATATCTCCTTCCGCGCGGAGCGGCTGCACGCGGCCGTGGTCGCCTTCGCAGAGTGTCTCGAGTGGTCGCTCGCTCCCGGCCGCGCCCCGCCAGTCTAAAACCACCGTACAAGTTCACGGTTCGGCTGAAGCCGGACAACGTACGTTTCACTACGTGCTTTTCATTGCGTACTGAAGGTGGTTGTCATGAAGGGTTTCCTCGCATCGATCCTGATCGCGGCGGCGGCGAGCTCCGCTGCGGCGCAAGAAACGGCTGTGCTGCAAGGCAGGCTGCTGAATTCGTTGTCCGCTGCGCCCGTTGGCGGCGCGACCGTTGTGCTTGAAGAGCTGCGGCGCGAAGCGATCTCGGACGCAGACGGCCTGTTCCGTTTCGACAGCGTCGCTCCAGGGAGATATCACGTGTCGGTCAGAACGACCGGCTACTCATCCAGACGCACGGAAGTGACGGTGCCGGCACCGACCGCTGCGCCGATCGACGTGTTCGTCGATCCGGATCTGCACTTTCAGGAAGTCGCGTCGGTCAGCGCGGACGCGCGAAGCCAGTTCGACGCGTTCCAGCCCACGACCGTGCTCGCAGGACAGGAGCTGACGAAACAGCTCGAGAGCTCGCTTGGCGCGACGCTCGAAAATCAGCCGGGCGTGTCGGTGCGCAGCTTCGGTCCTGCTCCGTCGCGGCCGGTCATCCGCGGCCTCGACGGCGATCGCGTGCAGATCCTGCAAGACGGTCAGCGGCCAGGCGATCTCTCGAGCCAGTCGGGTGACCACGGCGTCAGCATCAATCCTTCGGCCGCCGAGAGCATCGAAGTCGTCCGCGGTCCGGCCACACTGCTGTACGGCGCGAACGCCATTGGCGGCCTCGTGAACGTGATTACCAATGAGATTCCGACGAAGCCGATCAAGGGCTCGTCCGGAAACTTCACCGGCGACCTGGGCACCAACGCAAAGGAAGCGGGCGGCGCGGGTCACGTGCAATTCGGCAACGGCAAGCTCGCCATGAACGTCGGCGGAGGCGGCCGGCACACGGACGACTTCCAGACCCCGGAAGGAACAGTTGCAAACTCGCACTCGCGAAGCGCGTTCGCGACGCTCGGGGCCGCATGGACCGGAGAGAAAGCGCACGCCGGCGCCAGCTACGGCTACGATGACTCCAAATACGGCATCCCCGTCGTCGAGGGCGGTACCCTGCAGCTCACACCGAAGCGTCATGCCCTCACGTTCCGCGCTGGCGCGGAGCGGCTCGAGGGCGCGTTCGATGCCGTCCGCGCGACGCTCGCGCATCGACGCTACAAGCATCAGGAGCTCGAAGGCGAAGAGCCCGGCACGCTCTTCACGAACGACACGACCGAGCTGCAGCTGATGGGATCGCATAGGGCCGTTGGACGCCTGAAAGGCAGCATCGGGGGATCGGTCCTCGGTCGCGCGTTTGACGCCGCGGGCATCGAAGCCTTGTCTCCGGCTGTCGATCAGAGCGGGTTTGCCGCCTTCGTGTATGAAGAAGTGACGTGGCCGCATCTGACGCTGCAGTTCGGAGGTCGCGCCGACCATACGAACTACACACCGCTGGGCGAACCTGAGCGGGGTTTCACGAACGGATCCGTCTCAGCCGGCATCCTCCTTCGGCCGGCAGCAGCCAATGACCGGCTCACCGTGGCGGCCAGCATCGCGCACGCGGCCAGGCCGCCGGCACTCGAAGAGCTGTTCTTCTTCGGCGTGCACCACGGCAACTTCGCGGTCGAGGTCGGCAACCCGAATCTCCAGTCCGAACGGGCGTTGGGGCTCGACCTGTCGCTGCGTTGGCGGGCGCCTCGCGCGTCAGGCGAGGTGACCTACTTCCGCAACGACATCCGGGACTACATCTTCCGCCGCCAGATCGATCACGAGGCGTTCGAGGAGCGGCGCGACGAGTTCGTCGCACTGTTCGGAGGCCGACAGCCGTCGGGTCACGCCGAGCACGAGGGCGAAGAGGGCGGGGACGAAGAAATCGCTTTTGTCGAGTTCGTCGGATCCGACGCGCTGCTGCAGGGCATTGAAGCGCACTCGGACTTTCAGATCACGTCGCAACTGTCGGCGGAGCTCGGCCTCGATTTCGTGCGGGGCGCGCTGAAAGACGAGGATACGTCGCTGCCGCGCATCCCGCCCCTGAAAGTCCGCGGCGGCCTTCGGTATCAGCGCAACGCGCTGCAGGCGGGCGGGCAGATCAGTATGGCCGCCAGGCAGGATCGCGTGTCAGGCGTTGACACGCCGACCGACGGCTACACTGTGCTGCGTCTCTATGGTTCGTATTCGTTCCAGACCGGCGGCGCCGTCAGCACGCTTACGCTGCGCCTCGACAACGTCACCAACGAGTTGTACCGAAGCCATCTGTCCTTGATCAAAGACGTCGTCCCGGAGATTGGCCGCAACGTCAAACTCGTGTACGGCGTGCGTTTTTGAAATTTCACAGCAGATAAGGAGGCCAGGAGAAGTCAGATCAAAAAGCTTCTGGTCTCCTGATCTTCTGTTCAAATAGGCCGTTTGGCGAGGGCCTCGCGGGCTCTGGCCATCGTGAAGGTCAGCGACTCTTTCGGCATCTGGGTGACGATGGGGCGGATGATCCAGGCGAGAGCGAACGGGACGTCGCGCGAGAGGGTCAGCGATTCGCACTGGATGTAGGTACCGCCGTCGCGCTCGAGGAAGCGCCAGTAGGTGTTGAGGTTCCACATGAAGCCGTGCTCCTCGCCGGCGGGCTTCGCTTTCTCCTGGGCCGTGCCCGCATCGGCGATCTCGGTTGTCCGCGTGCTGCGGATCCGGCTGTGGGCGCGATCTGGAGAAGGATGAAAAAACTCCGCCTCGTTTTCCGTATCCATCGTGACGGTAATGACTTTCTTCACGTGAAACCGCAGCGCGACCTTGAACCGGTTACCGTCGTGCTCGAGCATCTTTGACCGGGCAATCGCCGGCGCGAAGTACTTCGAGTGATGGTTGTAGTCCTGCATGAGGGCGACGGCCTCTTTTACGGAGACCTTGGGAATGAAGACCACGCCGACCCAGTGATGGATCAGGCCGTTGGGCGCCTCGATCTCTTTGGATCCGTCACGCGTTTCCAACCGTTCGATGATGACCCCGCCCTGCTGCAACCCTTTCCGGAGCTCAGTCCGGCGTGCCGCCGACAGCGTGTCGATCCACAGGAACGCGTCGCTCTTGACAACTTCGCCGTTGATGCGCTGTTCGGTGAGCCGGACGTAGCGCTGAAAGGCGGCGGCGGTCTCGGCCTCCAGCACGGCGGCGACCGCAGCCGAAGAGCCGGCGATCAGGCAGAAAATGACGGCGAGCTTTCTCATCAATAGGTAATGCGTCAGGGAAGGATAACCCGGCTCAGTTGGTGACGCGGAATATCAGCGTTTCCCGGGTTTCGTCTCTGGGGGCCTGGGCATTGGCGGCAACCAGCTCGACCCGATACTCGCCGGGGGCGAGAGAGGAGAGGGAAAGATCGAACTGCACGACGCCCGGCGGCAGGTCGGCCGGCAGCCGATGGAGCTCGCGCATCGGAATGCCGCGCCGGTTGAGAAGAGTCGCCGACACAATCGGCGTGGTTTCCCCTGGGCCGTAAACGGGAATCCTCACCAGCAGCCGTTCCGCGCGGCTGAAGGTTCTCGACGCGACCGGAATGGCATCGGCGTTCGCGCTGACCTCCGCGAAGGCTCGGGCGGTGAGTGTCCGAAGGAACTGCGGGGTCGCAAAGGTCGGCTTCTTCACCTGCAGGTTCGGCACCGACAGCGCGCGGTAGTCCGTATCCAGTGCAGCCCCACTGCTGCTGTGAATCGCCATTTCCAGCGCGAGGTACCCGGGAGGGGTATCAAACTTCGCGAGGCGCACGGCGCCTGCGCCGATCCGATTCTGAAACAGCACGCGCCCATCGGGCGCCATTGCCTTCAACGCCACCGACGTCACGCGTTGATTGCGCGGCGGCGCCTCCCCCGCTTCCCACGTCACTGTGACGCTCGTCAACCCGTCCGGACCGCGCGACATTCCGATCCACGGGCGGATGTAAGGACTCGCATGGGTCGGGCGGAACGGCAGCAACAACGTGGCGGCACGCGACGTCGTCGCCGCGGTCGGCGCCGGATTCGCTGCCCAGTACCCGGATCGCGCCCTGGTCTGCGCACCCGTACGTTTCACGCGAATCTGCACGGGATGAAATTTTCCATCAGCGTGTCCGGCGGCTTGATAGGTAATCACGTAATGCCCGTCGAGGTCAGCGACCGCCTGATTGAGAACGGGCGACAGATCGACCTGGTTGATGCTGGCGGAACCGCCCGTTTGATCCGCCAGCGTCCGAAGCGTCGATTCGTTCTGCGCCGGCTCCGAATGAGGATCGATGGAATGGATGGCCACGCCGTGCCGGTTCGCCGCATAGACGATGACGCGCGGCAGCGCGGGGCTGAAGCCTTCGCTGACCAGGATCAGCGCCTTGCGGGCGCTGCCTTTCTCCCCCAGGCGAGTCGCCAGCGCCTGCAACGCCGAGGTGACGACCTGCGCGCGAGAGACCTCGGCCGTTCCTGGATCGCGGCTGATGAAGTTTTCCTCGAATGTCGACCGTGCGGCGTAATCGCCCTTTCTGCCCTCGAACGTCGCGATCGCCTGCAAGACGGTATTTCGATCCTGCGTCAACGAAATCGCGTTGAGCGGATCGAGCGGCTTCATGACGGCGATTGTGTCGCCGTCGCGCAGCTGGGTGTGGACGAATTGTGTGAGTGCGGCCCGCGCACGTACGGTGCTGTCGCCTGTCTGCACGTGGTACTCGTCCAGAAAGATCGCGAGCACACGGCTGCCCCCCGCCTGCAGGCGAACATTCTCGACAGGTCGACCCTCGCCGGAATCGACCAATTCGAAGTCGGCCGGCTTCAAATCCTTGATCGGTCGCGCCTTGGCGTCGGTGACGACGATGTCGAGGGTGATCGGGCCTTCGGCCGCGCCGGCTGCGAGCGTCGCTGGGGTGGGGCCGGGCACCAGCCCGGCCATGGCGGTCACGACGGCGACCGCGAGGCCGCGCCACTTCATCTGGAGATGACAGTAATGTTGCCGGCGGTGCCGGTCTGCTGCACGCGCTCGAACTCAACGACGGCCCGGCGATAGGCGAGGATCGCTTGCAGCTCGTTGCTCTGTGCCGTCGCCAGATCGCGCTGCGCCAGCACGACCTGGTAGTTGGTCGACATCCCGACGCCGAACTTGCTGTTTTCGGCGTCGAGCTGCTGCTGCGCGAGATCGCGCGCGGCCTGCGCCGCCTGCACGCGCTCGGCCGAGTTCTGCACGCCGATGGCCCCGTTGCTGATATCGCTGGTCACCTGCAGGTCGAGCTGCCGCAGCTGGACCTCGATCTGGTTCTGTTGAATCCTCGCCCGCGCGACCGACGCCTCCGCCGCGCTCGTGCCCAGGTTGTACGAGACGTTCAACGCGAGGCTCCACGTCGGGAGCTGGTTGCGGAACAACGTGCTGAGCGCATCGAAGTAGCCGCCGGGGATTGTTCCAATGATCTCTCCGCGATTCACGCCGTCCCTTTCCGTGATGAACCGCGTGCCGCCGATGCCGGTGGTGGCATAGCGCGTCTGCACATCGACCAGCGGGAGCCGCTGGTTCTCGAGCAGTTGAAGGGTGATGTCATTCGCCTGGAGGTTCTTTCGCGCCTGCAGCACGTCGGTTCTGGTCGTCAGTGCCCGCTGAGTGGCCGCCGCCAGATCGACCGGCTCCGGCCGGAAGTCGGGGCGATCGACCGGCTCGATTGTCGAGGTCCAGAGCGGATCCTTTGTGCCGCTGACGATCAGCCGCTTCAAGGCAATCTCCGCGGTGCGCCGAGTGCCTTCCGCCGTGACGAGCACCTGCCGCTGCTGCGCGGCCTGCGACTGCGCTTGGACGACGTCGATGGGCGCCATCGTGCCGATCTCGACCTTCGTCTGGTTATTGCGCATCAGCTCCTCGGCCAGGGTCAGCGACTGCCGCGACACCTCCACCGACTGCACGGCGAACACGTAATCCCAGTACGCGTTCCTCACATTCGCGACCGTGTTGATCGTCGTCTGCTGGAGTTGAATATCCGAAATGTCCTGATTGATGCGGGTCACCAGCAGCTGCTGGCGCGTCGCATCGATGCGGAAGTCGCGCAGCAGCGGCTGCGTGTACTGTGCGGCCCAGGTCGGGCTGTACTGGGGGTTGATCGTGGCGTTCAGCGACGTCGTCGACTGGCGCCGGTTGTCGAGCTGGGCCGAAAAATTTCCGCCGCCCCATGGGACGTCCTGCACCAGCCCGCCATTGAACACCAGCGTGGAGTTGGTGATGCTCGTGCCCGTCGCGGCGCCCGAGATGGTGCTCGTCGACGCGTTCTTCGCGTTCTGCGTGCTGACGACTGAGTTGACCGTCGGGCTGTAGACCGATCGAATGCTCGCGATGTTGACATCGTAGGTCTGCTGGGCGATGCGCTGGACGGCGATGTCGAGGTTGTTCTCGAGCGCGCGCTTGACCGCGTCCTCAAGCGTCAACGACACGCGAGGGCCGGCGGACCCGGGCGTGGCGGGCAACGGAACGGGCGCGGGCGCCTGCCCCGAGACCGCCTGCCCGGGCGCGAACAAATTCTCCGGCAGCCGCAACCGCGTCTGCGCCGACACGGGACTCGCCCTGACCAGGACCAGGAGGGCGATAAGTGCGGGTGCGATGAGGTGTTTCATATCAGTAGCCTACGACAGAAAGGGCATCGAAGTTTCATTTCCCGCCACTGGGATTGGATGTCCCAGACGCGAACAGGGTTTGGTACGGTGGGTGCGAGGCGCTACTGGATGGCTGTCATCGACGGGCAGTTAGCCGCTGGCGGCTTGTAACCGGTTGTCGCTGCGGCGACGACTTCTGCTGCTATCCACGCGTAGCCCACATCCGTTGGATGAAACCCGTCGCCGGAATACGTCGAGGCCTGATACGAGCGGGCATCGCACATTAGATCGACGACCATCGCACCGCTCGACGCCAGCGGGTTATACACCGTTGATGTAATCCCGACCGACAGCATCTGCGCCGCGAGCCGGTGATCGCGAGGCGCGCCCGAGAGAAACGGCATCGCGCCCATATTCGGGAGATTCAGGACGACGATCCGCGCGGAGGGCACGCGCTCGCGGATCGCCTGCAGCGATGCGGTGAAGTCCTGGCCGAACGCCGCGATTTGAGCGTTGATGAAGCCGGCTCGATCGGCGCCGCCAGCCCCGCCGCCCAAGGCGCTCATCATCACGTTGACATCATTGCCCCCCGCAAAGATGGTCAGGAGCGTTGAACTTGGCAGGATAAACGGGATTTCCTGCTCCATGATGTTGGCGAGCAGATCGTTGCGGCCGTATTGAGCCCCAAGATTGAGGATTCGCCGGCTCAGCACGGCTCCCGGCAGCCCCAGAGGACTCACCTTGACCGTAAAGCCACGCGCTCGCAAATCCCGCGCGGCCACCTGCACGTAGCCCCGGCCGTTCGCGCAATCGTCCCACGGCGTGCAGAACGCGGTCGCGCCAAAACCCATCACGTCGCTCGCGCCGATCGCCGTGTAGTTGATCGTGGAATTGGGAGTGGGAATCGGGCTCGGCCCCGTCGTGACGCTGCTTTGTTTGCACGCGACCGATAGGAGCGCTACCGACACCGCCGCAACAAGAATGCCAGATTTGCTCATCCAATTTCGACTGTAACACTTTTGCTCAGGTGCGACGGGGGCGACGGGTGCGATAGGTGCGGGCTGCTGGTTGCAGAAACTGCGGCAGACAAGGGTTGCCCTGTGAAGAATGTCCAGCGTTGTAAAACCAACGGGGGTTTTTTGCGGGGAAAGGCGGACGCCCTCATGCGCATCACTCTTCCTTATGGGAATCGACCACTTTTCCAAGCTGGTCTGCTGGCAGCTCGCCCGGGAACTTCAAAAAGAGGTTTTCACGATTACGTCGAAGCCGGCGTTTGATCGAAACTGTGACCTGCGCGATCAGTTGCGAGATGCAGCATCTTCCGCTCGCAGGAACATTGCGGAGGGCTTCGGGCGGAGAACCCATCGGGATATCGCGAATTTCTTCAATGTTTCTCTGACGTCCATCAACGAAGTCCAGGACGAACTGGGGGAAGGGAACTGTTGGCCCACACGCCGCACCCCGCGCACCCTACGCACCTAACGCACCTATCGCACCCTACGCACCCGCGTACCGTCCCACCTTCAGTATCCTGGCTGCGGCCAGTCCGATTGGAAACGCACAGACGCTCAGCAGGGCGCCCATCTTCGTCTCATCCAGCAGCCTGCCGTAGGGAAACGCCGCCGTGGCAAAGAACAGCGCGACCGTGAAGCCGATGCCGGCGATCATGCCGACGACCGTCAGGTCGCGCCAGGTCACGCCTTTCGGACGCTGCAGGCCGGCGGCGGTGGTCAAGGCGGTCGCCGCCAGGATGCCTACGGGCTTCCCGATCACAATAGCGATTAGGACGAACCACGTTCCCGCCCCGGCGTTGGCGAGCGTGACGCCTGCATTGGCGAGACCGAAGAAAAACAGCAAGACGTTGACCGGGAGCTTCACGCGGTGCTCGAACTCATCGAGCGTGTCGTGCAATAACGGCGCTTCGACGAACAATCCCGGATCGCGCTCGGCGTGCGGCAGAAACGGCATGATCGGCACGAGCGCGAGCGCGGGATGGATGCCGCCGCGATAGAAGCCGAGCCACGACAGCGTTCCGGCGACCAGAATGTACGGCCAGAAGCTCAGCGTGCGGCGCCTGTTCAGCCACCAGCCGCAGAGCATCGCCGCGGAAACCAGGACGAAGAAGTCGACGAGGCGCAAGGGCCCCGTCGGGTAGAAGGCGGCGATGATCAGCAACCCCAGCGCATCATCGGCGATCGCGAGCAGCAGCAGGAATGGAATCACCGGGTGCTTCGCCCCGAACACGATACGCGCGGCGAGGTAGCTGAACGCGATGTCGGTGGCGCAGGGGATGGCCCATCCGCGCTCGAGGTTCGGCCGATCGAACAGAATCGTCAGCCAGACGAAAATGAGGGCCGGGCCAAGCATGCCGCCGACCGCGGCCGCAAGCGGAAGCGTCGCGCGCCGCGGGGTGTGCAGGGCGCCGCCGGGCGCCGTCGCTTCCACGACCTCCTTCGCGGCAAGCGCGAAGAAGAACGCCATGCCGATTTCGTTGACGCTGAAGTGAAGCGCGTTCGCCAACTGCAGGTAGCTGGTGCGAGCGACGTTGGCCCAGACGAGGGCGATGACGGTCCCGAGCACGAGCAGCCCGGAGTTGTTGACGAAAAGCTGTGCCCTCTGACGCAATTAGATTTTGGCGAGAATCGAAACGTGGACACCGGGTACGACGTTGCTGGTCGCCATGTAGCGGCTGATGATGTGAGAGCCGTCGCGCCGCCGCACTGTGATGTCGCCCTCCTGGCGCCCGATGCGGAGAAATGCGCGCCACAAAAGCTCCGTCTCGCGCTCATGGACGGGCGGTGTGATATCCCATACCGAGGACGCGAGAAGCTCTCGTCGTGAGAACCCGGTCAGCTCCGCAGCGGCAGTGTTCGCTCCGACATAGCGCCCCGCGTTGTCCGCAAAGAGCACGGCGTAAGGATGGACGCGAACCGCTTCTTCCATGCGACGAACGGCCGCCTGTGGCTCACCGGCGTCAGAGAGGCTCGCCTGGCCTTCCCGGGTCAACGTCTGCATGACGGCGTCGAGCGCTGGGACGTGAATCATTCGCCGCCAGATTATTGAGCATTCGCGGATGTGTCGCAAGCCCTGGGGTCGCCAGTTTCCATACCCCGCTTGAACCACGAGACCCGCTGAGCCGACGTGCCGTGTGTGAACGACTCGGGCGACACGCGTCCCTGCGAGCGCTTCTGCAGACGATCGTCGCCGATGGCCGCCGCGGCGTTCAGTCCTTCTTCCACATCGCCGGGATCGAGCTCGACGCGTCCTGCGGCATGACGACCGGGTTTGGCGGCCTCGTGCCCCCACACCCCTGCATAGCAGTCGGCCTGAAGCTCGACGCGTACGGAGCGGTCATTTGCGTTGCCGCGGAACTGCTCGCCATCGAGCGATCCCGTGAGATTCTGCACGTGATGCCCGACCTCATGCGCCAGAACATACGCCTGCGCGAAGTCCCCGGGCGCGCCGAGTTTCGAATGCAAGTCGCTGAAGAAGCCGAGGTCGAGGTATACCTGCCGATCGCCCGGGCAATAGAACGGTCCGGTCGCGGAGCTTGACATGCCGCACGCCGACGGTACGGAGTCGCGGAAGATGCCGACTTTTGTGGGTTGATAGTTGGGCAGTATCTGGGACCAGGTGTGCTGAATGTCTCCCATCACTGCATCGACAAAATCGACCTGTCGCTCTTCCTCGGGGGAAGACGTGACGGGGCGCTCCGCAACCACGTTGGTGCCGCTGCCTCCGCCGACAATACTAAAGAGGTCCACGCCCGTCAGCCACGAGCCGACAAGAAGGATCACCACTCCGCCAATACCCAGCGGCATTCCCATGCCCCCGCCCGATCGCCCGCGTAAATCCTGAACGTTGCCTCTGTTGCCCGGTGTCCAGCGCATAGTCGCCTCCCTGAAAGGGGTACCCTGGTCCTCGCCCTCTGTGCGAAGCAACCCCTATGCCGTCCACCCCCGCTCGGAATGCCGAAATGTTTCAGCGAACGACAGGGTAAAGGCGCTGCTCCCGGCCGCCCAACTGTATCGTTCTACGGTCATTTCGGGCCGGGCGATGCGCAGCACGTCGAAGCTGTTCAGCTCGCCGCGTCCGCGCGTCGAGAGGGTTCCCGCCTGGACGACCAGCGCGGCCGGCACCGCCGTGTTTCCGCTATCATCGTACGGGTGGCGACCGCGTATCCGACGACTCGTCCGTTGCCGCCCGGGCCGAAAGGAAGCCTCCTGCTCGGCAGCCTGCGCGAGATTCGGCGGGATCCCCTCAAGTTCCTCTTGCATGCCAGCGACACGTATGGCGATGTCGTGCGGTTCAGGATCGCAAACCTTCCGATATTCCTGCTCAATGATCCCGGCGAGATCGAGCGCGTGCTCGTCACACATCAGAAGCGATTCGTCAAAGGACGAACCCTGGACGGGGCGCGGCGCCTGTTCGGCAACGGGCTGCTGACGAGTGATGGGGAGTTTCACGCGTCTCAGCGGCGACAGATTCTTCCGGGTTTCCACCGGGCTCGGCTGGCGGCGTACGGCGAGACCATGTCGAGGATCGCCGTGGCGCATCGCGAGCGCTGGCATCCTGGACAGGTCATCGATATCGCGGGCGCGATGAATCACCTCACACTCGCGATCGCCGGACGCACGTTGTTCGCTGCCGATCTCGAAGCGCTCGCCGCCGATCTGGAGGAAGCGCAGACGGCCGGCATCGGTCGGCTCGAGATGGCGGTGCTGCCGTTCGCGCCTCTGTTCGACCGCCTTCCACTGCCGCGCGCGCGCCGTTTCCAGGCGGCACGAGGCCGGCTCGATCGGGCATTGTATGAGCTGATTGATGCCAGGCGTCACGATTGCAACGGTCACAGCGATGTGTTGTCGCAATGGCTGCGTGCCCAAAGGGAGGCCGGCACCGGCGGCATGAGCGATACACAGATTCGCGACGAGATGATGACGCTGCTGCTCGGCGGATATGAAACGACGGCCAATGCTCTGGCGTGGACCTGGCATCTGCTCGCGCAGCATCCCGGCGTCGAGGCGAGGCTGCACGCGGAACTGGACACCGTTCTCGGGTCGCGGATCGCCGCCGGCGATGATGTGGCACGTCTGCCGTTCACGCGGATGGTCCTGGCCGAATCGATGCGCTTGTATCCTCCCGCGTGGCTCATCGGACGCGTTGCGGTGGAGGATCACCTCGCAGCCGGCTATCGCCTGCGAGCCGGCTCGCTCGTGATCATGAGCCCGTGGGCGGTTCATCGCAACGCCCGATACTTTCGTGCGCCGGAGGAATTCGATCCCGATCGGTGGCTTCCGGAGCGGCAGGCCGGGCGACCGAAATTTTCCTACTTTCCATTCGGCGGCGGCTCTCGCGGATGCATCGGCGAGGCGTTTGCGCTGATGGAAGGCGTGCTGCTGCTGGCATCGCTGGCGCAGCGCTGGAAATTCCGGTCGGTCGGCGAACCGCCGCGGATCGACCCGGCGATCACGCTCCGGCCGAATCCCGGGATTTACGTCAAGGTCGAAGCTCGTTCATAACTCGCCGGGCTGTGCCGCCACAAACGCGTGAGTAAATGGACCGGACCGCCATTCAGCCAGCCGCCAGCCTCGCCCGCCAGGCCAAAGCGCCGACAGCTCGTTGTCGCGAAAACCCGCCCGGACGCTGATCTTCGCGTCGTGCCGCGTCACATCGTTGCAGCCGACCAATCGCAGGCACGACGCGCCGGCGAGGGCGGTTTTCGATCGCCGCGGCTCGCACGCGATGAAGCGTTTCGTCTGCTCCGCTGCGCGGCGCAGCAGCGCCGACAGCTCGGGCTCACGAAAGTGGTGGAGAAACAGATTGGCGACCGTGACGTCAGCGCGTTCAGTCTGAGGGCGCCGGAGCCATTCGAACACGTCGGTCTCTGCGGTTTCGATGTGCCAGCCGGCAGACGCAAATCCCGCCCGCGTCTCGGCGCTCAGCGACGGTCGTCGATCCACGAGCACGGCGCGCACAGGCACCGCCTGCGTGCCCAGGCGCATGGCAACCCTCAGCAGGAGCGTGCCGTCGCCGGATCCAAGCTCGACCAGCCGGGCGCCGTCGATCGCGCCTCGCAGCGCTCGAGCGAGCACACGCGGATGGCCCATGAGGGCATTGACTCGTTGCAGGTCGCGGCGTGATTGAATCGCCCGCGGGTCGGCCGCGTCGAGCTCGTCGAGAATTTCAGGCTGAATGGATCTAGGAAACCGCAAGCAGCGCCCCGTGGCAGGTGAAGCCGGCGCCGAACGATGACATCCACCAGTATCCTCCAGGCGCCTGCTCCGCGAGCGCGGCCTGCAGGACGAAGTAGACGCACGGGCTGCTGACATTGCCGTAGTCGCGGAGAACCGCGGCACTCCAGCGGGTGTCGTCCTCGCTCAGATCGAGCTGCTGACGTATCGACGACAGAATCTCGCGGCCGCCGGCGTGAAGAATCCAGCCCGAAATGTCGCCGCGAGTGAGACCTTCCTGTTCCAGGCGCTCGCTGAGAACAGCGTGGACATGCTTCGCCGCCAGCGCAGGGACCGCCGGCGTCAGGATGTTTCGGAGCATGCCGCGGCGTCTCTCGAAGCGGAGCTCGTCGCGATCGCGCGGATTGAGCAGCGTGCCCGCCGATTTCCACTCGATTCTTCTGCGGCCGGCCACCGGCTCTGCCGTCAGCACCGCGGCACCGGCTCCGTCGCCGAACAGGCACGCGCTGATCAGCACGCCAGGGTCGTCATCGAGATACATCGCGGCGCTGCAAATCTCGACGCAGACCGATAGCACCCGTCCCGCGCGTCCCGATGCGATCAGCGCTTCGCCCGTGCGCATGTTGGGAAGCGCGGCGCCGCAGCCCTGGCCGACGAGATCGAGCGCGAGGATGTCGTTTCGCAAGTCGAGCAGCTCGCTCACGTAGCTGCTCAGCCCCGGGCACAGATAGCCGGTGCATGTGCTGACGATGACCGCGTCGATGTCGCGGCCCGTGATCCCCGCATCGGCCAGGGCCCGCGTCGCGGCGTGCGCTGCGACGGCGGGTGCATGCTTCGCGAACCGTGCGTCGAGCACATCGGGGTCGAGCGCGAACGCTTCGCTGAGATCATCGAACGCCAGGTGGCGGCTGCAGATGCCGTTGTTGCCCCGCAGCACCTTCCGAAGAATTGCCTGCGAGCGCGGAGTGAGGGACGAAAGTTGCTCCGACGCCACCAGCGCGTCCCAGCACCTCGCCTGCGTGTAGCGCGTCGCGGGAGTGGCGGTGCCGAGGCCGCTCAGAAACATTCCTTATGTTAAGGTCAAATCATGTCCACCCGATCGAAATGGCAGCAGCTCGCGACCGAGGCCGTGAACCCGCGCAGCCGTGATCTCGACACGCTGGCGGCAGGGGATGTGGTCGACGTCATGCTCCTCGACAACAGAAACGTGCTTGCCGCCCTACAGCGCGAGAAGGCGCGCATCGCCCGCGGCGCCGAGATGATGGCCGAGACCGTGCGCCAGGGCGGCCGCCTGATCTTCGTCGGCGCGGGTACGAGCGGCCGGCTCGGTGTGCTCGAAGCGGCTGAGCTGCCCCCAACCTTCGGAATCGCGCCCGGCGTGGCGATCGCGATCATGGCCGGTGGCCCGACTGCGGTGCACCGTGCGAAAGAAGGCGTGGAGGACGACTACGACGAGGGCGCGCGGGCGCTGAGGCGCCTTCGCCCCCGGGCCAGAGACGTCGTGGTGGGGATTTCGGCCAGCGGGATTACGCCGTTCGTGCGCGGCGCCGTCACGCAGGCCCGAAAAGCCCGCGCCAGGATCATCGGCATCACGTGTGACGCGCGCTCGGAGCTGACAGATCTCGCGGATGTGGCGATCGTCTTGCGCGTCGGGCCCGAGGTCATCGCCGGCTCGACGAGGTTGAAGGCGGGAACCGCGACGAAGGTCGTTCTCAACATGCTGACGACAACGGCGATGGTGCGCGCAGGAAAAACCTACGGAAACCTGATGGTCGACGTGAAATCCAACTCGGAGAAGCTTCGCGATCGCGCGCGTCGCATCATCGGCACGGTGACGGGGCTCGACTCTGAAGACGCCAACGTGCTGCTGAAGCGGGCGGGCTGGAGCGTGAAGTCTGCGATCCTGATGCACGAGGCCGGGGTTACGCGCGCGCAGGCGGAGTCACGGCTTCGCGTCGAACCCAGACTCCGGAAGCTTCTCGGCCGCCGCTAAATCCAGAATCACCTCGACGTTCGGGTGCAGCTGCAGAAATGACGCGGGCTGTTCTGTGGAGATCCGCCCGCTAAACATCGACCCGACGGCGCGCGCTTTCGATCGCCCCGTTGCGATCAGGAAGATGGCGCGCGCATCGAGCATCGTCCCCATCCCCATCGTCAACGCTTCGCGAGGAACCTTGTTCAGCAGCCCTCCAAACAGCGCTGCATTGGCGCGGCGTGTCTCGAGCGCGAGGCGCGCGCGATGGGTCCGAGGCTGCAGCGCCCGGCCGGGCTCGTTGAACCCGATGTGCGCGTTGCCGCCAATGCCGAGCAGCAACAGATCCAGTCCGCCGAGCGCCGCGATGTCCCGCTCGAATCGTGCGCATTCTTCCTCGTGATCACCAGTGCCTCCATCGAGGAAGTGCACGTGGCCTCCGGGAAGATTGATGCGGCTGAACAGATGCTGCTGCATGAAGGCGCAGTAGCTTCGCTCGTCGCTCGACGCGAGGCCGACGAACTCGTCGATGTTGAAGGTATGCGCGAGAGAAAAATCGGCCTTGCCGTCTTCGTGCAGCCTGGCAAGCTCCTCGTACACTTCGAGCGATGTGCGCCCGGTCGGCAGGCCGAGTACAGACGCGCGCGGCTGCGCCAGCTGCGCTGCGACGGCGCTCGCTGCCGCATGCGCGGCCTCCTCTGCGGTTCGGAACACGCGGACGTTCATGTGATGTTGGGCCGGTAGGCGGGGAGCTTCGCTCCGCCGCGCGCTTCGGCGATCGCAAGCCGGACGGCGCCAAGCGCCGGCTCTTCGTTGAGCCGGATCACCTTGCTGTGATGGGCGAGGGCAGGCAGGAGCAGCTGCATCTGATCGCACAGCCACGGAACCGCGTGAAACATGCCGCCCGCGAGCACGAACGTGAACCGGTCCTCCGCGAGCTCGAGCCGTGTCATCACGGCCGTCGCGGCCGTCATCAATTCGTCGGCCGCCTGGTTCAAAATGCCCGTTGCCACCATGTCGCCATCATCTCGCGAATGTTGCACGTACTTCGCCAGCGCGGCGATCGCGCGCGGGCTGAGCTCCTCGTGGTACACCTTGTTGATCAGCTCTGTCGCCTTCTGCACGCCGAAGTGGTTCAGCAGTCGCGGCGTCAGGCTGGTGACGCGGCCTCGTCCATCCGCGTGCCGGACGACGGCGCGTAACGCGAGGCGGCCGATCCAATAGCCGCTGCCTTCGTCGCCGAGGACATAGCCCCAGCCGCCGGCGCGTGATGCTTCCCCGTCCTCGTTGCGGCCGTACGCGATCGACCCCGTGCCAGACACGATCACGATGCCGGGCGCGTCGCCCACACCGGCCTGCAGCGCGATCAGCGCGTCGTTCACGACGAGGATGCGCGCCTTGTACCCGATGCGGGCCATGATGCTGCGGACGACGGCTTCGTCCGCAGCGCGGTCGACCCCGGCGATGCCGAGGCAGATCGCGGAGGGCAGCACGCCCGTGCCCTGCAGCGTGCTCTCCATCACCGTGTGGAGGACCTTCTCGAGTGCGAGCTCGCCCGCGCCCTGCAGGTTCGCGCCCTCCTCGCGCCCGCGCGCGATCACTCGCTCGTCATCGTCCGCGAGCAGGCATACGGTCTTCGAGCCGCCGACGTCGATGCCAAGAACAGGCATTACCGATATATTACGTGCATGATCGTCCTGTCCGGGGCAGATCTCGTTCTGCCGGAACGTCTCCACAGCGGAGGCACGCTCGTCATCGAAGGCGAGCGGATAGGTGCGTTGGGTGCGGCAGGTGCGATAGGTGCGTCGGGTGCGGCAGGTGCGGTCGATCTGCGTGGACACGTCATCGTGCCCGGGTTCATCGACGTCCACATCCACGGACTCGAGGGCGTTGATACGCTGGACGGTCCCGAGGCGGTCGCCGATATTTCCCGGCGGCTTCCGAAGTTCGGGGTCACGGCGTTCTGTCCGACGACCGTGGCGTGCAGCCCGGAGGCGCTCCGCGAGATGCTGCGCAGCGTCACGGACCTTCGCGGCCTCGCGACGGGATCTTCGGCGCGCGTGCTGCCTGCGCATCTCGAAAGCAATTTCATCAACCCTGAATACCGAGGTGCGCAACCGGCGGCGTGCCTCAGACTGCCGCCGAGGCTGGGTACGATGGGTGCGTCAGGTGCGATGGGTGCGGAGAACTTCGATGGGGCGGACATTCTTGCGGAAATCGATCGGGCGGGTGCGAGTGTTGGCATTGTGACGCTGGCGCCCGAACTCGAGGGGGCGCTCGACCTCATCCGCCATCTTGTCTCGCGCGGGCATCGCGTGTCGCTCGGTCATTCGGGGGCGACGCTCGAGGAGGCTCGCGCGGCGATTGTGGCGGGCGCCAGGCATGCGACGCACCTCTTTAACAGGATGCCGCCGTTGAGTCATCGCGAGCCTGGGCTTGTGGGCGCAATCCTGACGAGCGAGGAGATCGCCGCCGAGGTGATCTGCGACGGCGTGCACGTGCACCCCGACATGGTACGGATGGCGATTTCCGCCAAAGGGGCGAAGCGGATGATGGCGATCACCGACGGCGTTGCCGCCGCTGGTTTACCCGATGGCAAATCCGCCGCGCTTGGCGGCCGCCGCATCCGCGTCGAGCGGTCTGCGGCGTATCTCGAGGACGGCACGCTCGCCGGCAGTGTCGCGACGATGGATCGCGTGTTTCGGTTCCTGGTCCGCGACGTCGGGCTCTCTCTGAATGATGCCGCGCAGCTCACCGCCACCACGCCCGCCTCCGAACTCGGCCTGACCGATACGGGAGCGATCAAAAAAGGCGCGATCGCGGATCTAGTCGTCTTGGACAAGGACTTCAACGTCAAACAAACCTACGTAGCGGGGAAGCTCGTGTACGAGTCGTCAGTCGGCAGTCGCCAGTAATCAGTCCCAGTCAACAGACGCAGTCGTATGAAGACTGCGGAGTGTTGACTGGGACTGACGACTGCCGACTGCCGATTGCGAAGCATGTAGAATCCCGTAATGGATTTTGATCGGAAGCTGCAGGTGTATGCGGAGTTGGCCGTCAAGGTTGCGCTGAACGTGCAGCCGGGGCAGAGGGTGATGATTATCGGCCCGCTCGCCAATGGCGGGGCGTCAATCGAGGCGGCGCCGCTCGCGCGACAGATCGCCGCCGCGGCGTATCGTGCCGGGTCGCCGTTCGTGGAGACGATTTACGGAGATGAGATCCAGCAGCTGCTGCGCTTCAAGAGTGCCCCCCGCGATTCGTTCGGCAGCTACTCCGCGTGGCTTCCCCGGGCATTGTCGGAGCATGTGGCGGCGGGGCATGCGGTGCTGTCAATCAGCGCGAACGATCCCGACCTGCTGCAGGGCGAGCCTGCGGAGCTTGTCAGCGCCGTGCTGCAGGCAACGGCCCGCGAGATGCGCCCGTTCCGCGAGCAGATTTCACGCAATGACACGAACTGGGCGATCGTGGCGGCCGCCAGCGCAGGATGGGCGGAAAAGATCTTTCCGGGCATTCCGACCGGCGACGCGGTCGAACGTCTGTGGGATTCAATTGCGCACATGTGCCGGCTGGACACTCCCGATCCCCTTGCGGCGTGGGAGACGCACCTCGGCCACCTTGCCGCGCGCAGCGAGTACCTGAACCGCAAACGGTATTCGGCGCTCAAGTACACCGGACCGGGCACAAGTCTGACGCTCGGCTTGCCCGCCGGCCACATCTGGGTCAGCGGCCGCAGCGCGAGCCGGAACGGCATCCCGTTTACCGCGAACCTCCCAACCGAAGAAGTCTTCACCATCGCGCACAAGGATCGCGTCGACGGCACCGTTCGGGCGTCGAAGCCGCTGAGCTACGGCAGCACGCTCATCGAAGGGTTCAGCGTCACGTTCGAGCACGGCCGGGTCGTGAACATGACGGCCGACAGGAACGCCGACACCCTTCAGCGGCTGCTCGATACCGATGATGGCGCGCGCCGCCTCGGCGAAGTAGCCCTCGTCCCGCACAGCTCGCCGATCGCCCAATCTGGGCTTCTCTACTACAACACGCTGTTCGACGAGAATGCCGCGAGCCACGTTGCGCTCGGCAACGCCTACAAGTTCACGCTGAAAAGCGGAAACGAGATGAGCGACGAGGACTTCGAGCAGGCCGGTGGCAATCGCAGCGCCGTGCACGTCGACTTCATGATCGGCTCGGGCGATTTGGACGTCGATGGGGTGCTCCCCAACGGCTCGACGGAGCCACTGATGCGAAGGGGAGAGTGGGCGACGTAGTCGACAGTCGACAGTCGTCGGTCGTCAGTGATCAGTCGGCAGTCACCGAAAAGGGACCAGACATTTAGGTTAGAATCACCGGATGTTCGCGAGTAGTTATGTGTCCGGAATCGTTGCGGTTAGCGCGATTGCGCTGACTGCCACGATGGCCCCGCGCGCCCAGCAGCAGGGGCCCGGCGGCCCGTTGGTCGAGCCGCTGCCGATGCCCGAAATTTTGAGGCAGTATCAACCCATCTCCGCCGATCGGCTGAAGAACCCGGCCGACGGCGACTGGCCGATGATCCGCCGCACATATGACGGCTGGGGATACAGCCCGCTCAGCCAGATCAACGACGATAACGTCAAGCGTCTGGAGCCTGTCTGGATCCTTTCCACCGGCGTGGCGAATGGACACGAAGCGCCTCCGATCGTCGTGAACGGCGTGATGTTCGTGGCCACCCCGGGTAACCAGGTGATCGCCCTCAACGCTCGAACCGGCACGCTGCTGTGGCGCTACCGTCGCCCTCTTCCCAGTCCAGTAGTGCTGCTGCACCCAACCAGCCGTGGTATCGCGGTCTACAACAACAAGGTGTACTTCGCGGCCGGTGAAGCTGTGCTTGTGGCCCTCGACGCAAAGACAGGGGAGGAGGTCTGGACGACAAGAGTGGCCGACAACGCCAGCGGGTACTACATGTCGCTTGCGCCGCTCGTCGCAGATGGCAAAGTGCTGATCGGAACCTCCGGCGGCGAGCTTGGCATCCGCGGGTTCGTGGCGGCCTTCGACGCGGACACCGGCAAGGAGCTGTGGAGGACGTTCATGGTTCCTGCGCCAGGGGAACCGGGCAGTGAGACCTGGCCGGCGGGCGACCAGTGGAAGACCGGCGGCGCGTCCGTGTGGGTCACTGCCAACTACGACCCGACGACGAATCTTGCGTTCTGGGGTACCGGCAACGGTGGACCGTGGATGGGCGATCGGCGGCCCGGCGACAACTTGTATGTCGCTTCCACCGTCGCGATCGATGTCGCCACCGGTCAAATCAAGGGCCACATGCAGTACAGCCCCAACGAATCGTGGGATTGGGATGAGGTGTCACCTCCGATCCTCGTGGACTTCCAGCGCAACGGCCGC
>JANNJO010000475.1:0-4249 GCA_031395755.1 Acidobacteriota bacterium
CCAAAGACAAAGTCCTGATGGGATCCGAGCGCCGCTCGATGATCATCAGCGACGAAGAGAAGAGAATCACGGCAGTACACGAGGCTGGCCACGCGCTCCTCAGCGTGCTCCTGCCGCACGCCGACGACCTGCACAAGGTCACGATCATCCCGCGCGGCATGGCGCTGGGACTCACGCAGCAGCTGCCGGTCGACGAGAAGCACAACTACTCGCGCGACTACCTGATCGACCAGATCGCGATTCTGCTCGGCGGTCGCATCGCCGAAGAGATCACCATGGCGGGCGCCATGACGACCGGCGCAGGCAATGACCTCGAGCGCGCGACCGAACTGGCGCGCCGCATGGTGTGCGAGTGGGGTATGAGCGAGGCGATGGGCCCGCTGACGTTTGGCAAGAAGGAAGAGCAGATCTTCCTCGGCCGCGAGATCGCGCAGCACCAGGATTACAGCGAAGACACGGCGCTGAAGATCGACCACGAAGTGAAACGCTTCGTCACCGACAACTACGAGCGGGCCAAAGGCGTGCTGAGCCACCACAAGACCAGCCTGGAAAAGGTGGCGGCCGAATTGCTCATCCGCGAAGTGCTCGACGGCGAGCAGGTGCGACGAATCGTGGCGGGGCTGCCGCTCGAAGAGATCAAGCCCAAGACGTCTGCCGGTCCGGCGACGCCGGCCCACGATGAGGAAACCGGGCGACGGAAGGAACGGCCCGGGATCGTGCCGCCGCTTTCGGATCCGCTGCCGCAAGAGTAAAAAAAGGGGTAAGGGGTAAAGGGCCCACCCCTTGCCCCTTACCCCTGACTGTGACACCCCGAGCCATATTCACGATTTCCCTCCCGGACGGTCGTACCCTCCAACTCGGGGAACGTACCCTCGTGATGGGCATCCTCAACATCACTCCTGATTCATTTGCCGACGGCGGGCTCTATCTCGATCCCGGTGCCGCCGAAGCGGCTGCAGTGGAAATGGAAGCGCGCGGCGCCGATCTCGTGGATGTCGGGGGAGAATCGACGAGGCCAGGCGCGGACGCGATTTCCGTCGACGAAGAGCTGGCCCGCATCAGGCCCGTGATCAGACGGCTGTCGAAGGCCGTCAGAATTCCTGTTTCCATCGACACGTCGAAAGCCGCCGTGGCTGAAGTGGCGCTTGCGGAGGGCGCGGCGCTCGTCAACGACGTGACCGGCCTGCGATATGATGCGTCTCTCGCAGCGATCACGGCCCGCGCCGGTGCCGGATTGATCCTGATGCATGCGCGGGGGCGCTCGAAGGACATGTATCGGGAAGCCCGCTACACGTCGGTGCCGCAGGAGGTCGCCGACGAGCTGGGTGCAAGCCTGGCGCGCGCGCTGGCCGCAGGCGCTGCGCGCGAGTCGGTGATTCTCGACCCCGGGCTCGGATTCGCGAAGCGCCCCGAGCACAGTTACGCGGCGCTCGCGGCCTTGCCGGTGCTGGCGGCGCTGGGTTGCCCGCTGCTGGCGGGGCCGTCGCGCAAGTCGTTCCTCAACGCGGCGATCGGTGAGCGGGCACCACGGGATCGCGACATGGCGACCGCTGCAGCGGTGGCCTCGGCCGTGCTGCTGGGCGCGCACATCGTGCGCGTGCACAATGTCCCGGACATGGTGGACGTGGTTCGCGTCGCCGACGCGATACGCCAACAATGCTGACCTGGCTGCCCGACATTCCGCGCCTTCCCGCCATGACCTGGTGGGACATTCTCGATATCGCCATCGTGTCGCTGGTGATCTACGAGGTGCTGAAGGCCATCCGCGGCACGCGCGCGATCCAGATGGCCGCCGGTTCGGCTCTGCTCGTGCTGATGTTCTACGTCTCGCGATGGGGACATCTACAGACGGTGGACTGGCTGATCCGGAACCTTCTGCCGTACATCGTCTTTGCCGCCATCGTGTTGTTCCAGGCGGATATCCGGCGCGCGCTCGCGCACTTCGGCCGCGCGCCGTTCTTCCGCTACTTCCTCACGCAGGAAGGCGCCGAAGAGACGATCGAGGAGATCGCCGTCGCGGCGACGCAGATGTCGGCGCAGCGCATCGGCGCGATCGTGGTCATCGAGCGCCAGATCGGCCTGCGGAACTACATCGAGGCAGGACTTCCGCTCGATGCGATGCTCACCTACGATCTGCTCGTGAGCATCTTTCAGCCCAAGTCGCCGCTGCACGACGGTGCGGTCATCGTGCAGAACGACCGCGTGGCGGCCGCCGCCTGCTTTCTGCCCTTGACGGTGAACCCGCAGCTCGCGCGGAGCCTTGGCACTCGTCATCGAGCCGCGATCGGGCTGACGGAGGAAAACGATTCGGTCGCCGTGATCGTGTCCGAAGAAACCGGCCGCGTCTGCGTCGCCCTGGACGGCAAGATTGAAGGGCCCTTTGACGGCGAAGAGCTCAAGCTGCGGTTGAGGGTGCTTCTGAAGTGATGCGCTACCACCCGTTTGCCCACTCCGGTCTGAAGGTGGTATCGGTCGCGCTCGCGATGCTCTTGTGGCTGATGGTGTCGTCGCAGCGCGCGTCGGTTGAGCGCGGGCTGCGCATTCCGCTCGAGCTGCAGAACCTTCCCGAGAACCTGGAGATGGTCGAGCCGCCGCAGGAATCGGTCGACGTGCGAGTTCGCGGCACTGCCGACACGCTCGGCCGCCTGGTCGCCGGCGATCTCGTGGCGACGGTCGATCTCAGCTCCGCCCAGTCCGGCCGGCGCCTGTTTCACATCGCACCCGAGCGGGTGAAGGCGCCATTTGCCGTCGCCGTCACGCAAATTACGCCGTCGTCGGTCGCCATCCGGTTCGAGCCCTCGGCAACGCGGATCGTACCGATTCAGCCATCGGTCGAGGGCGAGCCGGCGCCGGGATTCATCGTCGGTAAGATTTCGGCCGACCCGCCCACCGTCGAAGTCGTGGGGCCCGAGAGCATGCTCCGGCGCGTCACGGAAGCGATCACAGAACCGTTGTGGGTGGGCTCGGCGAAGTCCGAGGTCCGATCGACGGTCATCGTCGGGGTGGCCGATCAGGGTGTGCGGCTCAAGAGCGCGAGGAATGCCGTCATCACCGTCGGGATTGTGCCGGCGCCGGAAGAACGCCAGCTGACGAACGTGCCTGTGCGCGCGCGGAATCTGGCGAGCGGCCTATCCGCGCGCATCACGCCCCCGGTGGTCAAAGTGCGCGTCCGCGGAACCAGACCAGCGGTCGAGAAAATCAGGGACGCCTCGATCGTCGCGTATGTCGACCTCGACGGCATCGGCGAAGGTGATTACGGCCTGCCGGTGCGCCTCGAGCCGGCCGCCGAGGTCGGCGTCGATCAGCTCGATCCCACCATCGTGAACATACACGTCCAATGACACAGTTGTTCGGGACTGACGGCATCAGGGGGACGGCGGGCGCGTTTCCTCTCGACGTGCACACGGTGCGGCGTGTTGGCGCGGCCCTGGTGAAGGCGCTTCCGGGCTCGGGCGCAAGGCTGCTCATTGGACGGGACACGCGAGAATCCGGGGAGTGGATTGAACGAGAGCTGGCCCATGGCGCGCGGGTGGCGGGAGCGACCGTCTCCAGTATCGGAGTGGCTCCGACTCCTGCCGTCGCCTACCTCACTGGTTCGCTCGACTTTGACGCCGGCGTGGTGATCTCCGCTTCACACAATCCGTACCAGGACAACGGTATCAAGGTGTTCTCCGGGGCCGGTGTGAAGTACGGCGGACACTTCGAGGAACGGATCGAGCAGCTCGTCGTCGATCCTTCATGGGAGCTGCCCTCCGGTGAAGCCATGGAGGTGCCCCGAGCAGAGCACCTTCGGAAATATCTCGATCATGCGCGCACCGTCCTGCCGAACCCGAACTCGCTCGGACCCGTCCGCCTGGCCGTCGATTGCGCCAACGGCGCGATGACGGCTGTTGCGCCGGCGCTATTCAGAGAGCTCGGGTTCGACCTGGCCGTGATGGGCACGGCGCCCGATGGCCGCAACATCAACAGGGGCGTTGGCTCGACCCATCCGGAGAAGCTCGCGGCGATCGTTCGCCGGGAGCAGTACCGCCTCGGTGTGGCGTTCGACGGCGACGGCGATCGAGCCATTCTCGTGGACGGCAACGGCCGCGTGCTCGACGGCGATCATGTGCTGCTGATGTGCGCCAAGCAGATGAAAGCCGACGGCCGCCTGCGTGGCAACGCCGTGGTCGCAACGGTGATGAGCAATATCGGCCTCGAGCTCGCGCTGAAACAGCTCGGCATCGAGCTGATTCGGACCAGAGTTGGG
>JANNJO010000479.1:0-21076 GCA_031395755.1 Acidobacteriota bacterium
TGGAATACACCCTCGAAGAAGGTCCGCGCTGGAACTGGTTCAGCGACAGTACGATTCTGACCACGGCGTGGATCAGCGGCCTCGCCGGTCTGGCCTTCATTGGCCGCACCCTGCACGTGGCCAACCCGATCGTCGATTTACGCGCCTTGAAGGATCGCAACTTCGCCCTCGGCTGTTCCACGTTGTTGGAGCGGCGCTGAACCTGGCCGTTCTGCGCGATGTCGCTCGACGCGATCGTGCCCTTGAATGTGGTGTGGACGGTCCACTTGGTGGCGCTCTCCGTGAGGTTGACGGTGAGCTCGATCGGCCGCCACGCTCGATCGTAGCGCGCCTCCCAGTAGTCCATCGAAAGGTTGATCGGCGCACGCAATTTGCCCGATCCGCGCAGCGTCCAGCCGTCGGCAGATTCCAGCAGCGTCACTTCCTCGGTGCCGGCGTCGGCGCCCCGCACGAAGACGCGAAACGTGTTGGCGGCCTGCGTCTGGGCCGCAGCCTCATGCACGCCGGCCGCGAGGAGGAGCGCCGCAACAACGGTAAACTGTTTGAGGGAGTTCACTCTCCTTCAGGATAACAGATGTTTTCTCTCGATCAGTATGCGGCCGCCCACAAGTCAGCCGTGATCCGCGAGCAGTCCACGCGCGGTACGATCGCGCTGGCGGGCGGCGATCGAAAGTCGTTCCTCCACGCGTTGCTCACCAACGACATTGCCGCGTTGACGAAGGGCAGCGGCGCGTACGCGGCGTATCTCACGCCGCAGGGGCGCATGATCAGCGACATGCGCGTCATCGAAACCGGCGAGCGCCTGCTTCTCGGCGTCGAGGCCTCGATCGCGCCTCCTCTCGCCGAGCGTTTAGACCAGCTCATATTTTCTGAGGACGCGCAGGTGACAAACGTCGGCAGCGAGCTCGACGAGGTGGGCGTGCACGGGCCCTCGGCGGCGGATCTTATCGCGCGCGCCACGGGCGTGTCTGTTGCCGGCCTCGCCGCTCAATACGACAACGTGACGTCACCGTGGGGTCCGGCTTTGGCCGGAGCTTCGTCCGGAGCGCTCACCATCGTTCGAGATGACGCCTTCGGGGTGCCTGGCTTTGATATCTACGTGCCTCGCAGCGCCGGCAACACGCTGCGCGAGCAGCTGGTCCGCGCCGGAGCCGTGAGAGCCGGCGTCGGCACGCTCGAAGCGCTCCGGATCGAGGCGGGCCGTCCGCGCTTCGGCGTTGATATGGGCACCGGGACGATTCCGCTGGAGGCGGGCATCGAGGATCGCGCCATCAGCTTCACGAAGGGCTGCTATGTCGGGCAGGAAGTCATCATCCGCGTGATGCATCGCGGCCACGGCCGTGTCGCGCGCCGGCTGGTCCGGCTCGTACTGCCGGGCGGCGCGGTCCCCTCACGCGGGGACAAGATCTTCTCCGGGGATCAACCGGTTGGGGAGGTGACGAGCGCGGCGGAGTCTCCGAAGGCAGGTGCGCCGATGGCGATGGGGTACGTGCATCGCGACCACGCAGCGCCGGGGTCGGAGCTCACCATAGGCGGCTCAAAGGCTGTCGTGTATCAACCCGCCGATTAGCTCCGCATCCGCCGGCGGAAACTCCAGCGACGCGAACTCATCGCGCGTAATCCAGCGCAACTCCTGGCCGAGCGCGGCGTGGGGCACGCCTCTCAGCTCAGCTCGATAGAAAGACAGCTCCACCGTGCGTTCGGGGTACGCATGCGCGGTGTGAAAGATTTCCCGCACCTGTGAGATACCGCAGCGCAGCTCTTCGGCAATCTCGCGCGTGAGGGCCGCTTCCCGCGTCTCGCCGTCGTGCACCTTGCCGCCCGGAAACTCCCAGTAGCCTGCCAGGTGCGTGCCCTCGAGCCGCCTCGCGACGAGAAATCTGCCATGTTGTTCGATGACGGCAGCCACGACAACGATCCGCTCACTCATTCCTGGGTCTTCGTGCCTTCGTGTCTTCGTCTCTTCGTGGTTCTTCGTGGTTCTTCGCGGTTGCGTGGTTCTTCGTGTTCCGGGTTGTACGGATACGCGGAGCACAGCGACGCCATCGGGCACATCAGGCACCTCGGTCTTCGCGCGGTGCAGAGCGTGGCGCCGAAGTCCATCAATGCCTGGTTGAAGTCGAAGGCGCGGCGCTGCGGCACCAGTGCCGCCGAGATGCGCCACAGGTGCTTCTTCGTGGCGTGCGCCTTCGGGGCGCCGCGGCCGATGAATACGCGAAACAACACGCGCGCCACGTTGGTGTCGAGAATGGCGGCGCGCTCCCTGAACGCAAAGCTGCGGATCGCTCCCGCCGTGTAGGCGCCGATGCCCTTGAACGAGAGCAACGTCGCCTCGTCAGACGGCAGCTTCCCGCCGTAGTTCGCCACCGCTTCGCGCGCGATCGCCTGCAGGCGCTTCGGGCGGATGTTGTAGCCGAGCGGGTACCAGGTTCGCGTGACATCGCTCTCCGGCGCCTGGGCGAGCGCTTCGAACGACGGATATTTGTCAAGCCACTCGTGGTACTTCGGCAGCACGCGATCCACCTGCGTCTGCTGCAGCATGATCTCCGACACGAGGATGTGGTACGGATCGGACGTGTCGCGCCACGGCAGCATGCGGCCGTGGCGGTCGTACCAGTCCAGGAGCTTGCGCCGGAAGGCACGCCGGGCCGGCGGCTGAGGGATCGCGCTCCGCGCCTCTTGACCGCCGTAGCCTTGGCGGTTGCGGTCTTGACCGCCGTAGCCTTGGCGAAGGCGGTTCTTACGTATACTGGCGGCCATGAAGATTTACACGCGCACGGGCGATGCCGGTGGCACGGCGTTGTTCGGGGGCGCCCGCGTGTCGAAGGACGACCCGCGCGTCGCGGCCTATGGCGACGTGGATGAACTGAACGCGTGCCTTGGGGCCGTCAGGGCTCAGGGCGAGCTGCCGGGCGACATCACCGGGATCCTCGAACACATTCAGCAAGATCTGTTCGCCATCGGCGCGAGGCTCGCCGACCCGGCGGAGAAAGTCGCCGCGCGCGTGGCCAAGGTCGCGGTGACCGATGCCGATATCCAGCGCCTCGAAGACTGGATCGATCGATTCGAAACCGAGCTGCCGCCGCTGCGGCGGTTCATTCTTCCAGGCGGCAATCGCGCCGGGGCGCTGCTGCATCTGTCCCGTACCGTCTGCCGCCGTGCGGAGCGGAAGATCGTGGCGCTCGGCATCGATCGCGTCGACGCGCCCCTGCTCGCCTACGTCAACCGCCTGTCCGACCTGCTGTTCGTGCTGGCGCGGGCCGTCAATCATCGAGCCGGCCAGTCCGAGGTGGAATGGTAGCGCTCAACATCGTGTTTCGAGATCCTTCTTCACCGCATCGAAGATCTTCCGCGCTAGCTCCTGCGAGACACGCTCGCGAATCGCGCCGCACTCGATGAGCAGCGTTCCGTTCGTGGTTTCGATCGCCACGTCCCAGCGGTCGCGGGCGATCCCGTCCGGTCGGTCTTCGAAGGCCGTTGCCTGAAGATGCCCCGCAGACTGCCAGCGCGGTGATACGAAGGCGGCGATGGGCGATCCGTTGATCAGCACGCGGACCGCCATGATCTCGTTCTTGTCGATCGGCGTCGCGCCGTAGTAGAAGTGCTCGGCATCTTCTGTAAAGAGCGTCAGCTCTGGATCTGTCGGCAGCTCGACGATGATCGTGCGGCCGCGGGCGGTTTCCTCGTCGCGCGCCGTGCGGTGCCGTTTCCGGTAGAAGTGGAGCGTCGTCAACAGGCTGAGCGCGAAGAAGATCAGCGCGAAGGCGACGACCGCGGCTACGACGTCGCGCATCGCGAATCACCGGTACAATAGCCACCTTGCCGATGCGGTCTGAAGGGGGGCGGTTCGATCCGCCGACGCTGCGCGCGGCGTATGCCGAATGCGAGCGGCTGACGCGCGCGCACTACGAGAATTTTCCGGTGGCGTCCTGGCTCGTGCCCGCCCGGATGCGGCCCCATGTCGCGGCGCTGTACGCATTTGCGCGCACGGCCGACGATTTTGCCGACGAGGGGCGCAGGTCCGCGGAAGAGCGGGTGCGGCTGCTCGACGATTGGCAGCATCGGCTGCACGCGTGCGTCATGGAACGTAATGTCACGATTGAGGGCGGCCGCGATCCGTACGACCAGGTGTTTCTGGCGCTCGGGGCGACGATCCGCGCCCGCAATCTTCCCGTCTCGCTGTTCGACGATCTGCTCAGCGCGTTTCGTCAGGATATCACGACGCATCGGTACCGGAGCTGGGACGCGCTGCTCGACTACTGCCGGCGATCGGCCAACCCGGTCGGCCGGCTCGTGCTGCGCATTGCCGGCTACGACGATCCCGCGCTGGATCGATCGTCAGACGCGCTCTGCACGGCGCTGCAGCTCACGAACTTCTGGCAGGATCTCGATCGCGACTGGCAGAAGGGCCGCCTCTATGTTCCCGTCGAGGATGTCGAGGCGTGCCGCGCGCGCATGCAGGATCTCGATGATCGGCGCCTCACCGAACCGTGGCAGCGGGTGCTGGGCGGCGTCACCGCGCGCACACGTGAGTTGTTTGGGGCGGGGCGCCACGTCTGCGACGGCGTCAGCGGCCGGCTCCGCCACGAGCTGCGCCTGACATGGCTGGGCGGCATGCGCATCCTCGATCGCGTGGAGCGCGTCGACGACGACGTGTTCATGTTCAGGCCCGCCCTCGGCTTCCTCGACGTGCCGCCTCTGCTGTGGCGGGCCCTCCTGTGGAGTCGCGCATGAGCGGGCGCGCGACGAGCTTCTACTACTCGTTCCTTGCGCTCCCCGCCGACAAGCGCGACGCCATTATTGCGGTCTGGGACTTCTGCCGGGCCGTCGATGATGCGGTGGATGAACCAGGAGAATCGCACCCTGCGACGGCATTGGCCCGCTGGCGGGATGAGCTCACGCGCCTGTACGACGGCGGGCATCCCGAAACCGCTCAGGGACAACGGCTCCTGCCGTTCATTTCGCGGTTCAAGCTTCCGCGGTCGGCGTTCGAGGATCTGATCGATGGCGTGGCGATGGATCTGGATTGCCTCCGCTACGACAGCTTCGAGGCGCTGAAGCAATACTGTCTCCGCGTCGCCTCGGCGGTCGGTCTCATCTGCGTGGAAATCTTCGGCTACCGCGACCTGCAGGCGCGCGATTATGCCATCGACCTCGGGATAGCGCTCCAGCTCACGAACATCATCCGCGACGTGTCCACGGACATGGAGCGCGGCCGTGTGTACATTCCGAACGAGGATCTGAAGCGGTTCGAATGCACCGAACGGGATCTGCGCGCCGGCGTCCTGACGGATAACGTGCGACGTCTGCTGGCCTATCAGGCCAATCGGGCCAGACTGTTCTATCGGAAAGCGGAGGCCGCCTTGCCGAGGCACGATGAACGCCGGCTCGTGGCGGCCCGCATCATGGGGGCGATCTATCTGGAACTCCTGCGCACGATCGAGCGCTCCGGCTATGACGTGTTTCGGCGCAGGGTTCGCGTGTCTCGTCCGAGGCAGGCGGTGATTGCCGGCCTGACATGGCTGAAGGTCATGGTGCCATTCAAATGATCTCAATGACGTCGCCAGACGTCATCGTGATCGGCGCTGGTGTCGCGGGGCTTCGGGCGGCCGTCACTCTCGCGGCTCGCGGTGCAACGGTGCTGGTGCTCGAGTCAAAGGCCATGCTGGGAGGCCGGGCCACGGCTTTCAGCGATCCCCAGACCGGAGAGCGCGTGGACAACGGCCAGCACGTGCTGCTCGGATGCTACGACGAAACCTTCGCGTTCCTGCGGCAAGTCGGCACAGAGGCGCGCGTGCTGGTGCAGCCGAATCTTGAAGTTGATTTCGTCGATCGTCGCGGCAGGAGGAGCCGGCTGAGACTGCCGCCGCTGCCCGCTCCTCTCAACCTCCTTGGAGGCTTGTTCGACTGGGAAGCGCTGGGGTGGCGCGATCGCCTGGCGGCGCTCAGGCTCGCGGGGCCCATACGAATTGCTCAGGAAGGGCAGAGGGCGGAGGGCAGAGGGCAGAGGGCGTCGCGCATTGCCGCGTCGCCAGGCGAAACCGTCGAAGAGTGGCTGATTGCCAACGGCCAGACTGCCCGGCTGCGGGAGATGTTGTGGGCACCGCTCGCGCTGGCAGCGTTGAACCAGTCGATTCGCGAAGCCGCCGCGCCGCCGTTCGTCGCCGTGCTGGCGCGCATGTTCGGCGGCGGCGCGCGCGATGCGGCGCTGGCGCTGCCGCTCTGTCCCCTCGACGAGTTGTACGCGGAGCCGGCGCGGCGGTTCATCGAGGCGCGCGGCGGGGAAGTTCGCATCGGTACCCCGGCGCGCATTCATGTGGCGGCCGGGCAGCTGTCGGATGTCGAAGCGCGTGGCGAACGTCTTCGCGCCGGTGCCGTGATTGCGGCCGTTCCCTGGTACTCGTTGCCCGAGTTGTTCAGCGGGGATCTCGCGCCGGTCGAGCAGCTTCAAAAATCGGCGGCCGGAACCAGGGCATCGCCGATCGTGAGCGTGAACCTGTGGCTCGATCGGCCGATCCTGCAGACGCGGTTTCTTGGGCTGCCCGGGCGATCAATGCAGTGGGTGTTCGATAAGGGACAGGTATTCGAGGCGGGCACGTCTCACCTGACGCTCGTGTCGAGCGGCGCCGACGAGGTGATGGCGATTCAGAACGAGGAGTTGATCGCGCTTGCGCTGCGCGAGCTGCGCGACGCTCTGCCAGACGTGCGCGCGGCCAGGGTGCTGCGGGCCTCGGTCGTCCGCGAGCGGCGGGCGACGTTCTCGCTTGCGCCGGGCCAGCCGGCTCGCCCGGGCACGCGAACGAATATCGAGCGGCTGTTCCTGGCCGGGGACTGGATCGAGACCGGGCTGCCCGCGACGATCGAAGGCGCCGCTATCAGCGGCCGCCGCGCGGCCGAGGCCATTTCATGAACTCCGTCGTAGTCCACTATCAGGAAATCGCGCTCAAAGGGCGCAACAGGCCGTGGTTCATCGGCCGTCTGGTGCGCAACATCAGAACCGCGACCAGCGACCTCGACGTGCGGCGCGTCGTGACGAAGATGGGCCGGATCGAAATCGTCCTTGGGTCTGAGGACGCGTGGGGTGCCGTCGCTGAGCGACTGCGGCAGGTGTTCGGCATCGCCAACTTCTCGCGCGCGGCGCTCGTGCCGCTCGACGTCGATGTGATCGCGAACGCCATTATCGAGGATCTCGGCGACCTGCAGGTGTCCACGTTCCGCGTGTCCGCTCGCCGCGCCGACAAGCGCTTTCCCCTGACCTCGCCGCAGATCGAGCGCGAAGTGGGGGGGCGCATCAAGGAAGCGAAGGGATGGAGGGTGAACCTGGACGATCCGGAGTTCACCATCCATGTCGAGGCGCTCACCGGCGAGGCCTTCTACCATTTCGGCAAGGAGGCTGGCCCCGGGGGCATGCCTACCGGTGTGAGCGGCCGCGTCGTAGCGCTGTTATCCGGTGGCATCGATTCGCCGGTCGCGGCATACCGCCTGATGAAGCGTGGCTGCCGCGTGATACCCGTGCACTTTCATAGCTATCCGATCCTGTCGCGCGCCTCGCAGGAGAAGGTGCGCGAGCTCACCACGCTGCTGACCCGATATCAGCAGTTTACGCGTCTCTACATGGTGGCCTTCGGCGGGATTCAGCAGCGCGTCATGCTCGCCGTTCAGCCGCCCCTTCGTATCGTGATCTACCGGCGTCTGATGCTGCGCATCGCGCAGGCCATTGCGGACAAGGCGCACGCGGGCGCGCTCGTGACGGGCGAGGTGATCGGGCAGGTCGCCTCGCAGACGCTCGAGAACATGACGACCATCGGGTCGGTCGTGACGTTGCCGGTGTTCAGGCCGCTGATTGGCATGGACAAGGAAGAGATCATCGCGGAGGCGCAGCGGCTGGGCAGCTATGCCATCTCGATCATCGAGGACCAGGACTGCTGCCAGCTGTTCACGCCGAAGCATCCAGCCACCAAGGCGCGGCGCGACGAGGTTGACGCGGCCGAACGGGGCCTGCCGATCGACGAATTTGTGCGCCAGGCGGTCGAGAGCGCCGTGACGGAGGACTTCAACTACCCGGTGATAAAATACCCCGTCACTCGAAACATGTAGGCGCAACTTCCGTTGCGCGCGATATCCCATCAGCGCGAGGAAACCATGGCAGTTCAAACGATCGGTTCGAAGATCGAAGACATTCTCGGAGACGAAGCGGCGGGCCTGCTTCAACACCAGTGCAAGACCATCGCGAAGGAAACGCTGCACCTCCCCGGACCCGACTACGTCGAGCGCATCTACGGCATCTCCGATCGGCAGACCCGCGTACTGGGCACCCTGCAGTCGATGCTGGATCACGGGCGGCTCGCCGGCACCGGTTACGTGTCGATTCTTCCCGTCGATCAGGGCATCGAGCACTCCGCGGGGGCATCGTTTGCGCCCAATCCGGCCTATTTCGATCCCGAGAACATCGTGAAGCTGGCGGTCGAGGGCGGATGCAACATGGTGGCGTCGACGCTCGGCGTGCTCGGATCGGTCGCGCGGAAGTACGCGCACAAGATCCCTTTCCTGCTGAAGCTGAATCACAACGAGTTCCTCTCGTACCCGAACGCCTACGATCAGATTCGGTTCGCGAACGTGCGTCAGGCGTTCAACATGGGCGCGCAGGGCGTGGGCGCGACGATCTACTTCGGGTCCGAAGAATCGAAGCGGCAGATTCAGGAAGTCACCCAGTTGTTCCACGAAGCGCACGAGCTCGGCCTGTTCACCGTGCTCTGGTGCTACCTGCGGAATCCGGCCTTCAAGACGAAGGAGAAGGATTATCACGTCGCCGCGGACCTCACCGGCCAGGCGAATCATCTGGGCGTGACGATCGGCGCCGACATCATCAAGCAGAAGCTGCCGGAGAACAACGGGGGCTACGACGCGGTGAACTTCGGCAAGACGCACAAGAAGGTGTATTCGGAGCTGTCCTCCGATCACCCGATCGACCTGACGCGCTATCAGCTGGCGAACTGCTACATGGGCCGCGCCGGCCTCATCAATTCGGGCGGTGCATCTTCGGGGGAAAGCGATCTGAAGGAAGCCGTGAAGACCGCGGTGATCAACAAGCGCGCCGGCGGCATGGGCTTGATCTCAGGGCGCAAGGCGTTCCAGCGGCCGATGAAGGAAGGCGTACAGCTCCTTAACGCCATCCAGGACGTCTACCTGAACAGGGACGTCACGATCGCGTAGCGCGCGTCAGCGCTTGATGGTTTCTGAGCCGCTGAACGGCCCGAGGCACGTCGTCGTGCCGGCGTAATTCAGCACGATGTTCGAGGTTCCCTGGAACGTGCCCGTGCCGGTCATGTTGAAGGGGCAGGTCGTTGTGCCCTTGGTTGCCGTTCCCGTCGCGGCCCAGGGAATCATCGTGTCGCTGTGGGTCGCCGTCACCGTCCCCGCCAGCGTGATGCCGTCGGCGCAGCTCGCGGCGAAGTCCCCGCTCGCCTGGCTTCCAGCCTGCGAGGTGATTTTCCACTGGAGGCCGGCGCAACTCTGAGCAGCCGGCGTCACCGTCGTCGGGCCGGCCCAGGTGCCGAGGTACGAGCGCACGGCGGTTGGATCGGTCGGTGTCGTCGGCGAGCCGTTGACGAGGTTCTTGAGTATCTCGCCGCAGGCCGTTGAACCGACTGCGAGCATCACAATCAGCGCAGTACTGAGAAGCTTCATGTCTTTCTGTATCGGTACGGGTGGCACCGGGCTTTAGCCCTGTTAGATAATCCACACTATGTCCCTCCTCAAGGTTGCCCGCATGGGCCATCCGGTGCTCCGGACGCGGGCCAGAGCAATCGAGCGCGCCGAACTGAAGCAGCCGTCTATGCAGAAGCTGATCGACGACATGATCGATACGATGCACGAGTACCACGGCGTCGGCCTGGCGGGCCCGCAGATTCACGAAGGGCTCCGCATCTTCGTGGCGGCGATCGCGCCGCAGGAAGACGAGCCGCTGGCGCCGGGCGACGAGCCGATGGTCTTCATCAACCCGGTCATCACGCCGCTCGGGATGGATGTGGTCGAAGACTGGGAGGGCTGCCTGAGCATTCCCGACCTGCGCGGCCGGGTGTCGCGCGTGCGGGAAGTTCAAGTGACCGCGATGGACCGCCACGGCGGCAAAATTGACGTGACTTCGCACGGCTTTCCGGCCCGCGTGATTCAGCACGAGACCGATCACCTCGACGGCGTGCTGTTCCTCGACCGCATGCGCACCTTCGAGTCGCTCGCGTTCCTCGAAGAATACGCGCGCTACTGGTCGAAGGACCGGGACTGATTCGAGTACGTAGTGTCCGGCTTCAGCCGGACTGTGCGCCCCGTGACCTTGCGGGAAGCCGATCGGTATGAACCGGCTCGTGCCGACGTTCTGCTCGCGGGCGACGTGTTTTTCGAGTATCCATCGCCCGCTCCGCAGAACATCGGCACGAGCCGGTTGCAGATACCCATTCGTAGTGACTTGCTCATGAACAGATCGCTCGATGGGTGAAGCGACGACAGTGATCTGAGGGAAGTCTTTGTTGTAGAGGTAGGACTCACCGCCCACCTTTTCCCAACGGTCGGGGTCCTCAAGAACCCTAAAGGCTCGACGGAGGGGCGACATGCCCAGACCAAACCGTTCACGCCAAGCGAGTTCCATTGCGGATTCACTCGCCGCCTCTTGCGTTGGCACATTTGTGTCCCCGACGCGCGTGTAGACGACGCCCGCGCGGATTGTTTGGCCGCGGTATTTCTTGTCGGCCGTTAGAAAGAGAGGTTTTTTCCTCCGTTGAGATTGCAGAGACGGCACCGGCATTCGCAACAAAGTTCGCCTATGACGCTGCTAAGATGGCTCCGATGGAAGTGCAGAGGCGACGAGTGGGTTACGACGACCTCGCGCAGATGCCAGAGGACGGGCGCCGGTACGAGTTGTACGACGGCGAGGTCTTCGTGGTCCCATCTCCAATACTGCGACATCAAGTTGTCGCTCTACGCCTCTGGCGAAACTTCGACGATTACGCCTCCAAGACAGGCGGCCTCGCCGTGGCGAGCCCCATCGATATCGTGTGTTCCGAGTACGACGTCGTGCAACCCGACATCGTGTTCTTCACGGCCGAAAGTCTGCGTACGGTGAGCTTGGACGCACCTATCCGGCGTTCACCAGACCTGGCGGTGGAGGTCTTGTCTCCGCCGACCGCCTCGAACGATCGCGGCCGAAAGATGCGAATGTTTCAGCAGTACGGAGTCCTCGAATACTGGATTGTCGATCCTGTCGGCGAGACGATCGAGCTTTACAAGTTGGCAGAATCTGCGTACGAATTGGTGGGAACTTTCTCACTCACCGATGAGATGCGCTCCGCTGTTCTTCCGGATCTCAGCTTCTTCCCATCGAGCGTCTTTCCCCAGGAGACCAACTCTGATGTGTAGTTCGTTCTCGTGCAAGCGAACAGTCACGAACGGCGAGCGCCTTCGGCGTGAGGTTTCAGGACGGCGTACAGCGTCGACATGATGGGGACGGACACGCCCAGCTTCGCGGCGCGGCGGACGACGGATCCCTGGAGCGCTTCGACTTCGATCCGTTTTCCGGCCTGGAGATCGATCAACAGCGACGAGCGCATCGAGCCGGGGAGGGCGTCGATGTAGGGAACGATGCGATCGACGACGTCGATGGCGACGAGGACACCCTCGGCGCGCGCGACGGCTTCGATCTCGCGGCAGCCGGCCATGAACCGCGCCTTCGTGAAGGGGTCGGCCCACAGGGGACCAATGGGGAGCCTCGCCGCCCCTGTGAAGCCGGCGAGGGAGGCGAGGAGCACGAACTTCTCCCAGATGGGCACGCGGCCGTCGCCGACCGCGTCGGCCTGGATGTCCGAGCCTGCCAGCGCCTCGTGGATCCGTTTCACCCTGTCGGTGAGGCGCGGCAGCGCGCCGAACGCCTCGCCGAAGACGAGTCGGCGGTGCGCGCCGGTCTGGACGATCAGGCCCGGCGATTCGAGCGCCGTCGCGATGTACGTCGTCCCGCCGAGCGTGCGGTCCTCCCCCGCCACCGCGGCCACCTCGCCGGGACTGTCGACGCCGTTCTGCAAACTCAGGACGACCGTGTCGTCGCCGAGCATCGGCCGAATCAGCGGGAGCGCGGTGGGATTGTCGTAGGTCTTGACCGCGAACAGGACGAGGTCGACGGGGCCGACGCGCGACGTGTCCTCTTCCGCGCGGCCCTTCGCGATGAAGTCGCCGAGCGCCGGACTCCTGATCTCGAGGCCGCGCTCGCGGATCGCCGCCAGGTGCGCGCCGCGCGCGATGAACGTCACGTCATGGCCGGCCCGTGCGAGCCGCGCCCCGTAGTACCCGCCAACCGCCCCGGATCCGAGGATCGCGAACTTCATGACGCTGGTTTTCTCCAAGGCGCGCCAGCGATGACGAACAACACGGCGCCCGCCGCGAGCGCGTACCCGCCGGCCCTCAACTGCGTCGGCGTCGCGCCGGCCAGGATCGCCAGCGCGATCGCGATCGCCAGCAGCGGAATCACCGGCCCGAACGGCACCCGCATCGCCGGCGCAGGTACCGTGCGCGCGAAGCGGGGGCTGCGCAGCCGCAGCGCGGCCGCGCACGTCGCGACGTAGACCACGAGTCGGCTGACGGCGCTCGTCGTGGCCATCGTGACAAATGATCCAGTCGTCGCGAGCACGAGCGACACCCCGGCCGTGAAGAGAATCGCCACGACGGGCGTGCCGAACCTCGGGCTGACCTTCGCGAAGGGGCGCGGCACGTCCCCCTGCTCCGCGAGTGCGAACAGACTGCGCGAGCCCGACAGCGCCTGCCCCATGTTGTTGCCGAGCGTGGACAGGACCGCGCCGAGCGTGATGACGGCCGCGCCCGTGGCGCCCATGATCCGGGCGGACGCATCCGCCAGCGGCGTTTTGGAGCTCGCGAGATCGGGAAGCGTTCCGAGCGCTACGACCTGCACGAGCGTCAGGATCACGGTCACCAGCACGATTGTCATGATCAGCGCGAAGGGGACGGCCCGCCTCGGATCCTTTGATTCCCCGGCGGGAATCGGAATCACCTCGTAGCCGCCGAACGCAAAGATGAGCAGGAGCGCGGTCGTCGACAGGTCCGTCACGCCGGGCACGGGGCCGAGGTGCAGAGCGGTCGCATCGATTGCGTGCAGGCCCAACGCGATGAAGAGCGCAAGCGGGACCAGCTTGCCGATCGTCAACGCATTGACGACCCAGGCGCTCTGGCGGATCCCTGCGACGTTGATGAGCGCGAGCGTGGCGATGATCGCGCACAGCAGGGCCGTGCGTGTCGGCCCCGTTGTCACAGTGGGCCAGTAGTAGCCGAGCGCGGCCACGAGGACGCTGATTATTGAGGCCCAGCTCGCGACGCGCGTGAACCACTGCATCCAGCCGACTTCGAACGCGGCGAAGCGGCCGAAGGCGGCGCGGGTGTAGAGGTACGGCCCGCCGGTCGCATCGAAGCGGCTGCTGACTTCAGCGAAGGTCGCCGCGATCAGCAGCGACGCACTTCCCACGGCGACGATCAGGAGGGGGCTCCAGCCCCCGACCAGCGCGGCAACCGCGGCGGGAATGGCGAAGACGGCCCCGCCTATGACCTGGTTGATGCCGATCGCCGTCAGGTCCCAGCGTCCGAGCTCGCGGCGCAGTTCGGTCACGACGAGTCAATTCTGAAGCGGGGATCGCTCGCGCTTTTTCTCGGCCGCGCGCTCGGCTTTCAGCCGCTCCAGCTCAACGGCTGAGTGGTCCGCGTACTTCATCGCCGCCGCAATGGCGTGGTGGCCGGCCTGGTCGCCGATCAGCGTGTGCATGGCCTGGCAGATTCTGCGATAGGCGGGATGTCCCTGCGGCGCCGTGCGCAGCTCGATCAGGTGCATCGCCTCTCGCGCGTTCATATCCATGTAGAACCGGATGCGATACGCCATCGAGACGGCGTACGGCGCGACCCCTGATAAGCCGGCCGCATGCAGCGAGTCGGACAGCCCGGCTGAGGCATCCATCACCTCGGTCCAGTCCTTGTGCGCGCCGGCCGTTTCAATGGCATCGGGCTCCACATAGCCGTGGAGGGCGCCGAGGGGCTGCCACTCGAGCGTCAGCAGGCGGTGCCGCTGGAGATCGCGGAACGCGCCGTAGTCGGCGAGGACGTCGAAACGATACGTTGTCCGCTCGAACGCCCTGCCCGGCTTGTGGCGGCGGTTCGCACGCTCGCCGACGTAGGCGCGCAGAACATTCGCGCGATCGCCAGCCGGCATCCTGCGCGCAACGGCGAACAGCTGATCGTCCGGGAGGTCCGAGGCGGCATACAGCGCCGCGGCGACCACTTTGATTTCACCGTCAGGATCGAAGTCCGTCAGCGTCACTTCGGGCCGCGTCTCGCGCTCCACGTCGGTAAGCAACTCGTTCGCGACGCTGTGGATCGCGGCGCTCGTCGACGCAAGATACCGCGTCCAGGCGCCGCCGCGATCCGGTTGGTCCACTCTCGTCAGGAACGCGGGGATCACTTTCCGGAGCTCGGTCAGAATCATGCCCGCGTAATGCTGAGACTCGGCGAGCGGGTTGGCGCGCATGCGCAGCAGCAAGGATTCGTACGCCTGGCCGGTGCCGAAGAGGCCCATGTTCGACTGCACGGCAGCCGGCAGCAGGCCGCGAAGCGTGTCGAGCGCCTTGGCGCGAATCGCGGCGCGATACACGCCGTCGCTGTCCGACGGTTCCTTCGGAAAGCGCGCGCGGAAATGCTCCTGCATAGGCTCGATCCATCGCGCGTAGATCTCGAACGTGCGATCGAGCGTGGCCTGGTAGCGCGCACGCAGCGGTGTCCCTTCGAGCTCCGTCGGCACGCAGTACTTCCAGAGCCCGCCTGGGCGATCGGTATACGGAACGTACCGCGTCGATTGCTCGAGGTACGCCATCAGGCGGCCCCACTCGAGCACTTTCGTCAGAACGTTCGACACGCCCTCGCAGGCCAGATGAACGCCGCCAAGCTGCGCGACAGAGTCGTCGCCGTACTCGGAGAACACTTTGGCGTAGAGCTTTTCAGCCCGCGCGACGCCAACCTGGCTGTCCGACACCGCGCGGCCTCGAAGGTCGCCGAGAAACTCGTCGAGAAATAATCGCCGCAGCGACTTGGCCGAACGGGAATATCGCGAGAACAACGCGCCCTTGACCGTGTCGGGCAGGTTGGTCAGCGCGAAGACGGGTCCGGTGAGGTTTGAAAAGTACGGCGCGAGCGCCCGCTGCTCGTCTGGTGTGAATTCGGACACGGCGTCAGACTACACTAATCTGAGGTATGCCCGCATTCCGATATCGTCATCAGCTTCGATCGCGATTCCGCGACTGCGATCTGCTGGGTCACGTCAACAATGCCGTGTTCTTCACCTATATGGAAGAAGCACGATGGGCGTACTGGCGCGAGCTGACCGGCGACTTTCCGCACGATCGTCTCCCCGGGTTGATCCTCGCGCGGGCGGAGTGCGACTTCATCCGGCCGGTGCGACCGGGCGAGCGCCTCGACATCTGGATCGGAACGACCAGGATCGGTCGGACCAGCATGTCGCTCGATTACGAGATGCTCGACGAGCGCGGCGAGGCCGTCGCAAAAGGTAAAGCCGTGATGGTCGCATATGACTACCCGTCGGCGAAGCCGATGCCGGTGCCCGACTGGGCTCGCGCGCGCATCGAGGAATACGAGGGGCGCCAGCTGTCGCGGCCATGATCGTTCTCGATCACGTGTCCAAATATTTCGAAGGCCGCCGCCGCGTCACCGCACTCGAAGACATCAACCTCGAGATTCCCACCGGCGAGCTGGTCTCGATCGTCGGACCGTCGGGCTCCGGCAAATCCACGCTGCTGAACCTGATCGGCGGCCTCGATCGGCCCACCGCCGGCGCCATCACGCTCGATGGGCAGCGTCTCGACGGCCTCACCGACGACGGGCTGACCGCCGTTCGGCGGGATAAACTCGGGTTCATCTTTCAGTTCTTCAACCTGCTGCCGAGCCTGTCGTGCCTCGAGAACGTCGCGTTGCCGCTGCACTTGCGCGGCTGGCCCCGCAAGAAGATCGAAGAGCGGGCGCGGGAGCTCCTCGGGCTCGTGAAGCTGAGCGCGCGCCTCGATCACCTTCCCGATGAGCTGTCCGGCGGCGAGCGTCAGCGCGTGGCGATTGCGAGGGCGCTGTCTATCTATCCGCCGATTCTCCTCGCCGATGAGCCCACGGGCAATCTTGACACGCAGACCGGCGCGGACATTCTGCGGCTCATCAGCGATCTGCACGTCACGCTCGGCTCCACGATTCTCATCGTCACCCACGACATGAGCGTGGCCCAGACCTGCCAGCGGACGATCACCATCCGCGACGGAAAGATCGTTGGGGACGTGAGGCGATAGGGCGGCCATGCGCTTACTCCGATTGATCAGCTGGCCGTATCTGCGAAAGCACGCCGTGCGCTCGCTGCTGACCGTCGTCGGCATCGTGCTCGGCGTCGCTGTGTTCGTCGCAATGCACACGGCGAACGAGGCGGTGTTCTTCGCGTTCGAGCGTACGGTCGATCGGATCGCCGGGTCTGCCCAGCTGCAGATCACAGCCGGCGAAGCAGGGTTCACCGAGGACGTGCTCGAGCGCGTCCAGGGCATAGCCGACGTGCAGGCGGCGGTGCCGGTCATCGAGGCGCCGGCTGGCACGAACCTGGCGGGACAGGGCAACATCCTGATCCTCGGCGTCGACATGACCGGCGATCGCAGCATGCGGGATTACGACCTCGAGAGCGGTGACGAAGCCGTGATCGACGATCCCCTCGTTTTTCTCGCGCAGCCGGATTCCATCATCATCACCAGGGAGTTCGCTGAGAGGAACGCACTCTCGGTCGGCAGCCGGCTGACGCTGTCGACGATGGTGGGGGATAAGGCGTTTACGGTGCGGGGCATCATGCGGTCGGGAGGTCTCACCAGCGCCTTCGGTGGCAACCTGGCGGTGATGGATATCTATGCGGCGCAGCAGGTGTTCGGCCGCGGCCGCCGTTTCGATCGCATCGATCTCAAGCTGAAGGAAGGCGTGGCGGTCGACGCAGGCCGCGCGGCCATTCGAAAGGCGCTGGGCGTCGGATTTGACGTCGACGCTCCGGCTTCCCGAGGGCAGCAGCTCGAGTCGACGCTGGCGGTGTACGCGATCACGATGAACGTGTCGAGCGTGTTCGCGCTCTTCATCGGGATGTTCATCATCTACAACTCGTTTTCGATTGCCGTCACTCAGCGGCGATCGGAGATCGGTATTCTTCGCGCGCTGGGAGCGCCGCGGCGGCAAATCAGAAATGTCTTCCTCATCGAGAGTGCCGTCAGCGGTGTGCTCGGATCGGCGGCAGGCATCGCGCTCGGCATCGTGATGGCCCGAGGCATGGTGGGCTCGATCTCCAGCATGCTCGAGGGCATTTACGGCGTCGCCGAGCGGGCCGATGAAGTGTCGGCCGACCCGAGGCTTCTTGCCACGGCGATGGCGATTGGAGTGATCACGAGCATGATCACGGCGTGGCTGCCGGCGCGGAGCGCCTCGCGCGTCGATCCCGTCCAGGCGCTGCAGAAGGGCAAGTACCAGGTTCTGACGGCAGGAGAGAACAGGGCACGCCGACTGGGCGCCACCGTGTTGATGGTTGTTGCGCTCGTCTTCCTGTGGATCGGGAGATCCCTCTGGTTCTACGCCGGCTACGTGTCGATCATCGTGGCGGCCCTGCTGCTCGTTCCCACGGTTTCGCTCTGGTTCGCGCGGGCCCTTCGGCCCGTCCTCAAATGGCTCCGTCCTGTGGAGGGCGCGCTTGCGGCCGACAGCCTGATTCAGTCGCCGCGGCGGACGTCTGGCGCCGTCGCCGCCCTCATGCTGTCGCTCGGCCAGGTCATCGGTCTCGGCGGCGTCGGCCGCGAGAGCTACAACTCGATCGTGGACTGGATGAACACCGCGCTGAACCCCGATCTGTTCGTCGCCGGCTCGCAGAACCTGTCGGACCGGACGTTCCGATTTCCGGTGGCGCTCGGCCCGGAAATCTCCGCCGTGCCAGGCGTTGCCGAAGTTCAAGCGGTGCGGAGCCTGCGACTGAACGTCCGCGGCACGCCCGTGATGCTGATCGTGATCGACACGGGAAGCTTCGAGCGGCGGGGGCGGCGTCAGACGGTGACCGAGGACCCTCGAGGGATGTATGCCCTGGCGGGAGCCGGACGGGGCGTGATTGTGTCGGACAACTTCGCCAGACTCCAGAGGATGGGGCTGGGCGACATCGTCGATCTCGCCAGCCCTGCCGGCATGGTGAGCCTGCCGATTGTCGGGATCATGATGGACTGGTCCGATCAGCAGGGAGCCGTCGTGATCGACCGCGCCGTCTACGATCGTCACTGGGGCGACGACACCGTGAATGTGTTCCGGGTGTATGTGAATCCCGGCAGCGATCCGATGGACGTGAGGAGGCGGATTCTCGAGCGGGTCGGGACCGATCAGCCGCGTTTGCTCGTCCTCACGAACGCCGAGGTCCGGCGCTGGATCCTGCAGCTCACGGATCAGTGGCTGCAGCTCACATACAGCCAGGTGTTCATCGCGGTGCTCGTCGCCATTCTCGGCATCGTCAACACGCTCACCGTGTCCATCATCGATCGGAAGCGCGAGCTCGGGGTGCTGCGCGCGGTCGGCGGATTCCGTCGGCAAATCCGGCAGACTGTCTGGATGGAGGCTGTGTCCATCGGACTCGTCGGGCTGGCGCTCGGGGTGCTGTTCGGCGCCGCCAATCTGTACTTTCTGCTGCAGATTACGGGGCGCGACCTGTCCGGGATGTACCTGCCGTACAGATTCCCCGTCGGGATTGCGCTCGTGCTGCTGCCGACGATTCTCTGCGCGGCGCTGCTGTCTGCGTTGTGGCCGGCGGAGTCGGCGGTTCGCATGTCGCTGGTAGAGGCGCTCGAATATGAATAGTCGATGGTCAATGGTCGCCCTGTTGCTCGCGATGCTGCTGTTCGCCGGCGTCGTCAGCGCCCAGAACGATGCGCGGCAGATCGTGGCCGAGGCACAGCGGCGATCCGAGGCGAAGTCGCAGCGGTACGAAGGATTGCTGCAGGTGCTAGACGCGAGGGGCAAGGTCGCCGACAAGCGCTGGACCTTCATGCGGCTCGGCTCGCACGGCACGAGCAAGGCGGTTCTTCGGTTTCTTGCGCCGCCCGAGGTGAAAGGCGTGGCGCTGCTCATCGTCAACCACCCCGATCGCGCGTCGGACCAGTGGATGTGGACGCCGGCCCTTCAGCGCGAGCGGCGGATTGCCCTGCAGGATCGATCGACCAGATTCTTCGGCACCGACTTCAGCTTCGAAGACCTCGAAGAGCGCGACGTCAATCAGTACGAGTACCGTCTTCTTGGCGAGCAGCCGATCGATGGAGCGCCGTGCTGGCGCATCGAGTCGGTGCCGTCGCAGAAGAAGATCTCGCAATACACGAAGTCCGAAGTGTGGATTCGCAAGGACAACTACGCGTTTGCGCAGGTCGAGAGCTTCACCAGGACTGTGGTCGTCCGCCGATTGAAGTACAGCGAGTTCACGCAGGTGCAGGGCATCTGGGCGGGACGCCGCCTGGAGATGAGCGATCTGCGGCGGAAGAGCCGGACCATTCTGACGCTCTAGAAGCTCGAGTACAACGTGCCGCTCAAGGAAGAGGATTTCACCTTGCAGGCATTACGAAATCCTCTATAGGTGCGTTGTGTCATGGGTGCGACGGGTGCGTAAGGTGCGATGGGTGCGACAGGTGCGAGTGGTCCTCGTCGCGCTTGCCGTCGCTCACCCCGCGGGCGCGCAGGAGTTCACGTATCGCGGCTTCGGGGAACTTCAGTCGGCTGCGTATCCACAGACCACGCCGCAGGACGCCGACCGCGTGGCCGTCGAGGGTCGGTTCCGCTTCGAGCCGGCGTACAAGGCCACATCATGGCTGACGGTGTCCGGGTCGGGCGACGCGCGCATCGATAACCTCGAGCTGGTCGAGCGAGCCTGGCGCGTCGATGTCCGCGATCGCAGCGTCCGGCGTCCGGCATTCTCAGTCCGTCACGCGGCTGCCACGCTGCGACGAGGACCGGTCGCCGTGGACCTCGGCAAGCAGTTCATCCGCTGGGGAAAGGCGGATATTCTCAACCCCACCGACCGCTTCGCTCCGAGAGATTTTCTCGAAGTCACAGACGATGAGTTTCTGGCGGTGACGGGCGCGCGCGTTCAGTACGAACGCGGCTCGCACTCGATAGACGTGGCCTGGGTACCGGTGTTTACCCCCAGCCGTATTCCCCTGGCCGGGCGGCGGTGGGCGGCAGCGACGCCTCAGACGCTGGGTTCCACTGGCTTCGTCGATCTCGGGCCGGCATTTCCGCGTCGCTCGCAATATGGCGCTCGCTGGAACGCCCGCGGATCCGGGTACGAGCTCTCGTTGTCGTATTTCGACGGGTTCAATCACCTGCCGCAATTTACGACACAGCCGCTGTCGGGACAGCCGCTCGTCGCACTGCGGCGATCGTATGCGCCGCTGCGGATGGCCGGAGGCGATGCGGCTGTGCCGTTGAGGTGGTTCACAGTGAAGGGCGAGGCTGCGTGGCTGCAGACGAGCAGCGCGACCGCGGATGATCTCCTTCTGTATGTGGTTCAATTGGAACGGCAGTCCGGGGAGTTGAGCCTGGTGGGCGGGTACGCCGGCGAAATCGTCACCGCACGGCGTTCGGCGTTCGACTTCGCGCCGGACCGCGGCCTGACGCGCGCGTTCCTGGGCCGCGCCGGATACACGCTCGGACCCACGCGCGACGTGGTATTCGAAGCGGCCGTTCGGCAGAATCTCGACGGCGTGTGGTTGAAGGGGCAGTATTCCGAGGCCATCGACGCGCACTGGCGCTGGACGCTCGCGGGAACGGCGATTGGCGGAGACGAGCGCGACTTCATAGGACAGTACAGGCGCAACTCCCATCTTCTCGCGACGCTAAGATATAGTTTCTGAAAGATGTCGCTGCTCGTGACGCCACAGGATCTCTCACGCGAGCTCGCGTTCCCAAAAAGGCCGCTCCTGATCGACCTCCGGCCGGCCGA
>JANNJO010000486.1:0-2698 GCA_031395755.1 Acidobacteriota bacterium
CGAGCACCCGATATCAACAGGCTCTCATCCGAGCTACCGGCACGAAGAACCCGCGAGCCCAACCACCTGCGTTACGCTGGTAACCGGAGGGTTGCTGGTTCGAATCCAGCCTGAGGAGCCAATTCCTAGAAATCTACTCAAGTTACGAGGGGCAAGCAATTGCGAGTTCTGAGCGCCCCTCGATCCATTCGCGACCGAGCCTCCTTGGGATCGCGCAGTTCGTGGTCTCAGTCTCAGCCGAGAGCCGTGGCCTCTTCTTCTCCCGCCGGTTGGCCTGCCTCCCCGTCGGCCTCGAACGTCGCTTCCAGCCGTAAAGGCTTGCCGAGAAATCCCGAAGTGCCGGCACGTGCGGGCCTTTTTTTAAGGAAGTGCCACCAGACGCCCGCAGTAAAGGAACTCTTGTCAGAAAGGGGTAACTCTGGCAAAGTTGAGCCCAAATCACAGGAGCTCATATGGCAGATAAGAAACTCGTCGGGGAGAACTATTCGACGCCGGAGCTGCACGCAAAAGTGACAGGCCGCGCGAAGTACGCGGAAGACTATCGCGCCGAAGGGATGCTGTTTGCGCGGCTGCTGTTGAGCCCGTACGCGCACGCCCGGATCAAGAGCATCGACGCGAGCGCCGCGCTCGCCATGCCGGGTGTGAAAGCCATTCTGACCGGGGACGATGTGCCCGGGCCTAAAGATCAGATCAACGACAACGGTACGGTGATCAGGGCCAATCCTCGCAGCGAAACGGCGCTCGCCAACGAAGCAATGTATCAAGGTCAGCCGGTGCTCGCCGTGTGCGCCGTGAGTGAGTTCATTGCTGCCGAAGCGATCGAACGCATCAAGATTAAGTGGGAGCCGCTCCCGTTCAACGTGGATCCCGTGGCGTCGCTGGTGCCGGGCGCGCAGAATCCGCGCATTGAAGGCAACGTCTGGAAACGGCCCGTGCCCGTCCAGGGGCAACCGCCCGGCATTCCCGAGCCCATCGACGTGAAGTGGAACGAGGCTGAGGTAGAGGAATTCAGGCAAGGCCGGTTGCCGGTGACCAGGTTCACCGATCCCGAATGGAAGCTCGGCGACGTCGAAGAAGGTTTCAAGAAGGCGTCGCTGATCCTCGACGAAACATTCGTGAGCGCGAACGTCAGCCATCAGTGCCTCGAGTCGCGGACGGCGATGGCGTACTGGCAGAACGGCAAGCTGCATATCCACAACTCCACGCAGGGCGTGGCGCAGGCGGTCTTTTCGTTCGTGCGCTGGCTCGACCTGAAGCCGGAAGACATCGTCCTCGTGAACGCATACACGGGCGGCGGCTATGGCTCGAAGGGTGGCGGATCGATCACCGACATCATTCCCGCGCTGCTGTCCAAGAAACTCGGCGGCGCGCCGGTGATGATGCGCATCAGCCGTGAAGAGGAACATGCGATCGGTCGCGCGCGCCCGGCGATGCACGGCCGCCTGAAGGTGGGTTTCACGAAAGAAGGCCGCGTGACCGCGGTGGACATGTTTACCGTGACCGAAGGCGGCCCGTTCGGTCCCGGCGGCGACGGCAATACGGCGAGCGGGTACGCGTCTTTGATGTATCAGCCGGAAACGTTCCGTTACCGCGGCATCACCGCGATCACGAACACGCCGCCGCGCGGCGCGCTCACCCAGCCGGGCGGCTTTCAAGGTTGCCTGTTTATGGATGAAATCGTCAACAAAGCGGCGCGCCGGCTGGGCATCGATCAGGTGGCGATCCGCAAGCTGAACGCGCCGGAAGGAAAGGCGAAGTACGGGCCGGCGAATGCTCAAGGCGCGCGCGGCTACGTGACAAGCTGTTTCATCAAGGAAGCGCTCGATAAGGGCGCGGCGCGGTTCAACTGGAACGAACGTGTCGCGGCTGGCGTGCAGCGCAAGGGCTCGAAAGTGCGCGGCGTGGGCGTCGGCATCAGCTCCTATAGCGGCGGCTCAGTCGGTTTCGACGGTCTCTTCATCATCAAGCCGGACGGCCACATGCGCGTCCATACCGGCATCGGCAATCTCGGCACCGAATCGTTCTCCGACTGCCAGCGCGTGGCGGCGGAGATGGTCGGCATGCCATGGGAGAAAGTCGAGGTCATCTGGGGCGATACGTCGATGCACCTGCCGTGGAGCTGCAACTCGGGCGGCAGTCAGACCATTCATGCGATGACGCGCGCCGCGCATGCCGCCGCTAACGATGCGATTACCAAGCTGCAGCAGATCGCCGCCAGGGATCTCGGCGGGAGACCCGAGGACTACGAAGTGGGCGGCGAGCGCGTCTACCGCAAGGGCGGCGGTCGCGGGATGACGCTTGCGCAGGCGGCCAAGCGCGCCATCGAGCTCGGAGGCATGTATGACGGCCACGAGTTGCCCAAAGACATCAATGCGATGACAACGCGCTCCGCGACGGCTCTGGCCGGGCAGGGGCTCATGGGTGTTGCGAAGGACAATTACAAGCGCGACGGAACGACTCGGTCTTTCTCTGCCGCGTTTGCTGAAGTCGAAGTCGACATCGAAACCGGAAAATACACGGTCACGGAGTTTCTCTCCGTGGCCGACGTCGGCATCGTGATTCACCCGACCGCGCTCGGCGGCCAGGTGCTGGGCCGTTCGAATCTCGGCATCGCTCATGCGATTGGTCACCGGTGGATCTACGACCAGCGGTACGGAGTGGGGCTCGCGAGGCGGTTCTACAACAACAGCCCTCCGAC
>JANNJO010000491.1:0-4613 GCA_031395755.1 Acidobacteriota bacterium
CCAGCCGATCGCCTGGCGGGTGGCGGCGATCTCCTCGGAGCCGAGGGGCGCGCCATGCGCGGAGCCGGTGTTGGCCTTCTTCGGCGTCGATTCGGCCCGCATGCGCACGTTCATCGCCCAGGAATTGAACGTCTCCGTCGAAAACGTCCACGCGTTCGTGCTCGGCGGCCATGGCGACACGATGGTGCCGCTGCCGCGGCTGTCCACCGTGGCGGGAATTCCCATCACGCAACTGCTGTCGAAGGAGCGGATCGACGCGATCTGCAAGCGGACAGCCGAGGGCGGCGCTGAAATTACGAAACTGGTGGGCACGAGCGCGTGGTACGCGCCCGGAGAATCGGCGGCTGAAATGGTCGAGGCGATTCTGAAGGACAAGAAGAAGATCCTTCCGTGCTCGGTCTATCTCGACGGTGAGTACGGCGTGAAGGGGCAGTTCCTCGGCGTGCCGGTCAAGCTGGGCGCGCGGGGGGTCGAACAGATTATTGAGATCAAGTTGGAGCCTGAGGAGCAAGCCGCCCTCATGAAGTCCGCGGCGGCTGTGAAGGAACTCACGGACGTAATAAAGATGTAGGGTGCCCCTTTCACACCGCGCCCGCACCCTTCCACACCGCGCGCGTGTATTCCCGGACCATCTTCGCGATATTCGAGATCGGAATCAGCTTGGGGCAGACCGCTTCGCATTCCCCTTCGTTCGAGCAGTTTCCAAAGCCTTCGGCGTCCATCTGCTCGACCATCCGCACCGCCCGGCGCTCGCGTTCGGGCTCGCCCTGGGGGAGGAGTGCCAGGTGCGTCACCTTGGCGCCGGTAAAGAGGTGCGCTGCGGCGTTCTTGCAGGCCGCCACGCAGGCGCCGCAGCCGATGCACGCCGCCGAATCCATAGCTTCGTCGGAGATGTCCTTCGAGATGAGGATGCTATTCGCGTCCTTCGCGCCGCCCACGCCGGCAGAAATGTAGCCGCCGGCCGCGACGATACGGTCAAACGCCGTGCGGTCGACCGTTAAGTCCTTCAACACGGGGAAGGCCTTCGCGCGCCAGGGCTCGATGGTGATCGTCTGGCCGTCGGTGAATCGCCGCATGTGGAGCTGGCATGTCGCCGTGCCCGGGTCCGGCCCGTGGGGGATGCCGTTGATGACGCAGCCGCACGCGCCGCAGATGCCTTCTCGGCAGTCCGAGTCGAACGCGATCGCGTCCTCCCCCGTGCGGATGAGGTCTTCGTTCACGACGTCCAGCATTTCCAGGAACGACATATCCGTCGAGATGTCCTTCGCGACGTAATCGACCATGCGACCGGCCTGACCCGTCGCCGGCTGCCGCCAGATCCGCAAATTTACTGTGATCGTCTTCGCTGACATTGGTCTCCTAATCGACAGAGCAGAGGGCAGAGAGCAGATGGCATTTCTGCCCTCTGCCCTCATCCCTCTGCCCTACTTGTAGCTCCTCTGCGAGGGATGAACCTCGTCGAAGACGAGGGGCTCTTTGTGGAGCTTCGGCTCCGAGCCGACGCCGGTGAACTGCCATGCCGCGACGTAGCTGTAGCGGTCGTCATCGCGAAGCGCTTCGCCGTCGGGCGTCTGGAACTCCTCGCGGAAGTGCCCCCCGCACGACTCGTTGCGATGGAGCGCGTCGAGCGTCAGCAGTTCCCCGAACTCCATGTAGTCGGCTACGCGGCCTGCGTAGTCGAGCATGGGGTTCAGATTGCTCTTCTCGCCTGACACGATGACGTCCTGCCAGAACTCGTCGCGCAGCGCGCGAATCTTCTGCACCGCTTCGCGCAGCCCGGCCTCATTGCGCGCCATGCCGACGTGGTCCCACATGATGTGCCCGAGCTGCCGGTGGAAATGGCGAACCGTCCGCTTCCCCTTGATGCCGAGCACCGTGTCGATGCGCCCTTGCGCGTTGGCGGCCGCGTCGTTGAACGCATCGTGGGTGGTCGCCACCTTCGGGAGCGTCGAGCCCGCGAGGTAGTTCGCCACGGTGTAGGGTGCGATGAAATAGCCGTCTGCGAGACCCTGCATCAGCGCGCTGGCGCCGAGGCGGTTCGCACCGTGATCGGAGAAGTTCGCTTCGCCCATCACGAACAGGCCGGGAATCGTACTCTCGAGGTTGTAGTCGACCCACAAGCCGCCCATCGTGTAGTGGATGGCGGGGTAGATGCGCATCGGCACTTTATACGGATCTTCGGCCGTGATGCGTTCGTACATCTCGAAGAGGTTGGCGTAGCGCGCCTTGATCGTGTCGATACCGAGCCGCTCGATCGCCTCCTTGAAATCGAGGTACACCGACAAGCCGGTTTCGCTCGCCTCCTTGAAATCGAGGTACACCGACAAGCCGGTTTCGCCGACGCCGTTGCCCTCGTCAGACTGCTGCTTGGCCGCCCGCGATGCGACGTCGCGCGGCACCAGGTTGCCAAAGCTTGGATAGCGGCGCTCCAGATAATAGTCGCGCTCCGGTTCCGGAATCTGATCGGGCGGCCGCTGGTCGGCTTTCTTTTTCGGCACCCAGACGCGTCCGTCGTTGCGGAGCGACTCGGACATGAGCGTGAGCTTCGACTGGTGATCCCCACTCACGGGAATGCAGGTCGGATGGATCTGGGTGAAGCACGGGTTGGCGAACAGCGCGCCGCGCTTATGTGCGCGCCACGCGGCGGTCACGTTGGAGTTCACGGCATTGGTGGAGAGGTAGTAGACCGTGCCGTACCCGCCCGTGCAGAGCAGGACCGCCTGTCCCTCGTGCCGTTCGAGGTCGCCCGTAATCAGATTCCTGGCGACGATGCCCCGAGCCCGGCCGTCGACCAGCACGAGATCGAGCATTTCGCGGCGGGGGAACAGCGTGACGTTGTCCGCATCAACCTGTCGCAGCATCGACTGATAGGCCCCAAGAAGGAGCTGCTGCCCTGTCTGGCCGCGTGCGTAGAACGTTCTCGAGACCTGAGCGCCGCCGAACGACCGGTTGTCGAGCAGGCCGCCGTATTCACGCGCGAAGGGCACGCCGGTGGCCACGCACTGATCGATGATGTCGACGCTGAGCTGCGCGAGCCGGTACACGTTGGCCTCGCGCGCGCGATAGTCGCCGCCCTTGACGGTGTCGTAGAACAGCCGGTAGATGCTGTCGCCGTCGTTCCGGTAGTTCTTCGCGGCGTTGATGCCGCCCTGGGCCGCAATACTATGCGCGCGGCGGGGGCTGTCCAGGATGCAGAACAGCTTGACGCGATACCCCTGCTCGCCGAGCGCCGCGGCCGCCGATGATCCCGCCAGGCCCGTGCCGACGATGATGATCTCGTACTTGCGGCGATTCGCCGGGTTGACGAGCTTGTTCTCGAACTTCCGGCGATCCCACTTGCCCGCAAGAGGGCCGCTCGGGATCTTCGAATCCAGAAGAAGCGGCGTCACGATCGGCCTCCCACCAGGAATACCCAGAGAGTGATGACAATGAATCCGCCGGCAATCACCACCGCAGACACCTTCCCGACCTTTCGGATGAACGGAGTGAAGCGTGGGCCGCTGAGGCCGAGCGACTGGAACGAGCTGCCGACCCCGTGCCAGAGGTGCAGCCCGACGAGCACCATCGCGAGGATGTACAGGCCCACCGCGAGCGGCGAGCTGAAATTCTCGACTTCCAGTCTGTAGAGATCGCGGACGCCGTTGCCGTAGTCGTAGTGCGCGCCGTACTTGAACATCCAGACATGGATCGGAATGAAAATCAGCAGGGCGAGGCCTGTCACGATCATCGACGAGGATGCGAGGCTTTTCTGGCTCGTTCCGCCGGCCCATGCCTTTTTCGCGTACTTCGCCGGCCTGGCGCGCTGATTTTGCAGCGTCATCCCGACCGCCTTGAACAGATGAATCAGAATGACGGCGACCAGGCCGATTTCCACCGGAATGATGATCGGGTTGCTGATGAGGGCATGCGAGTAGGTATTAAATATTTCGGGGCCGAGAAACACAATCAAGTTGCCGGCGATGTGCAGGATCAGATACACGAAGAGGAGGATTCCCGTCACCCCGACGATCGCCTTGGTCGTGATCAGCGAGCCAAGGAGACTCCGTCGGGTCGTCATGTGGTGAATTCTATTCGCAACTGCTTGACGCAGACAAACGGCGAACGATACGATTCACTGCTTCGCGCATATGAAAATTCACGAGTATCAAGCCAAACACATTCTTGCGAAGTACGGCGTGCCGGTCCCCCAGGGCGAAGCCGTCTTTGCCGCATCGGACGCAAAAGCGGCGGCGGAACGGCTCGGCGGCGGCACGGTTGTCGTCAAAGCGCAGATTCACGCGGGCGGCCGTGGCAAGGGCGGCGGCGTCAAGCTTGCCGCAAACCCGGGTGAAGCTGACAAGCTCGCGAATCAAATCTACGGGATGAACCTCGTCACGCATCAGACGGGCCCGGAAGGACGCACGGTCTCCCGCCTGCTGATCGAGCAGGGTCTCCCGATTGCGCGGGAGCTGTATCTCGGCATCGTGATCGATCGCGCCGCGGGGCGGCCTGTCATCATGGCCAGTCAGGACGGCGGCATGGAAATCGAAGCGGTCGCCGAGAAAACGCCGGAGCGGATTCACAAGGAGTACGTCAATCCGGGCACCGGGCTCATTCCATTCCAGGCACGCAAG
>JANNJO010000008.1:0-3439 GCA_031395755.1 Acidobacteriota bacterium
CCGACAACCTACGCGTTTGCCACAATGGCCACCGCCTTTATCACTGGCATTGCGCTCGGCTCGTTCATCGGCACCCGTCTGGCGCGTCGCGTGTCTGATCCCGCGTTGTGGCTCGGCGGGATGCTTGTCTGCATCGCGGTCTCTGCGCCGGTGGCCGCATGGTTTGCCGCCTCGCGCCTGCCGATGCTTGTGGCGTCTCACGTGAGTGCTGGAACAGGATTCGAGTGGCTCATCGGCCTGCAGGCGTCGGCCGTGGCCATCCTTCTTCTTCCGACCAGCATCGCCCTCGGCGCCAGCTTCGTTCTGGCCGTCGCAACAGCGGCCCCTGAAACGGCCGAGATCGGAAGGGACACCTCGCGCGTGTACGTGGCAAACACCACCGGCGCGGTAGCCGGCGCGCTGTCCGCCGGGTTTGTGCTGATTCCGCACTTGGGCCTGCAATCGAGCTTCGTGGAAATCAGCAGGGTTGGTGCGATCGGCGGCATCACGGTCGCGATGCTGGCGCTTCTTCTACACACCCGCAGACGCGCGCTGATCGGCACGTTCGCACTAACTGCCGCAGTCGCTACAGTCTTCGGCACGCTTCCAGATTGGGACCGTCAGCTGCTCGCGAGCGGCGCGTACAAATACTCGAGGAACCTGGATTCGCAGGTGCTCGACGCGAGCCTCCGGGCGGGAACGCTCGAGTATTACAAAGAGGGCGCGGCCGGAACCGTCAGCGTGCGCCGAATGGGCGGAGCGCGCGCGCTGGCGATCGACGGCAAAGTCGATGCCTCAAACGCTGGAGATATGTTGACGCAGCGGCTGCTTGGCCTGCTGCCGGTGTTGCTCCACGACAGTCCCGTCGACGCCCTGGTCATCGGCCTGGGCAGCGGCGTCACCGCAGACGCCGTGTTCGCATCCGGCGAGGTTCAACGAGCCGATGTCGTCGAGATTTCGCCCGAGGTCGTCGAAGCGTCTGCGTACTTCGAGCACGAGAACCGGGGGGTGCTGAAGAGACCGGGCGTCCGCCTGCTCATCGGCGACGGCCGCTCTCACTTGCAGTTATCGACGCGGCAATACGACGTCATCATCTCCGAGCCGTCGAACCCGTGGATGGCCGGCGTGGCCGCCCTCTTCACCCGCGAGTTCTTCGACGCCGCGCGCGCACGGTTGCGGCCGGGAGGCGTGTTCTGTCAGTGGGCGCACACCTACGAGATCGCCGAGCAGGATCTCCAATCGATCGTGCGCACGTTCGCTTCCGTCTTCCCGAACGGGACGCTGTGGCTCGTCGGGGATGGTGACCTCCTCTTGATTGGCACGGCCGCGGATGCCATCGAATCGCGCGTGGCGGGCATCCCCGAACGATGGCGGAAGGGATCGGTTCCGGCGCTGCTCGCCGATGTCGGAGTGGCGCCGGATGCCGCGCCGTTTGTGCTGCTCTCGCTCCTCGCGGGCGGACCCGCCGAACTGGCCTCGTATGGTAGTGGCGCAGCTCTGCAAACCGACGATCGGATGTCGCTCGAGTTCACGGCCGTCCGCGCCCTGTACGCGCCGCCGGATGACAACGCGTCCATCCTCCGCGCGCTTCGTGCCCGCGCCGTCCCGCCCGGCGTCGTTGCCACGGCGATGAAGAGGGCGGACGCAAGCGACTGGACGGCTCGTGGTGTTGCGGGGCTGAGGGCCGCAGCGTTTGGCATGGCGCACGAGAGTTTCCGCCGTGCTCTTGCGCTCGACAGCCGCGCGGCAGAGGCGCTGCGCGGTTCGGCCGATGCCGCGGCTGGCGCGCGCACTGAGGCCGAGGAAACAACGTGGTTGAAAGCGCTGGCGACGACCGAGCCGGACAACGCTCCGGCCAGGGTGGAGTTGTCGCACGTTCTGGCGGCGCTTGGCAGAACCGACGAAGCTGTCGCCGTCGCCGTTGAAGCGACTCGGATCGATCCGGCAAGTGCGGAGCCGCTCGAGCAACTGGCCTCGATCTTCGCCGACGTGGGGGATGCCACGAGGCTTGCGCCCATAGCCGATGAGCTGGTCAGACGATTTCCCGCGCGCGAGGAGGGGCGCTACTACCAGGCCGCCGCCTTGTTTCTCCAGGGCCGCGCCGCCGATGCGGAGCGCGCGATCGGACCGCTCTTGAGCGCGAACCCGCGGCACGCGAAGGGACAGAATCTGCGCGGGGTTGTGTGCGCGTCGCTGGGGATTCACGAGTGTGCCAGGGCGGCGTTCGAAGCGTCGAGGAAGTTGAATCCTCGCGACTCCTCCGTGTACGTCAATCTTGGCCATTTCTACCTCGAGAGAGGAGACCCGGCGGCAGCCGCCGAGCTCTTCAGCGAAGCGCTCGCCATCGATACCACCGCGACGGCAGCTAGAGAGGGACTAACGGAAGCTCGCGCTGCAGCGGCAGGACGCTGATTGCCGCCGATATTCGCCGTCCGTCAGCGTTCCTCCGAAGTCCTTGCCTAACCCCCCTCAAGCTGCTAGCCTGCCAGCCACAATCTACTTTTCTTTAGATGCCGCCCGCGTGAATGAGAGTCGGTCCACGACGTGAATCGCCAGCCCGTGGTGAACGACACGCTGGACTTCTCTCATCTGGAATTCTCTCAGGAGGAGGCGTGTTTATCATGAAGACCCCCTCGGAATGCCCGCCTTCCCGGAATCAGAGTTGAGCAGATCGTCGACGACTTGAAAATGTTGAACTGAACACGTTGAACAAGAAACGAGGCTGCCTCATGGCTCGATTCAAGAAGTCCACATCACTAACGGTAACAATGGCGGCTGTCGTGCTGCTGCAGTTCAGTCTTGCGATTGAAGCGGCGTGGGCACAGGCGGGCTTCCTTGGCAACATCATGGGAAAAGCCGCCGACGAAACCGGCGGCGTCCTGCCGGGTGTGACGGTGACGGCCACGAGTCCGGCGCTGCAGGTGCCGAGTGTGACGACCGTCACCGATGCCGAGGGCAACTACCGTCTGCGCGACGCGCCCGCGCCGGGGATGTACCGCGTCGTCTTCGAGCTGCCGGGCTTTCAGAGCATCGCCTTCGACGGCGTCAGCCTCACAGCCGGCTTCACCGCCAGGATTGATGCGGCCATGAAGGTGAGCACCATCTCCGAGACGGTGGAAGTCAGCGGGCAGAGCCCGGTGGTCGATACGGTGAGTGTCGCCGGCGTCTCGTCAATAACACTCGAGCGTCTTGAATCCATCCCGTTAGGGTCGGGCATCCAGAACCTGCTCCCGCTGGCGGCGGGCGTCAGCTTGGCGGGAGTCCCTGACGTCGGCGACAGCCAGCTGGCCAGCCGGCAACGCACCATTACATATGGCGTGACACTGACGCCTACCCTCGAATTCGAGGGGATCAATTCGACGACCGCCCGCCAAGGGAACACGGCCCTGTATCTGAATTCCTTCCAGGTGGAGGAAGCGTCCTTCAAAACCACCGGCAACAACGCTGATGTGGCGTTCGG